>NZ_JBHYJX010000010.1:0-127890 GCF_042740985.1 Streptomyces sp. NPDC058985 | reverse complement strand
GATCTGTATCAGCCACACCCTTGACGAGTGCCGCATCGGAGGAGGAGGCCGGCGAGCCCGCCTCGAAGACCATCCCCTCGTGCGACCTGGTGCCCACCCAGGATCTCAACATCCCGCCCCGGTTTCTGCCCGGCACGTGGCATGCAACTCCGTGCATAGATCGAGCGGTGGAAGTCGTCCGATGCCTGTCGGGCCCGCGCTCATGACGGCCACGTAGACGCATCATGGGGGCAGTCCTGGTCGGTGGGCAGCGTCCTCGGGCAACGGACGGCGTTGCGCAAACCCGTGCGTTGACGCTCGAGACCGGACGTTCACACAGCCGTAGAACTCCTCCTCGTTCACGAGTTCTACGGCTGGCGCCGTAGGGCTTCCTGCTTCATCGCCGACCGCTGCCCGGAGCACTCCGTTGAGGTCTTGTGCCGGCTCCACTGGCCGACACTGGGCAGGCTTTTCGCAGCCAGCGCTCACGTCCCTGCCGTGGGTCGTGGCGCAGCCGCCCGTCCGGTTGTGAAGGCTCAGGACGTCGTGCCCTGCCAGGTGCAGCAGCGGGAGCACAGTCTGGATGCGAGAAGCGGTCGACGGCGACCACTTCTCGCCCCTGCCAGGATGCCGTACTCCAAAGAGCGGCACTCACTCCCGCCCGCCTCCGAGGTGGCTCGGGCAAGCGTGTGGTTCTCGACCATGATGCGAGCAGAGCGATCCCCCTCCAGCGCGGCCCCCGGCCCTCGCTCAGTGGGCGGCAACAGGCCGCCTTGCCCAATGAGTTGCATCCCCACCGGCCTGACTCGGGCCGTCACCCCGGCGACCAGCCCTCACCCACGGAGCTCGTCCCGCTCACAGTAGCCTGGTCGGCCTTGATGTAGCCCATCATGTCAGCCATCAACCGCCGCTAACGGCCCGTCGAGAGTTGCACCACGTACAGACCAGCGCGCCAGACCCCCGGCGACCGGAGATCTGGCGTGCGCGTGAGCGTCAGTGGGTCAGGCGGCGGGAGATAGCTGCTGCTCCTGGCGCACTGCGGAGATGTCGAGCACCAGCGTCACCTTGTCGCTGATGAGGACACCGCCCGTTTCCAGGGCTGCGTTCCACGTGAGTCCCCAGTCGGACCGTTGCAGGGTGGCCCTGCCCTCGAAACCGACCCGGTGCTGGCCGTAGGTGTCCTGGCCGGCACCGCCAAAGGTGATCTCAAGGTCGACGGGCAGTTCGATGTCCTTGATCTTGAGGTTGCCGACCAGGCGGAACATGTCGTTTCCGACCGGCACGATCCCGGTGGAGCGGAAGGTCATCAGAGGAAAGACCGCGGAGTCGAAGAAATCCGGGCCGGTGAGATGCGTGTCCCGCTCCCGGATGCCGGTGTCCAGGCTCTGCGTCTGGATACTCGCGTAGGCCTCTGACCGTTCCGGCCGGGAGCCGTCGAGTTTGAGGAGTCCCTCGAACGCGTCGAACTTTCCCCGCACATTTGAGATCATGGCGTGCCGGACGGAGAAGCCGATCGTGCTGTGGACCGGGTCGATGGTGTAGAGGCCGGTCAGCGGCGTGTACCGGCCGGTCTCGGAGAGGCTGTTCTGAGTGCGGTTCCTGAGCATGACCAGACGCTTCCTTCGGGGGCGGAGTGATGTGGCGGGGGAGGGCGGCGCCGTCGGGAGAAGACAGGGGCGGCCCCAGAGAGGGGCCGCCCCGTCCGGACGGCCTGCTGCCTGCCGCTCTACCGCTGCTGCTGCGCGGACCAGTCGGCGATCCGGGTCTCGGCGATCTGCGCGTCGGGGCCGGGCAGGAGTGTGGTCTCCTGGAGCTGGGCACCGAAGTACGGGGCCTTCGGGTCCGCCACGACCTTGCGAGGGTCGTTCTTGGCGGCGAGGGCCTTGCGGACCAGCTCGTCCAGCTGGAACGCCTCGGGGCCGGCCACCTCCACCACGCCGCCCACGGGCGTGCCCACGGCTGTGCGGCCCACGGCGGCGGCGACGTCGTCGGAGTAGATGGGCTGGATCTTGACGGGGGCCAGGCGCACGGTGTCGCCCTCGGTCGCGGCGTCCGAGATGCCCTTCATGAACTCGAAGAACTGCGTCGCGTGGACGATGGAGAACGGGATCCCGGACTCCTTGATCAGCTCCTCCTGCACCTGCTTGGCACGGAAGTAGCCGCTCTCCTGGAGCCGCTCGGTGCCGACCACGGAGAGCGCGACATGGTGGGTCACACCCGCTTCCGCCTCGGCCTTGAGGAGGTTGCTGGTCGACGTGCGGAAGAACTCCATCACGTCGTCGTCCGCGAACGAGGGGGAGTTCGAGACATCGACCACGACGGAGGCGCCCTGCAGGACCTCGGCCAGGCCCTCACCGGTCAGGCAGTTGACGCCGGTGTTGGGAGCGGCCGGCACCGCCTCGTGGCCGTGCTCGTTCAGCTTGGCGACCAGCTTCGAGCCGATCAGGCCGGTCCCGCCGATGACTACAACCTTCATGATTCGGATCCTCTCCGAGTTCTCTCTGCGCGGCGAAGTTGCGTGAAGCGGTGTTCCGCCGCATCGGCCAATTTTGTTCTTCACTGGGAAAGACAGAATGCTGACTTCATTTGTGACACTGCACCCGGATGGATTCGGAACCCTCCGGACCTTCCGTGCCGGGATAGCTGCGGTCTATTCCACGAGCTTGCCGTCGGCCGAGACGTCTTCCATCAGACGGGAGATCTCGTCCGGAACAGGGCCGATGCTCTCGTGGGTGATTCCCGACGTGGGGGACCACACCAGGTTCACCTGCAGCGCGGGATCCATCTGCGGGTAGTCGCTTCGGTTGTGGCACCCGCGGGTCTCCCGGCGTTCGAGCGCCGCTTCGAGCGTGGCCCGCGCCGCGAGAGCAGCGGACTTGAGATCGAAGGCGTGGGCCAGGTCCTGGAAGCCGGCGATGTCAGGGTGGACGCCGACATCTTCCATCCGCTTCTCGATCGCGGTGAGTTCCGACAGCCCGGCGCGCAGCCCGTCCTCGTTGCGTACGACGCCCGCGTGCTCGGTCATGGTGTTGCGGATCGCGCGCTGGAGGGCGCGCACGTTCTCCGGCCCGTCCGCCGCGAGCAGCTCGTCGATCTCCGCCCGTGCCGCGGCCACCGCGGCCGCAGAGCGTGGCTGCGCAGTGAGCCCCTGGGAGTAGGCGGCGGCCGCTTGGCCCGTGATGCGGCCGAAGACCAGCAGCTCGATGAGGCTGTTGCCGCCCAGGCGGTTGGCACCGTGCAGGCCGCTGGACGCCTCGCCGATGGCGTACAGACCGCGTACGTCGGTGCTGTGGTCGTCGTGCCTGACCCACACGCCGCCCATCGAATAGTGGGCCGTGGGCGCGATCTCGATCGGCTCGCGGGTGATGTCCAGCATCTGCAGGTCGAGCAGTGTCTGGTAGACCCGGGGCAACCGGTTCATGATCGTCTGCCGGGGCAGGTGAGAAACGTCGAGCCAGACGCCGCCCTTGGGCGTACCGCGCCCTTCCTTGATCTCCGTGTAGGAGGCCAGGGCCACCCGGTCGCGGGTGGACAGTTCCATGCGCTCGGGGTCGTAGCGGTTCATGAACCGCTCGCCGAGGGCGTTGCGCAGGATTCCGCCCTCCCCTCGAGCGGCTTCGCTGACGAGGGTCCCTGCCGCGTTCTCCGGCTCGATGATGCCCGACGGGTGGAACTGGACCAGTTCCGGGTCGCGCAGCCGGGCACCGGCTTCCACCGCCAGCCGGAACGAGTCGCCGGTGTTCTCGTCGCGCCGGGAGGACGTACGCCGCCAGATACGGGTGTGGCCGCCCGCCGCCAGAATGACGGCGTCGGCATGGATGAGATAGCGCTGTCCGTCCGTGAGGTCGAAACCGTAGGCCCCGAACACGGCACCGTCGTGCACCAGGAGCCGGGTGATGTAGACGCTGTCGAGCATGGGAATCCCGAGCTGCGTCGCCCGCCGGATCAGGGTGCGCTGGATCTCCAGGCCGGTGTAGTCGCCGGCGAAGGCGGTGCGGCGGAACTTGTGCGCGCCGAAGAAGCGCTGCGAGATGCGGCCGTCGTCCTCCCTGGCGAAGGCCATGCCGTAGCGCTCCAGGTCATCGATCCCCAGGGCGGCGCCCTGGGTGACGATCTCGACGGTGCGCGGATCGGCCAGGAGGTAGCTCTCCTTGAGCGTGTCCGCGGCGTGCTGCTGCCAGCTGTCCTCGGGGTCCATGGTGGCCAGGGCCGCGTTGATGCCCCCGGCGGCCAGGGCCGTGTGCGTGTCCTCCTTCGGGCGCTTGCCGACGGCGAGGACATCCATCCCGGCCTCGGCGAGTTCGATGGAGGCCCGCAGGCCGGCCCCGCCCGTACCGATCACCAGCACCCCGGTGGAAAGACGTCGTTCGGTGATAGCCACGATTGCTCCGATCGCTTGGGTCGTCACCGACTACGACCGGCCGGTCCCGGTGTTTGTGACACGGGCCGGATCAGGGCAGCAGGCTGCCGAGGGGGACCTCGGGGTCGGCAAGAAGAGCGTCGTCGATGTCGGTCCGGGACTGCACCAGAGCCCGGATGGGATCGACGACGTCCCACACGTTGACGTTCATGCCGGCGAGCACACGACGGCCCGACATCCAGAAGGCGACGAAGCGCCGCTGGTCCAGATCGCCACGGAAGACCACACGGTCGTACCCGTCGGCCTCCGTGTAACCCGTGTACTCCATCCCCAGGTCGTACTGGTCCGTGTAGAAGTACGGCAGCCTGTCGTACACGGCGTCCTGGCCGAGCATGCTCCGCGCTGCTGTCTCCGGCTGATTCAGAGCATTGGCCCAGTGCTCGACGCGCACATGACGGTCGAGGAACGGGTGGTAGGCATTGGCGACGTCACCCGCCGCGTAGATCCCGGGCACCGACGACCGCAGGTGCGCGTCGGTGACGATGCCGTTGCGCACCTCCAGGCCCGCCTGCTCGGCAAGTTGCACGTTGGGGGTGATGCCGACTCCCACAACGACGGCGTCCGCGTCCAGACGAGTACCGTCGGACAGCAGCACCCCGTCCGCGCGGCCTCCTGCCCCGGTGATGCGCTCAACCTCCACACGCGAGCGCAGACGGACGCCGTGATCCGTGTGGAGCTGGGCGAACACCTCGGCCGCCTCCCGGCCCAGCACCTTCATCAGGGGCAGATCTCCATGCCCGAGCACCGTCACCTGTGCCCCCGCCATCCGTGCGGCGGCCGCCGTCTCGAGCCCAATCCAGCCGTCGCCGATCACCACAATCCGTGCGCCCGCGGTGAAGGCGGCCTTGAGCCGTTCGCTGTCACCCACCCGCCGCAGGTACAGCACGTTCCCGAGATCCGCACCCGGAACCCGCAGGCGGCGAGGAGACGAGCCGGTGGCCAGCAAGAGCCCGCCGTAGGACACACGGCGGCCGTTGTCGAGCTCCACCTCCTTGGCCAGAGGGTCGACGGCCCGCACGCTGGTGCCCAGGAACAGGTCCACCGCGTTCTTCGCATACCACTCCTCAGGGTGCACGAAGATCGAATCGCGCTCTTCCTTGCCCAGCAGGTAGCCCTTGGACAGCGGCGGGCGGACGTAGGGCGGCTCCTTCTCGTCGCTGATGACGAGAAGTGGGCCGGTATGGCCGTGCTCCCGTAGTGCCTCAGCCGCCTTTCCTGCGGCGAGTCCGCCCCCGACGATCACGAAAGTGTTCACAGATGACACGGTGTTCCTCTTCTCGGATGTCGCATTACGAGGCCCGTGGCCCTCGGCCAACTGACCGGGCATCTGTGCCTCCTGTGACATCCGGCCGGGCCTCGGCGATCGCCGGGGTGTCACACCAGCAAGATCTCCTCGGTCTTAACGGCTGGCCGGGAGTGCCGCGCCCGAGGGCGAAGGAGGACAGGATGACGTACGTCATTGCGCAGCCCTGCGTCGATGTCAAGGACAGAGCATGCGTCACGGAATGCCCCGTGGACTGCATCTACGAGGGCGAGCGGACGCTCTACATCGACCCGTCCGAGTGCGTCGACTGCCACGCGTGTGAGCCGGTGTGCCCGGTGGAGGCGATCTTCTACGAAGACGAGCTCCCTGAGCAGTGGGCGCACTACCGCTCTGTGAACGCCGAGTACTTCCAGGCTGTCCGGGAGCCGGACACGCCCCGGGGCACCGGAGGCGACCACCGTTTCGTCGCTGAGCTGCCCCCGCAGGGCTCGCGGAGAAAGAAGGAAACCGCCGTGTTCACCATCCGGAAGGAAGAGGCCGCCGATGCCGATCTCTGGTTTCCCAGCTGACACCCGGTCCGCCGCTCGGGCGCCAGCCGGCGCATGCGACGGTGCGGTCAGGGAGCGAGAGTGACGGTCGACGGTGTTCCCTCACCAGCCATTCTGGCGTAGGGACACAGCGAGTCCGCCTTCTCGATGAGGGGCGTGGCGACCTCCGGAGCGACACCGGGCCACTTGACCACCAGATCGACGCGGAGCAGGTACCCGCCGTCTCCCGGATCCCGGCCGAACGCCACTGTCGCCTCGACACAGATCGCGGATGGATCGAGCGCCTCCTGCCGCGCGACCAGGCTCAGGGCCCCGTGGAAGCAGGCCGCGAAGCCGGCGGCGAAGAGCTGCTCGGGATTGGTTCCGTGCCCGTCGCCGCCGAGCGCGGCTGGCATCCGCAGGTTGAGGTCGAGAACTCCGTCGTCCGACCGCGCTCGTCCGGAGGCCCGTCCGTGGGCGGCCACCCCACCACTGACCGTCACGGTCGTCGTGTAGATGGCGGAGAAGGACTCGCCGTCGAAGTCCTTGTCCGTGGACAGGTCCGGCAGTCTGATGTGTTCGGTCACCTCGTGACTCCCCAGGCAGGAGTCTTGACTTGCCGGCCACAACCGCTCACACCGCAGAGGGCGGGACCTGCCGCGCCGCTCATGGCTGTCATCACGTCGTCTGTCCTTCTGGTCTTCAGGAAACCGCAGATTCGGATAACCAGATGACCGACGAGTGGCCGTCCTTGTGACACAGCGTGCCCCGAGCCGCCTCCTGAGTCTTCGAAGGCCGTGCTCAACCTGCCAGCGACGCGACGTACGGCGTCAGCTTGGCCGGGTTCATCACCCACATGATCCGGTCGATGCCCTCTGCCGAGACATCGACGGACAGCAGAGCCACGGGCTCCTCCCCAAACTGCACCAGGACCGCCGGCCGGCCGTTGGCCTCGACCCAGCGGACCTGTGCCTGCGGCCAGAAACGGGGGGCGAAGGCCGCCAGGTACCTGGCGACACGGGCACGCCCGAAGACGGGGATCCTCGATGCCCCACGCACTCCTCCGCCGTCGGAGTAACTGACGACATCCGCAGCGAGGACATCCTCCAGAGCCTCGAGATCCCCGGTCCGCGCCGCGGTGAGGAACACCTCCAGCAGGCGCTGGTGGGCGGACCGGCTCACCCTCTCACCGCGCTCGGCGGCCAGATGCTTACGGGCCCGGCTCACCAGCTGGCGGGTATTGGCTTGACTCGTCTCCAGCATCTCGGCGATCTGCCCGTAAGGATAGTCGAACGCCTCTCGCAGAACGTAGGCGGCCCGCTCCACAGGGTTCAGCTTCTCCAAGAGGTGGAGAACGGCCAGTTCGACCGCCTCGGCGCGTTCCGCGCCCATCTGCGGATCCGCGCTCGTATCGACAGGCTCGGGAAGCCAGGGACCGACATATGCCTCACGCCGTACCCGGGCGGACTGGGCCGTATTGATCGCGAGCCGCGTGGTCATGGTGGCCAGGAAAGCCGCAGGCTCGACGACCTGGGTGCGATCAGCGTTCTGCCATCGCACCCAGGCCTCCTGGAGGATGTCCTCAGCCTCCACCGTGCTGCCCAGCACGCGATAGGCGATGCCGAAGAGCTGTGGACGCGACGCAACGAAGTCCTTCGTCGCCTTCTCCAGTGCGTCCACATCGTCCCCAGCGTGCATTGGCATCCCTTCCGGCCCGCAGAAAACCCATGCTACAACCGGCACAGACGGGACGCGCGGGCGACTCGAAGGAACACACGGTACCCGAACAGCGTGGTACTCGATGTCACACACGAGGGAGATCCGGCAGGGGCGGGAGACGGGAGCATGGCGGGTCAGAAGCGAGGCCCCGGGCGCACGAGTGTCACCGCGAGGACAGCCGGATCACGCCGCAGGGGCAGCGGAGCGAAGCCGTGACCGGCCAGGTCGCTGAGCAGATCTGCGCGAGCAGCAGGCCACATCCAGAAGGTCTCCGTGTGCCGACTGAGCAAACCCTCCGACCCCCGGACCCAGTAGTGGCATCGGGTACGGATGCGGTCCCCGACGGCCGACATGGCCATGTGCCCCCCGTAGACGTGCTGCCCGACCGTCTGGAGGGGAAAGACACGCACGGTGTCCGAATCGGGAACGCGAGCGGGCGGAAGCTGGAAGACCAGTGAACCACCGGGTACGAGCGCCCGGGCGACGGCCGGCCACAGCGCTCGCCGTGCCTCTGGCGCGAGACAGGCGATGGTGTTGTGGCAGATCGCCACATCCGCGACCTCGTGCAGTGCCGTCTCCTCAAGGGACCGAGGATGCACGGTGACACGCTCCCTCGGCGCCCGTGGCAGTGCAGCCAGCCGCGTCATCAACGGCGCACGCATAGCCCGAGAGGGCTCGACAGCATGCACATCGACCCGGGACTCGCCCAGGCACATCATGGTGACCCGCCCAGTTCCGGCTCCGATGTCGAGTACTCCGACACGCGCGTCTGCCGCATCGCGGCCGTAGAGCTCACGGACGAGGGCCTCGTCCTGCTCCGCCTGGAGCACATCGTAGAACTCCGCGGTGACCGCATAGTCGTCCGGCGGTGGGCGGCGGGCTGGCGCTCTCGAAATGACGGAGTACATGCCCAGCAGGACCGGTCACCCGACGGATGTGTGACAGCCGTCCGGCACCCGACCGTATCCAGGGCGAGGACCCGCCCGTGTCACAGATCCACCTGCCACCCGGTCGTAGTGGGCGGACCGTAACGACGCGTCACCCAGGGTGGAGAAGGTAGATCATGCAGGTCACTCGCCTCCGGAAACCGCTCTCGTCACCACGCCCCGACGAGACGCGTTCCCTGCCACCGCGCAAGGTGTCCACGGCCGCCGAGGCGGTGGGCCTGAACACGCTTCCGCGGCCCGTCGCCGTGGTCGTGGGAGCCGGCGGCGTGCTGGGCGCGGCGCACGTCGGCATCGGGCACGCCTTGGAGGAGCGTGGGTTCGTCCCGGACATGATCATCGGGACTTCAGTGGGAGCGCTGAACGGCGCCATCGCGGCCTCGCGCCCCGACGGGGCGGCGTCGTGGCTGGAACACGTGTGGAGGGAACTGCGCCGCCGGGACGTGTACCGGCTCGCCCATCCGTCCTCCCGGGCCGGCATCTTCACCGACCTGGGGCTGCGCCGACTGATCGTCCGTGCCGGACTTCCCTCGCGCATCGAGCAGCTGGCGGTTCCCTTCACCGCAGTGGCCACGGATCTGGTAGCCGGTACACCGGTGCTGCTCGACCACGGCGACCTCGAATCCGCCCTGCTGGCCAGCACGGCCATCCCCGGGATCCTGCCGCCGGTCGAACGAGGGGGCAGAATGCTCGTCGACGGCGGAGTGACCGCCTACGTCCCCGTGCTGGCGGCCCTCGAGTCGGGCGCATCCAGCGTGGTCGTGGTACCGACCGGGCCGGAGAGCTCGCCACTGCCCCCCAACGTCCCGCCCCTGCGGCCCGGCGCGATCGCCGCCCGGGCAGGGGTCCTGCTGTTGCACCACCAGATCGAACGCGACCTGCGCGAAGTGGCGCGGAGCATCCCGACCGTAGTGCTGCCGACCGGCACCCACGACTGGCCCGCCCCCTGGGATTTCGGCCACTCGCAGCGACTGATCAGCACCGCGTCCCAGACTGCCGGGCACTTCATCGACGCGCTGCACGTCACCGGACCGGGCCTGTACCGGATCGGGGACGCTGACGGGTCCGTCCCCGGCACACGGATCACTCAGAACGCTTGGAAGACAAGAACACAACAGAAGACCTGATCACAACAGGTCCAGACCCAGAGGAGATTGGTCTGTGAGCACCGTCGCGTTCCTCAACATCGGCATGCACGGGCACGTCAACCCGACCCTGCCGGTCGTCTCCGAACTCGTCAGACGCGGCCACACGGTCACATACCACACCTGGCCGGCGTTCCGTGAGGCGATTGAGGCCACCGGTGCCGTCGTACACCTCTACCCCGGTGGTGCCCCTCCGCTGCCCGAACCGGTCACCCCGCTCGCGCTGCTGGAGGCGCTCGCCGGCACCGCCGTACGCATGCTGCCCGCCGTCCTCGACGACCTCCGCGGCATCGGCCCCGACCTGATCGTCCACGACAGCGCCTGCCCCTGGGGCGCGGTCGCCGCGCGTGAACTCGGGATCCCGGCGGCGTCCTCGTTCACCACGTTCGCCTACAACCGGCACGTCCCCAGCCCCACGAGCGCCTCGTGGGACCTGCTCACCGCGGCGCGGGCCCGACCCCGCAGCCTCCAGGGCTACGTCCGATCACGCCACGAACTGCACCGACGGTTCGACACCCACGACATACCGTTGGTCGACCTCTCAGGCATCCGCCAGCCGCTCAACCTGGTCTACACTTCACGCGAATTCCAGCCGGACGTGCAGGAATTCGACGGGTCCTACCGGTTCGTCGGCCCCAGCCTGGGCGCCCGGCCGCACGACCCGACCTTCCCGTTCGAGCGGCTGCGGGACCCCGTGCTGTACGCGTCCCTGGGCACCGTGTTCGACGCCGACCCCCGCCTGCTGCGCTGCTTCGCCACCGCGCTCGCTCCACTGGGCGGCACTGTGGTCCTCTCCACCGGCAGAACTGACCCTGGGGCGCTGGAGCCGCTGCCGAAGAACGTCATCGCGCGTCCTTTCGTGCCGCAGACAGAGGTGCTGGAACGCACCGCCCTGCTCGTCACACACGGCGGGATGAACAGTGTGAACGAGGCCCTGTACGCCGGAGTCCCGATGCTGGTGATCCCGCAGGGTGCCGACCAGCCGCTGGTGGCCCGGCGCGTCACCGACCTCGGAGCAGGCCTGTCGATGCACCCCCGGGACGTCTTGGAGAACACGGTCCGGTCGCTCGCCCGGCGGCTGCTGGACGAACCCCGGTTCCGGAAGGCCGCGCACACCATGCGGGACGCCCAGCACCGGGCGGGCGGGTTCCGACGAGCCGCAGACGAACTGGAGCGGTACCTGCATACAGCGCGTCCGCTCCGGCCGGCCGCCGACCGGGCACAGCAAGGGTGACACCATGTCACCCGCCGTCGTCGCACTGCTTCTGCTCGCCGGACTGTCAGAAGCCGCCGGGCGCATCATGCCGCTCTTGGTGTGCCGGCCCGGAGTGTCCCCCAGGAACGTCGTCGGACTGATGCTGACCGGCGCCATCGTCGAGGGGGCCGTGCTCGCACTGTGGCCGCTGACCGCGTGGACCGTAGCCGAACTGCTGCTGACCTCACCGCCTGCGGACGGCACACTGGAGTGGACCCCCGGCCTGCTCGCACCCCTGCTGCTCGCCGCAGTCCTCGCCTTTCCGCTGCTCGGCCCCCTGCTCCATCTGCTGCTCTTTGCCGGAGTCGGCGCCACACTCACCGGCCCGCTGGCCGCCACGACCGGGCTGGGCTGGTGGACCGCCGCCGGCTGCGTGGCCGCAGCCGGAGTAGCGCTCGGCATCACGGTGGAGGGCGTCCGCCGACTGGTCGTACGCCTCAGCGCGACCGCTGCCCCGGAGGCGCTCGCATGAACCACTTCCTGCTCTGGGCCAGCCTGCTGGGACCGGCTCTGCTCGCCGAGGGACTGCTCGCCCGATATGAGGTGCTGGCCTACGGTGCCGGCTGGCGCAACCCCGTCACCACGCTCCCCAAGGGCGTGCCCTACGCCCGTGGCGCGGCACCCGACGATCCCCCGAAGGCATACCTGGTCTACCTGGACGGCATCGGAAAGCGGCGCGTGCGCGACAGCCGCGACGGCGGCCAACTGGTCAAGGCCGTAATTGCCGCAGCACCCGAATTGCGGGTCCTGGGCCAGGTCCAGCCCTACTCGCCGCTCGCCGACCCGCTTGCCGACCGTCCCGTATGGGCATGGCTGCGCCGCCATATCGGGCTGCTGCTGTTCCTGCACAACGTCATGCAGATCTTCGTCGCTGCCGACCGGCGGTACCGCCCCCTGTACAACCGGGCCGTCGGCTCACAGATCGCCACGCAGCTCCGGTTGGCCGGATACCGCCCGGGCAGCGGCACCCCTGTGGTGTTGCTCAGCTACAGCGGCGGCGCACAGGTCGCCACCGGCGCAGTCGACGAGCTGCGCACACGGCTGGCCGCCCCGCTCATGCTCATCATGTTCGGTGCGTTCCACAACGGGGCCAACGACCTCTCCTGCGCCGAGCACGTGCATCAACTGACCAGTGCATACGACCGTGTCGAGCGGGTCGGCACCTGGATGTTCCCCCAGCGCTGGCCGCTGCTGCGCCGCAGTGCCTGGAACCGCGCCGCCCGTGACGGCAAGATCACCGTTCACCGGCTCGACCCGGCCACGCACGTCGGACCGCGCAGTTACATCAGCCCCACCGCTCTGCTGCCGGACGGCCGCAGCCATCTCGACCGCACCACGGATACCGTGATCGCGATCGTGCGCTCCCGGCGTGCTGCGACCGCGATGGCACAGGACCCGGCACCCTGAGCGGCGACGGCCGCATACATCCGAAACCGCCGAAGGCGGTGCGGGGCGACGTTTCGCTCGTCGCCCCGCACCGCCCGTGCCTTTCCGCAGCCGCAGCCGCAGCTCAGGTCCGGGAACCGGGCGAGAGGTCGCCCTCGAAGGCCGCGGCCTCCAGGATCGCCTTGACGGCGGTCAGATACCGGGCGGCGTCCGCACCATCCACCAGACGGTGGTCGTACGACAGGGACAGGTACACCATGTCGCGGACACCCAGGCCCACGGTGTCCTCGTCGATCATGACGGCCGCCGGCCGCTTGACGGTGGCACCGATACCCAGGATGGCAGCCTGGCCCGGCGGCACGATCACCGTGTCGAACAGAGCGCCACGTGAGCCGGTGTTGGAGATCGTGAAGGTCGCTCCCGACACGTCGTCCGGGGTGAGGTGGCCACTGCGGGCCCGGCCGGCCAGTTCGGCGGTCGCGTGCGCGATGCCCGCAGTGCTCAGGTCGCCCGCGTCCTTGATGACCGGAGTCATCAACCCCCTGTCGGTGTCCACCGCAATGCCGATGTTCTCGCGGTCGAAGTAGGTGATCGTGCCCTCGCCCTCGTTGATGCGGGCGTTGATCACGGGATGCGCCTTGAGGGCCTGGGCAGCCGCCTTGACGAAGAACGGCATGGGCGAGAGCTTGACGCCCTCGCGGGCAAAGAAGTCCTCCTTGGCCCGGTTGCGTAGACGCAACAGCACGGTGACGTCGACCTCGACGACGGAGGTCAGCTGAGCCTGCTCCAGCAGCGCCTGCTTGAGGTTGTCTCCGATGATCCTGCGGATACGGGTCATCGCGACGGTCTGTCCCCGCAACGCCAACGTGCCGGCAACCGGGGGCGCGGGTACGGCAGCCACCGCGGGAGCGGACGCCGCAGGCACCGGAGCCGGAGCGGGCACGGCCTCCTCGACCACGACAGGCGGCGCGGCGGCCTGAACCGGTGCGGGAGCCGGAGTCGGCTCCGGCGGAGGAACCGAAGCCGGCGTAGAGGCCGCCGCAGGAGCAGGAGCAGGAGCAGGAGCAGGAGCAGGAGCAGGTTCCGGTGCCTGGGCCGTGTCCGGCGCGCCGATGACGCCGAGAACGGCGCCGATCTCGACGGTCTCGTCCTCAGGGACGCTGATGGAAACGAGGATGCCAGCGGCGGGGGAGGGGATTTCGGTGTCGACCTTGTCGGTGGAGATCTCCAGGAGGGGTTCGTCGACTTCCACGCTGTCGCCGACCTGCTTGAGCCAGCGGGTGACCGTGCCCTCGGTGACACTCTCACCGAGGGCTGGCAGGGTTACGGAAAACGCCATGATGTTGGTTGCTCCTCACACGTCCACAGGGCGTCACGGCACCCCTTGTCGTCGTATCCGGTCCGCATCGGGCGGGTCCGGTTCATGCCTGCCATCCGTAGCGTTCGCGGGCCTCGGCAACGGTCTGCGGGGAGACCTCGCCGGCCCGGGCGAGCTGGTCCAGAGCGGCGATCACGATCGACTCCGCGTCCACCCGGAAGTACCGGCGCACGGCGTCCCGGGTGTCCGACAGGCCGAAGCCGTCCGTTCCAAGGGAGGCGTAGTCCTGCTCGACCCACTGACTGATCTGGTCGGGCACCTGACGCATCCAGTCGCTGACCGCCAGGACCGGGCCCCGCGCACCCGACAGTGCGCGCGTCACGTACGGGGTGCGCTCCGAGCCGTTCAGCCGCTCACGGTCCGCGCATAGGGCGTCGCGGCGCAACTCCGTCCAAGACGTCACCGACCAGACGTCGGCGTGCACGTTCCACTGCGACCGCAGGAGTTCCTGGGCCTCCAGCGCCCAGTGGATCGCCGTGCCGGAGGACAGCAGCTGGATCCGCGGCCCGGCGTCAGGGAACTCGGCCTGCCGGAAGCGGTAGATGCCCCGCACGATGCCCTCTTCGATGTTCGGCACGGGCGGCATGGCGGGCTGTCGCTTCGGCTCGTTGTACACCGTCAGGTAGTAAAAGACGTTTTCGGGCTGCTCGCCGTACATGCGACGCAGCCCGTCCTTGACGATGACCGCGATCTCGTATGCGAAGGCCGGGTCGTAGCTGATCGCCGCCGGGTTCGTGGAGGCCAGCAGATGGGAGTGACCGTCGGCGTGCTGCAGCCCCTCACCGGTCATCGTCGTACGGCCCGCGGTCGCCCCGATGACGAAGCCGCGCCCCATCTGGTCGGCGAGCGCCCAGAACTGGTCGCCGGTCCTCTGAAAGCCGAACATGGCGTAGAAGATGTAGAACGGGATCATCGGCTCGCCGTGCGTGGCGTACGAGGTCGCCGCCGCGGTGAACTCGGCCATTGAACCGGCTTCGGTGATGCCCTCGTCGATGAGCTGGCCGTTCTTGGACTCCCGGTAGTACAGCAGCTGGTCGGCGTCGACCGGCTCGTAGGTCTGCCCGTCCGGCGAGTAGATCCCGGCCGTCGGGAACAGGGACTCCATGCCGAACGTGCGGGCCTCGTCGGGAATGATCGGTACCCAGCGCGGCCCCGTCTCCTTGCCCTTCATCAGGTCCCGGACCAGGCGGACGAGGGCCATCGTCGTGGCCACCTCCTGATTGCCGAAACCCTTCTCCAACGCTTCGAAGGGCTTGGCGGGCGGCTGTTCCAGCCGGCCCGCGACCACGCGGCGCACCGGGGCGGGACCGCCCAGGGCGGCACGCCGCGCGCGAAGGTAGCGCACCTCCGGCGCGTTCTCACCCGGGTGCCAGTACGGCACCACGTCGCCACTCAACGCACTGTCCGGAATAGGCAGTTCAAGCAGATCACGCATCTGCCGGAACTGCGCCAGAGTGAGCTTCTTCATCTGGTGGTTGGCGTTGCGCGACTCGAAATCCGGCCCCAGCGTGTGTCCCTTGACGGTCTGGGCGAGGATGACGGTCGGCGCTCCCTGGTGCTCGACGGCGGCCCGGTAGGCGGCGTACACCTTGAGCGGCTCGTGCCCGCCGCGTGACTTCTCGAACAACTCGGTCAGCTGCGCGTCGCTCAACCCGGCCGCAATGCCGGACAGCGCGTCGCCGGTGAAGAAGTCCTTGCGGATGTAGGCGGCGTCCCGCGCGGCGTATGTCTGCATCTGCGCGTCCGGCACCTCGCCCAGGCGGTGAACCAGCGCACCGGTGGCGTCCTGCGCGATCACCGGGTCCCAGGCCTCGCCCCACAGGGACTTCACCACGTTCCAGCCCGCCCCACGGAACCGCGCCTCCAGTTCCTGCACAATCTTCGAGTTCGACCGGACGGGACCGTCCAGGCGCTGGAGGTTGCAGTTGACGACGAAGGTGAGGTTGTCCAGCCCTTCGCGGGCGGCGAGCGCCAGCGCGGCCATCGACTCGGGCTCGTCCATCTCACCGTCTCCGAGGAAGGCCCACACCCGCGAACCCGAGGTGTCCTTGATGCCCCGGGCGTGCAGATACCGGTTAAAGCGGGCCTGGTAGATGGCAGCAAGCGGCCCGAGTCCCATGGACACGGTCGGAAATTCCCAGAGCCATGGCAGCCGCCGCGGGTGGGGGTAGGACGGCAGACCGTGACCGTCCGCCTCGCGTCGGAAGGCATCCAGCTGAGCCTCGCTCAGACGTCCTTCGAGGAACACACGGGCGTAGATCCCCGGCGACGCGTGCCCCTGCACATACAGCTGATCGCCAGAGCCGTCGCTGTCCTTGCCCTTGAAGAAGTGGTTGAAGCCGATCTCGTAGAGCCACGCGGCCGAGGCATACGTGGATATATGACCGCCGAGCCCCAGACGCGAGCCGCGCGTGACCATCGCGGCCGCGTTCCAACGGTTCAGGGCGGTGATCCTGGACTCCATGTCGAGGTCGCCGTCGAAGGACGGCTGGGCCGTCACCGGGATCGTGTTGATGTAGTCCGAGGAGAGCAGTCCGGGCAGTCGGACCCCAGACCTGGCTGCGTACTCGTGGACCCTTCGCAGCAGGTAACCCGCCCGATCCGGACCCGCGTTGCGCACCACGGCGTCCAGCGATGCCTGCCATTCGGCGGTCTCTTCGGCGTCGCGGTCGGGTAGCTGGTCGAGTTCACTTGTCGGTGCGGACTCAGCGGGCTGGGCCGGATCGCTCATGACGGCCTTCCTGTCACGGTGTCGGGAGGAAAGGGGCCGGACGCAGGACTGGACGGGGCGTTGGTGTCCGCGGCCGAGGGTCGGGGGTGGGATGGGGGCCGGCATAGCCAGGAGGAGTCACCGCCGGGCGAGCCACTGGTCGAGGGTGCCGTGCCCCACGTGCGCGTCGGCACCCGGGAGCAGAGTCCGCTCCCCGAGCACCGCGCCGAAGAACGGCGCGTGCGGGTCGGTGACCACACCCCGCGGATCGCCATGCGCCGCCTGCACTTTCGCGGTGAGTTCGTCCAGGCGGTACTGGTCGGGCCCGGCGACCTCGCGGGTGCCGAACAGCGGTACGCCCACGGCGGCATGGGAGACCGCGGCGGCGACGTCGTCCGTGGACACAGGGCGTACCAGCGCGGGCGCCACGTGTACGCCGTCTGCGTGCTTGGTCGAGCGCGACAGTGCGTCCACGGACTCGAAGAACGGCGTGGCCCGTACGACGGAGTGGGGTATCGGGGAGTTCCGCACCTGCTGTTCCTGCAGCGCCTTCGCACGGAAGTAGCCGCCCTGGACCCGGTCGGCGCCCACCACGGACAGGGCCACGAAGTGCTCCGCGCCCGCCGCGGCGGCGGCCCGCAGCAGATTGGCTGTCGCGGTGTCGAAGAACTCGACACTCGCCCGTTCGCCGCGGGACGGCGCGTCGGTGACGTCCACGACCACCTCGACACCTCGCAGGGCGTCGGCGAGACCCTGCCCGGTGGTGACGTCGACGCCCTCGGAACGGGCCACGGGGACGGCCTCCACACCGTGGTCCCGGAGCCTGGCGACCGTCCTGGAGCCGATCAGCCCGCTGGCTCCTGCAACTACGACTCTCATCTGGGGTCTCTTCCGTCGGGGGGCCGATGACCCCGCTGATGCCTGCGTGGCGGTGATGGCGGGATCCACCGCTCACCACAGGTACGACCGGGCTCCCGGCGCTGTTGTGACATTGCGGACGGGGATCCGCCGGTGTCACAGATCCGCCCGGTGTCCGGTCATCACGGAAAGACCGTTGTGACATCCACGGAAGGTGCGACACAGTGTCCGAGAACCACGCAGCTCACACCCACGGAGCCGGCGAGCACGAGGAGGGGGCGAGCTGGATGACCGCGGCCAGGATGCTGCAGGACGCCTCCCCGATCAGCGTTCCCGAAGGCGCCTCGGCGATGACCATCGAGGTCGAGTGGGAGCCGGGCGACCCGGGTACCCCTCCGCACCGCCACTCCGGCCCGGCCTTCGGCTACGTCATCGAGGGCGCGGTCCGCTTCGAGCTGGAAGGCGAGCCCGAGCGCGTCGTCGAAGCCGGAGGCACGTTCTGGGAGCCCGGCGGCGACGTCATCCACTACCAGGACGGCAACGCGCTGACGGACGCGCGGACCCGGTTCGTGGTGACCATGATGTGTGCGCCCGGCAAGCCCATGCTGGAGCTGGTCAGCGAGGAGGAGCTGGCGCAGCGCACACACCTGCGCGCCCCCCGGCCCGCCGCCTGACGCGCGAGGCTGCCCGTACAGGCTGCGTGAGGCGCGAAGGTCATGAGTGCCATTGACACCGTGTACGGGATGCTGAGCGTCCTGTTCGCCGCCGCCGCGGTCCATGGCCTGCGGCGGACCGTGCTGTCCAAGGGCTCGGCGTGGCGCGAGCGCCTCGACCACCTTCTGCACACCGCCATGGCCCTGGCCATGGCGGTGATGCCGTGGAGCTGGGGACGTGTCCTCCCGGAGCCGCCGCAAACAGCCTTCTTCGCGGCGGCCGCCCTGTGGTTCCTGCTGTCCGCGCGGGACTCCCGACCGGGCACGATCGCCAGACGGCTGCCCCACGCGGCCGGCATGGCAGCGATGGCGTGGATGTCCCACTCCATGGCGGCTTCGTCGCACGAGACACTCGCCGGCGGGCTCTCGGCGGCACACCACGCCGCCGGTTCGGGCCACCACGCCGAGGAGACGACGGCCGGCGACGCCGTCGCCGCGACGCTGGCCCTGTTCCTGCTGGCGTACGCGCTGTGGTCACTGACCCGGGACATGCCGGCGCTGCGCACCCCGAGGCCCCCTGGGATGCACGGCACCGGTGCCTCGGGGACACGGCATCCCTACGCCCACTTCTGGGAGGGATCGATGGCCCTGGGGACAGCCGTCATGCTGCTGATGCCGCACTGAAACCGCCCGGCAGGGCCGTCACAGGGAGCCTATGACGGCCTTGCCGCGCATCAGGAAGTCGGACAGATAGCCGTCGTGAGGTACCCCCGGTGCCATCCAGTAGGTCGGATACCCGCCGAGATACACGTTGGCGATGGTGGGTTCGGCCAGCAGCTTGTCGACCAGCGTGCCGTCACTGGTCAGGGCCGACAGGACCAGCGTGTCACGCAGCGGAGCGATGCCGTCCGCCCGGCTCCACGGAGCCACCCACACACAGGGGAAGGGCAGTTCGGTCCGCAGCTGTACGGCATCCGCACGGGAGACCAGGTGGACGGCCGGCCGGAGCACAGCGCTGCCGTCCCCGAGGTCCTCGGCGATTCCCTCCCCACCCAGCAGCGCCTGCGTCCCCTCGGCCACGGCACGCAGGTGGGAGCTCAGGGCACGGGCCCGCTCCAGCGGCTGCACGGGAAGTACCGCACGCTCGTCCTGCGGAGGCAGGCCGGGCAGCGCGGACAGACGGGCCGCGAGGGCCTTGGCCAGCGGCACGGGGTCGCCCTCGACAAGCACCGCGGTGGCGTTGACGCACGCGGTGCCGCCCTCGTCGGCGACCGAAGCGACGATCACGTCCAGATACTCGCGCCAGTCCGTGTCCGCGGTGATCAGGATCTTGGTCCGGCCCGGCCCCTGCGGAAGGACTCGCGGGTCGTGCGCGTACCGGGCCACGACGTCGTCGCCGCCGTACACCACGGCGCGGTCGGCACCGCGCACCAGGGCATCGGCGCCGGCGTGGTCGGTGGGCAGCAGCACGAGCCGGTCGTCGGGCATACCGGCCCCGCGCAGGGCCGCGACCAGCCGGTGCGGGGTGAACGGCTCCCGCCGGGACGGGCGGACGGCGACACGGTAGCCCAGCGCCAGCGCCTCCAGCCACAGCCGGTGGACGCCAGGATGGTTACCGGATGCGTTCACGGCGAACACGTCCCCGCGCCGCGCCCAGACGGCGCCGCCCTGGCGGACGGCCGCATCGCGGCGATCGGTGACAGCACCCACCGGCCTGCCCTGCTCGGCGGACGAACGGGCCCGGCGCACGAATCGCGCCGTCCCCTCTGTCGAAGCCCGCACCACCGGCAGCGGGGTGCCCGAGGTGCGGCTCACGAGTGACTCGTACTCCCGCACGCCCAGACCGCCTGCCGTGTCCGAGGCGAACGCGTGGGCCGCCGCGGCCAGCATCGCGTCGAGGCCGGCGGCCGGAACCGGCTTGGCCCTGCGCAGGGCGGCCAGAGCCCGTGTGACGAACACCGGGGGCACCAGACTCAGCCGTGCCACCTCGGCGCCCGTCACATCCGTCACCGCCTGAGGAACGCGGGTCCGGTAGGCGCCCCGGGGACCCAGCGCGTCCAGGTGCGGCACACAGCCGTCCGGCAGGCCCGCCATCAGTACACGCCCTCAATCACCGCTTCGCCCCCAACCTTCGGCACCGGGGCGACGTCCGCGACGGCGTCGCCCGCGTGCCCCTCGACCGGCCGGACCCGCAGCGCGAGGTCCCGCTCGGCGTTGTTGGGTACGAGCATCGACTTGCTGACATGGCTGACCACGACCTGCCCCCGCTCGCCGACCTCCACCTTCTCCCCGGTGACCGGGTCCAGGACCGACAGGAAGACATATGGCGAGACCGGGTCGAAGACACAAGGGTCGGACGCCGACAGGCCGACCCGCTCGATCAGCGCGGTGAGCATCATCGTGTTGCCGTACATGCCGATCAGCCGCACGTCCGGGAAGACCTCGGTGCTCAGCAGATCGCGGGTGTCGGGATCCATGTGCGTACCGCCCCAGACGATCGCGTCGACCTTGCTGTTGATCACCTCCACCAGGTCGTCCTCGCGGGCAAACCGCTCCAGAAGCGGGGTGGTGGCCGCGAGGACGCCGATGTCCTGGGTGAGCAGGATGCGCCGGCACTGCTCGACGAGGTGGTCGGTGTAGGCCTCGGCCTCGTCGGCCCGGCCCGCAGCGACGAGTCCCCTCACCCACCGGGGGTCCATGTCGATGCTCAGTCCCGGGGCCCCGAGACCGGCTGCCGCGCGCTGCAGCACGTCGCCCACCAGGTGCGGGCCGGTGGGCGCGACGGTCAGCCAGTGGGCACCGACGGGCAGACCGTGCGCCCTCAGCCGGCGGTCCACCTGCTCGGAGCTGTGCCGCATCCAGTCCTCGAGCTGAACTACTCGTTTGGGGGCGCCGGTCGTTCCACCGCTGTCGAATACGTTGAGGACACGGGCCCCGGGCCCGTAGCCCCGGGGGACCAGGTCCGTCACCCGCACGTTCCGCAGCTCGTCCGTCAGGTCGGGGAAGAGCGCCAGGTCGTCCACCCCGCGGACGTCCTGACGCGGGTCGAAGCCGAGCCGTCCGGCCCGGCTCAGCCAGTACGGGGAACCGGTCTCGGGGTCGAAGTGCCACCGCATGGCGGCCCTGACGAACTCGTCGGGATCCACCCCGTCCGAGGGGCCGGCATCCAGGACGGCTGGAAGGTCGTGCGGCACGATGAAATCCCTTCTGCAGGCGGCCGGGTCAGTCCACGAAGTACGAGTCGTGCTTGTCGAAGAACCTCGAGCGTTCCTCGTCCGAGGCGTGGGCCAGCTGCGACACCTGCTCGAAGTACTCCTCGCGGGGCGCGCCGGGAGTGAAGAGCAGCAGCATCTCGGCCGGGGCGTCGGAGTCGTTGCGGAACGCATGCAGCCCGCCCTGCGGTACATGCAGGAAGTCGCCCTTGCCCGCGTCGACCCACCGCTCGCCGTCGTAGAGGCGGACGGTGCCCTCCAGGATGTAGAAGGACTCCGAGATGGTCTTGTGGAAGTGGGTCCTGGGGCCGCCGGCCTTCGCGCTCATCTCGACCCGGTAGAGGCCGAACTCGCCGCGGGTGGTGGTCGTGGTCGCCAGGTAGTGGATTGCGTCCTTGCCCGTCTCACCCACGTCCGGCCCGGTGCCCGCAGGCCGGAAACCGGCGCTGACCTCGCCGTCGTCGCCCCGGTAGACCTGTTCCGGATAGGACATGGCTAGCCTTCCTTTCCTGTGGGCGACTCACCGGTCCGGGTCTCCGGACGCTCGGACTCCCCCCAGTGGGTGTGGAACGTGCCGGAGCGGTCGACGCGTCCGTAGGTATGCGCACCGAAGAAGTCGCGCTGCCCCTGGATGAGTGCGGTCGGCAGGTGCTCTGCCCGCAGGGTGTCGTACGAGGCCAGGGCCGCTGAGAAGGCCGGGACGGGGATGCCACGACGGGTGGCGGACGCGATGGTCTCGCGCCACGGCACCTGCGCCTGGGCAATCTCCTCGGCGAAGCCCTTCTCGACGAGCAGGCTGCTCATGGCCGGGTCGGCGGTGTACGCGGCGCGGACACGGTCGAGGAACGCGGCACGGATGATGCAGCCGTCACGCCAGATCCGGGCGACTGTCGCGAGGTCGATGTCCCAGCCGTACTCGGCGGCCGCGCTCTGGATCATCGTCCAGCCCTGGTCGTAGGCGATGACCTTCGACGCGTACAGGGCACTCTCGACCCGGGAGGCGAACCTGGCCGCCTCCGTACCACTCAGCGGTACCGTGACGCCGCCCGGCAGTCCGCGGTAGGCCGCGCGCAGGGCGCGGCGTCCGGAAGCGGCCCGGGCGAAGGTGGCCTGTGCGATGGCCGTCACCGGCGCGGCCAGGTCCAGCGCTGTCTGCACGGTCCAGCGGCCGGTGCCCTTCTGGCCCGCCGCGTCGGCGACCACGTCCACGAACGGACCGCCGGTGTGCGCGTCGGTGTGAGCGAGGACCTCCGCGCTGATCTGGACCAGGTAGGAGTCGAGCCGTCCGCTGTTCCAGGTGCGGAAAACGTCCGCGATCTCGCCGGGGGAGTAGCCGGCGACCTGTCGCAGCAGGTCGTAGGCCTCGGCGAGCAACTGCATGTCGGCGTATTCGATGCCGTTGTGCACCATCTTCACGAAGTGCCCGGCGCCGTCGCTGCCGATGTGCGCACAGCACGGCTCGCCGTCGACCTTCGCGCTGATGTCCTCCAGCATCGGACCGAGGACGGCATACGCCTCCGCGGAGCCGCCGACCATGATCGACGGGCCGTTGAGCGCGCCTTCTTCGCCACCGGAGATTCCGGTGCCGACGAAGTGGATACCGCGCTCCTTGAGGACGGCCTCACGACGGCGAGTGTCCGCGAAGTGGGCGTTGCCCCCGTCGACGATCATGTCTCCCGGTTCCAGGAGAGGGGCGAACTCCTCGATGACAGCGTCGGTGGCCGCCCCCGCCTGCACCATGATTATCAGCCGGCGGGGCCGCTCCAGTGCCGCGACGAACTCCTCGGCGGTCCGCGCGGGGACGAAGGCCCCCTCGTGACCGAACTCCTCGGTGAGCGCCCGGGTACGGAACGCAGAACGATTGTGGACAGCGACGGTGTAGCCGTGGCGGGCGAAGTTGCGGGCCAAGTTGCGGCCCATCACGCCGAGCCCGGTCACGCCGATGTGTGCGGTTGCCTGCATGGTGGTGCGGATCCTTGGGTTGTGGAGAGAGGTGAGGGAAGGCCGTCCTCGGACCGGACCGTCTGGCGCGACCTGCCGTTCGCCCGCCGACCGGCGGGGCGCGTGCCCTACAGGTGGCTGCTCCCTCGGCTCGCTGCCGTCACACCGACCCGGAACCGGTCGCCAGTCACAGATCCCGCAACGGGGCCTGGCCATCCCAACGTTATTCGATGTTCATGATGCATCGAACAATGTACAGGCCTCTGGCATCGGTTCCGGCCCACGCAACGGTGGCATGTCACACACGGTGTTGCGAGTCCGTCTCCTCGCCGGAGGCCGGGGTGACGTGGAGACGGACCGTCTGTGTCCGGGCGGGCCGGACGGCTTCGTCAGCCGAACTGACCGGGCTGGTAGCTGCCGGCGGGCTGCTGGTTGATCACGTTGATGCGGTTGTATGCGTTGATGATGGCGATGAGCGAGAGGAGCGCGATGAGCTGGTCCTCGTCGTAGTACTTGGCCGCGTTCGCCCAGGCCTCGTCCGTGACACCGCCGGCCGCATCTGCGATACGGGTGCCCTGCTCGGACAGTTCCAGCGCGGCACGCTCAGCGTCGGTGAAGACCGTGGCCTCCCGCCATGCAGCGACCAGGTTCAGCCGCTGCTGCGTCTCACCGGCCGCAGCGGCGTCCTTGGTGTGCATGTCGGTGCAGAAGCCGCAGCCGTTGATCTGGCTGGCGCGGATCTTCACGAGTTCCTGCGTCGCCGTGGGCACGCCCGAATCCGAGGCGACCTTGGCCGCCGAGTTGATGTGCTTCAGCACCTTGCCCGCGAAGGGGTTGCCGAAGAAGTTGAGACGCGGTTCCATGACGTCCTCCTGGCCGAGTAGTGGTTACCTCCTCCTGACCGAGCAGACGGCGGATGTGTGACAGCGGGCAGGGCTGAGCGCGGCCTCTCCGGCAGGCCAGCCTCGGTCAGCACGTCGAGGTGCTGACCGAGGCGGGCACCACACGGACCGAGCGGGCAGGCGCCCAGTGCCCAGTGCTGCTTCAGCCTCAGGGGCGCGCATCTTCTCCAAGCACCGACAGCAGCCGGAGATTCACGTGGCTCTCCGTGCCGGGTACCGCGGTGAAGACCAGCAGCCGCTGCGCCTGATCGGGGTCGACCAACGTCTGACAGTGCAGTTCGAGCAAGCCGACCTGCGGGTGCTGGAAACGCTTCGGAGCACAGGAAGAACCCAACACCGGATGCCCGTCCCACAGGGCCGCGAACTCGGCACTGGCGGTCCGCAGCTCCTCGACGAGTTCCCCCGCGCGTGAGTCCCTGCCGTCACGCGCGTACGCGCCATGCAGATCCGCGACCAGGAGACGGCTGTGCTCCGCACGGTCGCTCTCGGGGCGGATCAGCCGTGATGCGGGCTGGGTGAACCAGCGATAGTGCAGGCTGCGGTTCCAGCCGGTGAAAGCCCGCTCGTCCCCCAGCAGAGCCACCGCCGTCCGGGTCTGCCTGAGCGTTTCGCCGAGGTGGTTGACCACTTGTGCGGGGGTGTCCTCCAGCCGCTCGAGGATGCGCATCATGCCGGGATTGATGTGGTCGGCGCGCCGGATCCTGCGTGGAGCAACGTGCCCGCCGAGCCGGAACAGGTGATCCCGCTCCTCCAGGGAGAGGCGCATGCCGCGTGCGATCGCGGCCAGCATCTGTTCGGACGGATGCGGCCCTCTCGGTTGCTCCAGCCTGCTGTAGTAGTCCGCCGACATGTCGCACAGCGCCGCCACCTCCTCGCGGCGCAGGCCTCCGGTGCGCCGTCGGCGTCCCCGGGGCAGGCCGACGTCCTCCGGCTGGAGGGCGTCGCGACGGGCTCTGAGAAACGCCGCCAGTGCGGCACGGTCTCCTGTGTCCACTGTCCGAAGTCCTTTTCGTCCTGGCCGTATCAGACGGCAGGGAACGCGACGCCCGTGAGCCGTTCGGAGACCTGCCAGAGCCGGGCCGCGGTCGCCTCGCTGCGGGCTGATCTGTAGATCGCGAGCCGGGTGGGGCCTCCAGTGAACTGGCCCAGACCGTCGGGGCCGTACAACTGCCCGCCGCCTGCTCCCGGACTCGTGGCCGCGTGGAGGATCGGAAGCAGTCCCTTGTCCACGGACTGCACGAACAAGCCCCAGCGCGCGAGCCGTTTCACCACAGCCTCGTGCGGCGCGGGCCGGGCCCTGCCCAGGCTGGGCCCGGAGGCGTAGAGATTGGTCAGCGTCGTGCCGGGATGCGCGGCGTTGCTGACGATGCCCCATTCGCCCGCCGTGCTGCGTCGGTCCAGTTCCAGTGCGAACAGCAGATTGGCCAGTTTGGAGAGACTGTACGCGCGCACCGGAGAGTACCGACGGCTGCTCTGGAGGTCGTCCCAGACCGGCTTGCCGCTACGCGCGGCGCTGCTGGTCACAGTGGTCACACGGGCTTCTCCGGCCCGCAGCAGTGGCAACAGCCGTCCCGTGAGCGCCATGTGCCCCAGGTGGTTGGTGCCGAACTGCAGCTCATATCCGTCCGCCGTCGTATGCCTGGTCGGCGGGGCCATCACCCCGGCGTTGTTGACCAGGAGATGGATGGCCCTTCCCTCAGCCTCCAGCACGGCGGCCAGTTTCTCAACAGAGGCCAGGGAAGCCAGGTCGAGGGCACGGGTGGTGACCTTGGCGGCCGGCTCCGCCGCACGGATACGGGCGACAGCCGCGGCACCCTTGGCCTCGTTGCGCACCGGAAGGATCAGTTCGGCGCCGGCGGCCGCGAGCCGCGTGGCAAGCCCCAGGCCGACCCCGTCGCTTGCTCCGGTGACGACGGCGAGTTTTCCTCGCATGCCTGTCACGGTCACTTCCTTCATCACAGACTCCTGATTGTGCGGTCGGCTGCTCGGACCATCAGGGTTGCTGCACCGGACGCCCTGATCCATGTGACGTCGGACCATGGTTCAAGGCCGCCACCCACTTACATCACAGTGTGACAAAGTGTTGCCTCTCGCTGTACGGTCAAGTGCGACGCTCCGCCACATGGTTGCATGATGCTTCCGTGGTTCTTCCTCCACGAAGGAACTCGTCCCCATGCCCGCAGTTCTCATCCATGGCGTACCCGACACCCACCATCTGTGGGACCCCGTTCGTCAGTATTTGTCCCGGAGTGATGTCGAGGCATGGGACCTGCCCGGCTTCGGCGCGCCGAGACCGGCCGGATTCGGCTCCAGCAAGGAGGAGTATGTCGACTGGCTCGTCGAGCGGCTGGAGCGAATCGGTGAGCCGGTCGACCTGGTCGGCCACGACTGGGGATGCATTCTCACCGCCCGTGTGGCCTCGGTGCGGCCGGATCTGGTCCGCACCTGGGCCGGAGGGAACGGCCCTGTCAGCTCCGAGTACGTCTGGCATCCGCTCGCCAGGATCTGGCAGGACCCGGTTGAAGGCGGTCGATACATGGATCGACTGGAGGCAGCGTCCTTCGCGCGCGATCTGACGGAAGGCTTCGACGTGCCCGCCGGACCGGCGGCCAGGACAGCTGTCCGGGTCGATGCCCCGATGAAGGACAGCATCCTCAAGCTCTACCGTTCCGCCCTGACTGTGGGGGCGGAGTGGGAACCTGGACTCTCCCAGGTGTCGGCGCCGTGCATGGTGTTCTGGGGTGCGCTTGATCCAGCGTGCCAGGCCGAGTTCGGCCGGAAGCTGGGTGACGCTCTGCATGCGGCCAAGGTCATCGAACTGGACTGCAACCACTGGACCGTGCTCCAGCGGCCGGCTGAGGTGGCGGCGGCTCTGGAAGCGCACTGGGGTGCGTCCGTCCGCGCTTGAGTCATGCGGCCGTGCACCGGACCGGAGAGTGCGGCTCAGTCGAAGGCGGACCGGACGACGTGACGGGTCTGCGGGATGCTGACCAGTTCGGCTCTGATCTCGGCGAGGGTTTGGGCGGCCAGGGCCTGGTGCCACGCCTGCTCAGCGCGCCGCATCGCCGCGTTCACAGCGCATGTTCCCGTGGGCGGCGGTGACAGTGCGCCGATCCGTCCGCAGGACCGGATCTCGGTGCAGTTGAAGGCACGCGCCGTGCCCTCGATGGCTTCCACCACGTCGAGCAACGTGATGTCCTCGAGCGGTTTGGCCAGCCTGAAGCCTCCCCGTGGCCCCGGGACGGAGCTCAGAAGTCCGGCACGCGTCAACTGCTGCAACTGCTTGTTGAGGTAAGAGGCGGAAAGGTCGTGCGCTGCAGCGAGTTGCGCGCTGCCTGCGGGCCCCCCGCCGATCATGTCCAGGTTGAGAAGCGTGTGCAGGGCCCACTCGACCCCTTTGGCCATTCGCATATTACGGACACTACATGTCCGGGTTTCAGAGCGTTCCACCGGCGGCGCAGCACAGAAATCTTGACGTTGAAGATCCTGGATATCTACTATCCAGAAATTGCGTCCGGTCAGGCGATCGCCACTTCGACCAGCGCCCCGGTTCATCGTCGGGCGCCCAGCGTGCTGTTCATCACTCGGTTCTTGAGGGAGATGTATATGAAAGACATCGTGATCATCGGCGGAGGCTTCGCCGGCGTGTGGAGCGCAGCGGGCGCCGTGCGAGCCGCCCGCGAGGCCGGTGAGGCCGGTGAGCAAGTGCGGGTGACGCTGGTGAACGGTGGTGACGACCTCGTCGTCCGTCCCCGTCTGTACGAGGACGCTCCGGAGACGATGCGCGTGCCGCTGGACCGCGTCCTCGGGCCGATCGGTGTGCGCCGGGTGGCGGCGACGGTGACCGGCATCGACACGGAAGCGCACACTGTCCGAGCCGTCGACCGGACGGGTGAGAACCTCGACCTGCCATACGAACGGCTCGTTCTGGCCAGCGGCAGTCAGCTGGTACGTCCCGACTTCCCCGGCTCTCAAGAGGTCTTCGACGTCGACACCCTGCCCGCGGCGGCACGGCTCGATGCCCATCTGCGGCGGCTGCCCGAACGCACCTCCTCACCGGGCCAGTACACGGCCGTCGTGGTCGGAGCCGGGTTCACCGGTCTGGAGATCGCCACCGCCCTGGTCGAGCGCCTGCGTACCGTCTCCGACGCCCAGAGCGATCCTGCGGAGGGCGTCCGCGTCGTGCTCGTCGACCGGGCCGACGTCGTCGGTCCTGAGCTCGGTCCCGGTCCCCGTCCGCAGATTGACAGCGTCATCGACGAGCTGAAGATCGAACGGCGGCTGGAGCGGACCGTGGCATCGGTCACGACGGAGGGCGTCACACTGTCGGACGGTGAAGTGATCCAGGCAGCGACCGTCGTATGGACGGCGGGCATGGCTGCCAGCCCGCTTACGTCGCAGATCCCCGGCGAGCGTGACCGGTGGGGCCGGCTGACCGTGGACGAGTACCTGCGGGTGACCGGCGTCGACGACGTCTACGCCGCCGGCGACACGGCGCGCGGCCCGGCAGACGAGGGCCGAAGCACGGTCCAGAGCTGCCAGCATGCCCTGCCGATGGGGAAGTACGCGGGACACAACGTCGTGGCCGAACTGCTCGGCAGCACTCCGATTCCTTTTACCCCGGACCCCTACTCCAACTGTCTGGACCTCGGTCCTGCCGGCGCCCTGACCACGGCCGGCTGGGACCGCCAGGTGGTGGCGACCGGCCCCGAGGCGAAGACGCTCAAGGAGAACATCAACACACTGTGGATCTATCCGCCGGTCGACGACCGTGAACTGATCCTTGCCCAGGCGGGCCGCTTCTCCAAGGGCTGACCACCAGCAAGGTTTCAGAGCCCCCTTCAGGCGCCGTTCACGCGTCCGGAGGGGGCCTTCTGCATGATGGCTCAAATAGTGTGAATACCTTGGTGGTAAGTACACGCACAGTGTCTTCGGCTGGTACGGTCGCCCGTGCCGTGAGTGCCTCGGTTTGCCAACAATGTAGGGAGTAGGCGATCTTGGACGTCTATGAAGCGGTCACCAGCCGACGAGCAGTGCGCGGTTTCACCGACCGTGAAGTTCCGAGGGAGGCGCTCCAGCGCGTCGTGTCCGCCGCCGCCTGGACGCCGTCCGCGTCGAACCTCCAGCCATGGCATGCCTATGTGCTGACAGGCGAGCCCTTGTCCGAACTGAAGAAGCACGTGCGCGAGCGCATAGCCGCAGGCGAACCGTGGGACGAGCCGGAGTACGTGCAGTATCCGGCCACCCTGAAGTCCCCGTATCGTGAGCGGCGGTCCGAGTTCGGCGCCCAGCGCTACGGCTCACTCGGGATCGCGCGCGAGGACTGGGAGGCCCGCCAGAGGGCCGCCACCGCGAACTGGGAGTGCTTTGGCGCCCCTGTCGCCCTGTTCTGCTACATCGACCGCGATCTCGGACCTGCCCAGTGGTCCGACGTCGGGATGTTCCTGCAGACCGTCATGCTGCTGCTGCGCGCCGAAGGGCTGCACAGTTGTGCGCAGATGGCGTGGGCGAAGTACCGCACGTCCGTCGCGGAGATCCTTTCGCCTCCGGACGAGCTCCTCCTCTTCTGCGGAATGTCCATCGGATACGAGGACCTGACGATCAGCCACCCACGTACGGGCCGGGCGCGGCTTGAAGAGACGGTCTCCTTCGTCGGCTCGTGACCTGGGCGGAATGCTGAGGACGGCCCAGTGCTTGAACCACCGCGGTCGGCCCTCGACCGATGGTGAGTCCGGCGTCGTACGCCTGGCGGTGCCTGGCGGCGATGTCTTCCGCTCACCTATGGCTTCCCCGCCGCGTTCCGCCCAGGCATCGGAGCTGTTGCTGCGAGTCCCGAAACCCGGAAATGCCATCCTGCTGCACAGCAGGCTGAGTACAGGCTTGTGCCCGCGGTACCGGCAGGCACGAGACGAGTGATGCACTACGAATGCATGCGCTCCCTACCGTCCGCACCGGGAGCCGAATGACGCAGTTTGTGCAGGCTGTCCTTTACCACCCTGATACGCGTATCCACCTCGTGGAGGGCGTCGCTCAGCATGCTTAGGCGGGCCTCGAGCAGGGCAGCCTCGGCGGCCAGGGAGACGCTGGCGCCGGCCGGGTCTGCGTAGACATCGCCGTGATCGCGTGCCGTTGACATGTCTGTTTCCCTTCCTCGCTGAACAGGTGCGCGTAGGCGCCACGCACACCACCGAGGAACTGACAGGGCAGCCGTGGGATCTGTGACAGGTTCCGCCGAAGCGACGACCGGCAGGCTGCAGCCAGCTGGTGGAGCAGCGCCCTTGCCCTCACTCAGCCGGCTGGGAGTGGAGGCCGCCGGAGCGCGCCGAGGCAAGGCATGGTTCGTGGTGGCTGAGGTGGGCGCCGTCCCGCGTGAGGTCCGCGATCAGCTTCAGCCCGTGCTGGCTCGAAGGAGGAGACCCTGGCTGGTGACCGGCCTCGGCCAGGGGATCGGATGTCGAGCGGAGTGGCTACGGCACCGGTCCGAGGAATAGCACAGAGCTGCGCAAGCTCGTGAGCCCGGGGCGACGAAGAGGTGTAAGGCAGGCTCACCCCGCGCCGGAACAGCGATGTCACAACATCTCCGTCCGCCCGGTCTAGCTGTCGAGCCGACAGAGGAGGCGAGTGCGACGTGAACCCATACTGTGACGAGTTATTCCTCACTGGAGCGATGGCACTCTGGCAGTTCCGTATGTCGGATGGAGGAGACAATGCATGCTGCCGTCGTGCCTAGGGGGAACTCTGTAGACCGCAGCACATTTGAACCAGACCGTCTGAATGACTGCCGCTCGGGCCGTGTGACGCGATGCCGGGGCGAGAGGAGGGAAGCCGCATGGACCATTCCGATGATGCGGTGCCGATTTCCGAGTTGCTCGATGAGCGGAAGCACCTGCTGGATGTCGCGTACTGGATGCTGGGCAGCAGTAGTGCGGCCGAGAGCGTGATCGACGAGACCTACCGGCAGTGGTACCAGCTGTCCGATGCCGAGCGGGCGGGCATCGTCGCTCCGCGAGCATGGCTGGCGAAGGCGGCCGGTGGCATCTGCCTGGCACGGTTGGCCATGCCGGAGCGCTCGGCCTCTGCGGGAGGCGGCCGGACGGCCGGGACCGCGGAGCCGAGCGCACTGGAGGAGGAGATCAGTGAGGTACTGCTCAATGCGCTGGACTCCCTCTCCCCGCAAGAGCGGGCGGCGTTCGTGCTCAACGGCGTCTTCGGTATGGAACCGGGCACAGTTGCCGACGTCGTGGGGCAGTCGGAGCCCGAGGTTGCCGAACTGACCCTGCGGGCTCGGGACAGTCTGCGTGCCCGCCGTGCGCGGCCCACGACCGCCGCGGAACACGACGCAGTGGCCGTTAGGATACGCCGGGCTTGTGTGACGCAGGACGAGGCGCTCCTGGCGTCACTGATGGCGCCCGATGTAACGGCGTTCTTCGACGGCGGTGGCAAGATCCGGGCAATGATCAAGCCGGTACACGGCACGGAGCGGGTCGCCCGCTGCCTCCTGGGGTTGCTGGACTCTGGCTCACGTACAACCCTACGGTCCCAGTCGGTCAACGGACGGACCGGTCTCGTGATGCGCTACGACCAACAAGTGGTCGCCGTCATCAGTCTTGACATCGCTGCTCACCGAGTCGTACAGGTATGGGTCGTCCTCAACCCTGACAAGCTCCGTTCCTGGAACCAGCCCTCTACTGCAAACCCGTGAACCGCACGCGTTGCCAGTGGCTCGACCGCCCGACGGATTTCCTCCCGGCGGGCGGTCCGACTGCTCCCCGCGTGGCCGTGCACGTGTCTCAGACTGTGGCGGCTGCCACGGGGTGGGAACACGAGCCGGCGAACCCGGCAGCTCCGTTCGGACTCAGGGTTCTGCGGGCGCGCCTACCGGCAGCGCGAGATCTGCCGCCGCCCTCGGACGTCCTGACGGCCTCAGGTATGAGAACGGCCTCCAGCCGGGCGGTGTTTCCTGTCCGGGCCGCCGACAGGAAGGCGTCGAGGAGCTGCCGGTGCTCCTCCGCTCCGACGGTCGCCTGCTGATCCGCACAAAGATGCTTGCGGGCTCTGCTCACGATCTTCCGGACGTTGACCAGGCTCACCTGGAGGATCTCTGCGATGTCGGCGTATGCGTAGTCGAACGCCTCACGCAGGACGTAAGCAGCCCGTTCCACGGGCGTCAGCTTCTGCAGTACCAGGAGCAGTGCGATCGCCAGGTCTTCCTCACGTTCCGCACCCAGTTCGAGATCGTTGCTCGTGTCGACGGGTTCGGGCAGCCACGGACCGATGTAGCTTTCCCGGCGAACCCGGGCCGACTGCGCCACGTTGAGGGCCAGCCGGGTCGTGGTGCTGGACAGGAACGCTATCGGACTGTTGACCGCTGAACGGTCGGTCTTCTGCCACCGTAGCCAGACTTCCTGTACCACGTCCTCGGCTTCGACCACACTGCCGAGCACGCGGTACGCGATGCCGAAGAGCCGCGGACGGAGCTCCACGAAGACAGAAACGGCCTCGTCCAAGGTGCTGTCCGCAGGGGACGTCTCGAGGTGCATGTCCTGCTGTCTCCGTTCCTCCGAGTGCTGCCGCTCAGCGGTGTGAGCACACGCAGACACCTCGGTCGGTGCTCTGCCGAAAGGTGGGATTGATGGGGGTCTGCCACTGAACGCCACGGTTGTGATGACCGCTTCCGCTTCATTGACCTGCCAGCGTGGGGTTCTGTGACAGGTTTGACCCACAAGATTCCTGACATGTCGCCGGGGTGACCGCTTCGATGTCACAACTTCAACCGTGATCCGGTCTTGAGGCTGGCCGGGACGTACCGGCTGGAAACCGGCCCTTTGGAGATGCAGGAATGAGAGATAGTGCCCGGATGGTCCGTATTGGGGTCGCTGATGTAGAGCGAGCTGCCTCCATGCACACCAGGTGCTCCACATACACCTTGTGGCGCCGCTACCACCGGCCCATGGGGGATCCCCGCTTGTACCTGCACACACTGTTGGGCCGCCCGGGTTCAGTCCATCTGGCCGTGCGGGACACCTCCAGCCGTTTCATCGCCATGGCGCACCTGATGCCGGATGGGGACCATGCTGAGGCGGCACTCCTCGTGGAGGACGCCTGGCAGAACAGCGGGTTCGGTACCCAGTTGCTGCACCGTCTTGGCAAGGACGCCATACGTGCCGACCTGCGCGAGCTCTACGGCCTGGTCCTGTCGGGCGACCCACGGATACCGGCCATTCTGCGCCACGCAGCGGTGCCGGTGCGCTGTGTCCAGGAGCTCGGCGTGACGACTGTCTGGGCGAGGACCCGCGACATCGCCACCGCAGTCCGACCGCGGAAGCCTTGATATGAGGAGCGTGTTCTCAGTCGGCGACGTGAGGTTCCCCGGCCCTCGTGGACTCGGCTCCACCCTGCTCCTGATTTCGGAGGACGAGGAAGAGGCGTCCGCTGTCCGGCGCATGCTGCCGCGCGAGCTCGCCGATGTCTGGATCTGGTGCAGAACGACTGCCGAGGCGGCGCCTCTCCTGGCCCTGCGCCGTGCGCCGATGTGCGTGCTCGTGGGCCGCTCCCACTCAGGAGTAAAGCCGGCAGAGGTCGCCGCCCGGGTTCGGCAACTCGCCTCAGACGTTCCGGTGGTGGTCGTCGCCCACGACGCCGTATCGGCCATGCCGCCTGCTGCGGTCTGGAGACCAGGCCCCGGCCGCCCGGACCCGGAACGTGCCGACCGCAGGACACTCGGCCAGACCGTCCGGCTGGCGATGGAGCGACAGCACATGGAGCGGTTCCGAGTGGAGACCGGCTCGGTTCTTTCCTATGACAGCATCTCGCTGGAGCGCGGCCTGCTGCCCGCGCCGACGCTTCGGGGCGACGGCTTCACTGCGGTCTCACGCTACGAGCCGGGCCGGTCCCACGCTCTCCTCAGCGGCGACTTCTACGACGTGGTCCAGACGGAGGACTCGAGGGTCCACGTCATTCTGGGTGACGTTTCCGGGCACGGACCCGCGGAGGCAGCCCTGGCCGTCCAGCTGCGGGTCGCCTGGCGGACGGCCGTCCTGTGCGGAACGACGCAGCTCGCACAGTTGGAAGTCCTCGAAAGGATCCTGACCGCAGAACGGTCGGACGACGACACGTACGCAACGGTTGTTTCGCTCGTGTTCCCGCCCGAAGCAACGTCGGCCACCGTGGTCAACGCAGGGCATCCCGGTATGCTCCACCGGCGGTCAGGACAAGTCCGATGGGTCGAACCGCCCCGGACCGGGATGGCCCTGGGGCTCTTCCCGGGGCTGGGGGACTGGTCGGTGACTGAGATGGAACTCGCGCCGCACGACAGCGTCGTCCTTTTCACCGATGGCCTCTTCGAAGGAAGGACCGAACGCTCCGCGAGGCTCGGCGAGGAGGGCCTCCTTCGACTGGCCACCCGGCACGCCCACCTGGGCTCACAGGAATTCGTCGACGCGCTGGTGGCCGGCGCCACGTCGATGGCGGCACCGTACGGAGGGCTGGTCGACGACGTGGCCGTCCTCCACCTGGGATGGAACCAGAACCCCTCACTGTCCTGACAGCCGGGCTGACCTGTGCTCGTTGCGGTACGCGCGCGGCGAGATGCCGGTGACCCGTCTGAAAGCGGAGCTGAGAGCGCTCTCCGATCCGTAACCGACGGCTCGCGCGATCGTGGCCAGTGTGTCGGTACCCCCGCGCAGGCGCTTGGAAGCCAGTTCGATGCGCCAATGAGTGAGGTAGTCCAGTGGCCCCTGGCCGACTGTGTCCTTGAACCGCGCCGCCAGGGTCGAACGGGAGACCGCGCCTGTCCGCGCCAACTCTGCAACGGTCCAGGGATGGCCGGGCGCGGTGTGCATCGACGTCAGAGCCGTGGCCACGACCGGGTCCGCGAGCCCGGCCGGCCAACCGGACAAGGCCTGCGGCGCGCGGGCGAAGTACAGGCGCAGTACGTGGACGAGCATGACAACCGCAAGATGCTGTGCCACCAGCGTCGACGCCATGGGGCGCTGCCGCAGCTCCTGGTCGATCTGTCCGAGCGCCCACTGGAGGGTGCCGGCTTCCTCGGAGCCGGCCGGTATGTGGATGACCGGGGGAAGCGTGTCGAGCAGGAGAGCATGCGCCCGGTCACCAAACGAGAAACGACCACCGACGAGGAGGACGTCCTCCCCCTCTCCGGTACGCGCGACGCCGTTCTCGGCGGCCGCAAACACCTGGCCGGCATCCACCGGCACCGCCTCGGCGTCGCTCGACAGCGTGAACGCGCGCGCCTGAGTGAGAAGGTAGCAATCTCCCTCGGCCAGCTGAACCGGCTCACCGGCGCCCTCCACGTCGAGGCGGCAGGAACCGCGGCGGACTGCGTTGAACTTCACGCCATCCGGAGCCTCGAAGTGCACCGCCCACCTGCCGCCGGCCACCAGGCTCGACGACAGGTGGCTTCGCGTGTCGAGAAGTGCGAGGACGTCTTCCAGCGGATCCATCAACACTCCGTTCTGGATGGTTGAGCAAGTTTTCTGGACTGTTCATTATAGAGACTCCGAAAGTGTCTTCGTATCTTGGTTGCGTGAGCATTGCCCGCCCAACAGAAAAGAACCGATCGTGAACCACGCGACTCGCCTCACCACTCCCTTCCATTCCCACGCCACCGCCACCGAGGTCCTCGACGGAGTAGACCTGGCCGGCCGGCGCATGATCGTCACCGGCGGTGCTTCCGGAATCGGTGTCGAGACGGTCCGGGCCCTGGCCGCCGCCGGTGCGGAGGTCACCGTCGCCACCCGCGATCCCGCGACGGCCGAACCCCTCGTCCGGGACTTCGCCGCCATGCCCGGGCCGGGCGCGGTGCGGGCGGAGGCGCTCGACCTCGCAGACCTCTCCTCGGTGGCCGCCTTCACCCGGGGATGGCAGGGGCCGCTCGATGTCCTCGTGGCCAACGCCGGCATCATGGCCCTCCCGCAACGGCACGTGACCGCCGAGGGCTGGGAACTCCAGCTGGCGACCAACTATCTCGGCCACTTCGCACTCGCCCTGGGACTGCACACCAACCTGCGCGCGGCCGGCGCCGCCCGCATCGTCGTCGTAAGCTCAGGCGCGCACCGCAACGCGGCGTTCGACTTCGAGGACCCGCACTTCGTACGTCGGCCGTACGACCGCTGGGCGGCCTACGCGCAGTCCAAGACCGCCGATGTCCTGTTCACCGTGGGCGCACGCCGGTGGGCCGCCGACGGCATTACCGCCAACGCACTCAACCCCGGCTGGATCAGCACCAACCTCCAGCGTCACATCGATGACGAGACCATGAAGGCCCTGGGTGCGATGGACGACGACGGGAAGATTATCGAGCAGCCCTACTACAAAACACCGGCCCAGGGCGCCGCGACCTCCGCGCTGCTGGCCGGGTCACCCCTGGTCAACGGTGTCACCGGGCGCTACTTCGAAGACAATCAGCAGGCGGAAACGGTCGCCACCGACGACGAGCAGCACGTGGGCGGTGTAGCCCCCCATGCTCTCGACCCGCAGGCCGCGGACCGTTTGTGGGAATACGCCAGCGAGACCATCGGTCAGTGACCAGGCATGGGCCGGTCCTCGCCGACCGGCCGGCGCATGCCCGTCCCGCACCGAACCGTAGAGGTCGTCCGAGGAGGGCGTTGCCCCCGTCAGACAGGTTCGACCCCGCCTGACGGGCTCTCCAGCCGGCCAGGGCCGACACGCCCTGAGGGGCTCGCAAGCCCCGGTAAGGGGCCATGTGATGACCACCACGTCACAACCGACATGCCTACATTGTCAACACTGTGACGGACCATCAGCAACCGTCGTGGCAACGGGGGCAGCAGACGCTGATGCGTGAGTGAGTGACTTCCCTGGCCGGTAGGTCACGGAGGTGCTGATGCCTGCGGCCGCCTCGCCGCCGTGGGCTCGGCACCGTTCTCGGCACTCGTGGCACGTAAGCAGCTGTGATCTGCGGTGGCCATCCATGTTCGCGAGGCCCTACGGAGGAAGAGTGCGCAACACATCGATGAGGTTCCGGTTGGCGGCAGTGGCGCTCGTAGCCGCGTCCGCCGCGGTCCCGGGAGCGGCTGTGCCCGCTATGGCCGGTGAAGCCTCGGTCGCGGCCGACGGCCCTTCGGCCGCGGTCTGGGGGTTTCCCGGCGAAGGCAGCGACTGGAAGCCGGTGACCTATGGGGGCGGGGCGATCACCAGTAGGTCCACCCCGGGCGAGGCACGCGACGAGCGCGGCAACATCCTGCACGCCTGGCGCGGCGCCAGCAACGACTACATCTACATTGCGTTGAACAACGGCCCTTCCTACCGGCTGCCCGCGGGGGCCGGCACGTTCGCGCAGACCTGGACACCGCCGAAGGTGATCTGGACCGACGACGGGGGCCGCGGGAACTTCAGGATCTTCCACACTGGTACGGAAGGCCACGTCTACCAGCACCGCGTCCAGCTCGACTCGAGCTACCAGCTGCCCGGCGACCTGCCCGACCCGACCAAGATCCCCAACGACACCCGAACAAGCGCCACCCTGCCCGTGGGGGCGGCCGCGCTGCCCAACAACTCGTTCATGCTCGCTTGGAACAGCCAGTCCAACGACGCCATCTGGACGACGTACTACAACGGTGAGGCCGCCACCTACACCTCGCCCCGCGTGATTCCGGGTGCGCTGAGCAAGGACGCGCCGGCGCTGGCCGCCCAGGTGGACACCGGAAACGACCCCGCACCCTGGAACCAGATCGTGCTGGCCTTCACCGGCACCGACAACAACATCTACGTGTCGCGGCAGAGGTACGGGACATCCACGTGGACGAACCCGTTCAAGGTGTACGCCTCGGGCACCTCCGGCTACACCAGAAGCGGTCCGTCCGTCGCGCTTTCCCGCAACGGATACGGCGTGATCAGCCTGACCGAGGACCGCGACAACACGATCGGCAGCTACATCATTTCGCGGGACGGTGGGTGGAGCGGGTACTACGAAGAGAACTCCTTCGCCAACACGTACGGCAAGACCCCGCTGGCCGTGATCGCCGGAACCCATCTCTACTACGTCATCAACGGCACGGGCGGGGGACAGAACGGCGTCCTGTGGAAGGAGGTCTACGACTTCGCGGCCATGCCCAAGCCCCCGGCTCCGCAGTGGTGATGGGGCCAGGGGACCGACTTCAGGCAGCCGGACGGAGCGCGTAGCAAAGCAGCCGCCCGACTACGAGGACGTGAGCCTTGACGGACGCGGGCGCAGACGACCTCAATCGCCTTCTGGCGAGAACGAGAGGACGCGGCCGCGCTGTCAGCTCCCCAGCACCGCACGGAGCCTCACTCTCCAGTGGCCCCTCCCCAGCGACTCACTGCCTCGAAGACACACCAGTCTCCGACAACGGTCGCCGGGTGTAGGGGCCACCCCCGTTTCCCCCGCGCAGACACGGATACAACGATGACGCTACATATCGAGGTTACGTGAAACACAGCCGAACAGCGACGAGTCTTCTGCCCGGCCTGCTGTTGTCCCTCCTGACTCCGGCATTCACTCCCGCGGCGTCGGCGCTTGCCCCCGCGGCACCCATGACCGCTCCCGCGCAGGCCGCGCCAACGGCTGGACCCGGAGCCAGCGGACCGGACCTGAGCCAGACGAACCGCACCGTCCCCCGCGCCGGCCTGCCCGACTGGTCGCGGACGGGATATCGCGGCGGCCTGGAGCTTCCGGGCAGCGGGGACCTGACCAGCGATGCCTCCTGCCGCATCACCAGGGACGAACTCGCCTCCACCTACAAGGTGATCGGGGACGACGGCGTCGACGACACCGCCGGGCTGCAGAAGGCGATCGACGACGTCAAGAGCAGGTGCTCCCCGAACGCGAACTTCCACCGGCTCTCACTCATCGAGTTGCCGTACGGGCGGGTCGACATATCCCGCCAGATCTACGTCGACGCCAACTTCCTGACCATCAAGGGCATGGGCTCCGACGACGGGGGCACGAAGGTGGTGTTCCGCCCCGACCTCAGCACACGCTACGACCAGACGGTCAACGGCCGCTGGGACCAGGAAAGCATGACGGCCGGCAACGCACCCGACATGGGCAACGGCGGCTGGATATGGCCGGGACGAGGGATGTTCCGGGTCCAGACCCGGGATGTGGCGGCACGGTACCAGGACGAATGGGAGGTGCTCCCGCCGCTTCCCGGTCGTAAGGACCTCTTCGAGGGCAGCGTCAACCAGCACTGGGTCTCCGGCTTCAAGCTGGCCTCACTGCCCGACGCTCCGGGCTTCTCGGGCCGCCGCGGCGCCAACGTGGTGCGGCTGGACCCGAAGGCCGACACGGACAAGTTCAAACTGGGCGGCTACGTCTGGGTGGGGGCGGCCAACAGCAAGAAGTTCTACGCACAGCAGGGCATCACCGACCCGAGCATGATCGAGGCGCTCCACATGCGTCAGCAGATGTTCCGGGTCACCCACATCGACGCCACCACCAAGACGATCACGCTGGACGAGCCGCTTGAATGGGACCTGCCGGTCAACTCCGAATCGGACGGCTCCGAACCGCTGAACGGCAGCGGCAATCCGTACCCCAGCAAGATCACCCCGCTGAAGACCGTCGAAGGAGTGGGGTTCGAGGACTTCGCCTTCACTCAGGACATGAACGGCCTGCCCAAGATCGGCGGCCAGGAGACCTACTCTCTGAGCCCCGACCAGGCCAAGAACAACTATGGCAACATGGCCCCGGAGTACGCGATGCACGGCATCGTGTTCAAGTGGGCCGCCAACAGCTGGGCGCGAGGGCTCAGGGCCACGATGACCGGCTCGCACCCGATCGTCACCGAGGTGGCGCGCAACCTGCAGATCGAGCGCAACAGCTTCGACGGTGCATGGAACAAGGGCAAGGGCGGCAACGGCTACTTGCGCGGCAGCCGGGTCTGGGACTCGCTGTGGGCCTACAACCTCAGCCGCAACCTGCGCCACTTCACCTTCCAGTGGTCGGCCAGCGGAAACGTCGCCTTCCGTAACGACCTCGACTCGGACCTGAACCTGCACGGCGGTTGGGAACACAGCAACCTGTTCGAGCAGAACACGGTACGCATTCCCTACGACCACCGTTCGGCGAGCTGCCAGACCAACTGCGGCGGGGAAGGCGGCGAGATCGACGACGGGACCTGGTACCCGGTCTGGTGGGCGGCCGGCCCCAAGGCCGGCAAATGGGCTGGTTCCTCCGGTCCGCAGAACGTTTTCTACAACAACACGTTGATCAAGCAGACCACCCCGAACGGGCCCTTCGAGCCGTACGCGCCGTACGGCACGCGGCCCGGTGTCGCGTTCCAGTTCGGCTCCGACGGCACGCACCCCGGCGAGTTCCTGCCTCTGAGCCAGGACGGCCAGGCGATTGCCGACTGGACCGGCCGGGAGACGCTGGACTTCCAGGGCCAGGGAGTGGCAACCCTCGACCTCGGTAAACAGCACTCGTTGTTCCTGCGCGACACCGGCGGCGAGATCGACCCCCGTGAACAGAACCGCCGCAAGGTGATCACTTGGAACATGCAGGGCGCAGGCACCACCAACGACGTCGGCGAGTACGAATCCAAGTACGACGCGGGAGTACTCGGCATGATGGAGCGATACCAGGCCGACATCGTGCTTCTGCAAGAAGCAGGCTCTCCGCCCGGAGGCGAAACAGGCGACAGATGGCTGGGACAGGAGCACGACATCCAGCAGACGCAGTTCAGCCGAGGGCTCGACTACGTGGGCAATCACATATACCCCCCGGTCCGGCAGTACCGCATCAGCGGGACGCGCAGCCGACCGGCGGCATATCTGTACTGGCTGCACACGGACACCTCCACCGTTGGGGTCAACCGCGTCAACCTGGCCATCGCAACCTCCAGGCCGGTCGACCAGGACGACGTCTATGTGGTGCAGGGAACCGCCGACAGGTACGGTGCCACGAGCCGGCCCGCGCTCGGCGTCCGCGTCGACGGCGTCGTCTACTTCACGGTGCACGGGTGGTCGGGGACCGGCAACGACGCCCCCGAACTGCTGGCCAACATCTGGACCCGGATGGCCACCGCAGGCCCCAACAACACGCCGCTGCCCTGGGTGGCGCTCGGCGACTACAATCGCCTCCCACATCCTGGCGCCCGGAACTCCCTGTACGACCGACTCGCCCAGGACGCACCTGGACAGTGGCAGGTGATGGCCCCGTCCCTCGGGCAGCCGACCCATCCGACCGTGCCGGACCCTGAACCCTATGTTCCGGACCCCTTGGATCCAGAGCCCGCGGAGCCGCTGACCACCACGCCGAGAGTCCTCGACTACGCGGTCGCCCCGTCCGGCGCCAACGCGCCCCAGGCCACCGGCATAGCCCGGGTCGACGAAGAAGTCAGGTCGGACCACTATCCCGTCCTGTTCGAGATCGGCAACCTGCCGGAACCCCCGAGCGACAGGCCGCGACCGGTGAAGAAGCTGCCGGCACGGGCTGTGCTCCGCAACGCCAAGACCACGAACGTGGCCACCTACGGCGGCTACACCTCCCAGGTCACCGACGAGCCCCTCAACCGGGCCGATGTACCGATGCAGACCTTCAGCCTGGATGCGGTACCCGAGTTCCCCGGCTACTACCGCCTGGTCGCCGTCGACGGCAACAGCTACCTGGGACAGCCGGACGGTGCCCGCGACGCGCGGATCGTACTGAACCCGAACGAAGAGACCGACCAGCTCTGGCGCCCCGTTGACCAGGGCGACGGCACATGGATCCTGGAGAACATGGTCAGCCACCAGTTGCTCACCTCTCTGAACAGCGGTGAGGCTCTGATGGCTCGCGACTTCGACAACTCGGGCTCCCAGCGTTGGTTCCTCCAGGACCCCGCCACCGAGGCGACGAGAGTCGACGAGATCCTCCTCAAGGAGTCCACCCCACCCCTGATGATGACCGTGGCGGACGGCCGCACCGAAGAGGACACCTCGGTGGACGTGCGCTACGACACCGAGGAGGGAAACGAAGGGTTCATCACGATCTACGCGGACAAAACCGGCGATGACCACTGCTATTACCTGGCCTACGGCGGCAAGTACGTCAACGCGACGGCGACTCAGACACTGCCGCAGGACGGCAACAGGGTCACGCTGAATACCTTCCGCCCCAACGACGACGGCTATCTGTGGTGTGCCACGTTCAACGAGACGACGATGTTCTTGAGTAACCACACCGCACCCGACGAGCGTCTGTACTTGGACGCTCACGGCGAGAACCAGCCGTTGACACTCCACACATACACCCCCGGGCTCCCAGTGGATCTCTGGGCCTTCGATCCAGTCACACAGTGACGGACAGGCCACAGTCGGCGTGACGACGGCAGCCGCCAGGCCATCATGTACTGGCTCTGCCCCACCAGTCACATGAAGTGACTGCGCGCCCGGCTCCCAAGGGAGCCGGGCGCGCACACTTTCGCACGCCGTGTGAAGGCGGTGTCACAGCAGGCGGTTCTGACCGGTCAGTGGTGTGAAGCCGAGAAGAACTGAGGACACCGTGCGTGAGATCCTTATCGTGGGCGGCGGCTACGCGGGCTTCTACACCGCGTGGGGCCTGGAGAAGAAGCTGCGCCGGGGCGAGGCGCACGTCACCGTCGTCGACCCGCGTCCCTACATGACATACCAGCCGTTTCTGCCGGAGGTCGTGGCGGGCTCCGTGGAAGCCCGCCACGCCGCAGTGTCCCTCCGCCGGCACCTGCACCGCACCCGCCTGATCGCGGGATCCGTCACAGAGATCCGTAACCGTGACCGCACAGTCACGGTACGCCCGGAGAGCGGGCCGGACTACCAACTGACCTACGACATCCTTGTCATCACGGCAGGCGCGATCACCCGCACCTTTCCCATTCCGGGCATCAGCGACCAGGCCTTCGGCCTGAAGCACGTCGAGGAGGCGGTGGCCATCCGTGACCGGCTGCTGACTTCGTTCGACCGGGCGGCGACCCTGCCTAAGGGACCCGAACGCAAGAGGCTCCTGACCGCCACCTTCGTAGGCGGGGGCTTCTCGGGTGTTGAGGGCTTCGGCGAAGCGTTGTCCCTGGCTGCCGCACTGCTGAAGCACTACCCGGAGGTCAGTGCCCAGGAACTCGAATTCCACCTGGTCGAGGCACGGGGCCGGATCCTGCCCGAGGTCACTGACCAGCCGGGCGAGTGGGTGGTCCAGTCCCTGCAGAAGCGAGGTGCGCAGGTGCACCTCAACACCCAGCTCATCTCTGCCCAGGACGGACATGTCGTGCTCTCGGATGGGACGGAGTACGACTCCGGCCTGATCGTGTGGGCCGCAGGCAACGCGGCGAACCCCGTGGTGCACAACCACACGGATCTCCCAGTGGACGAACGGGGACTGCTCGTCGCACGGCCCGACCTGCGCGTCGGAACGGAGACGGACGCGGTGCCGGACGTCTGGGCCGCCGGCGACGACGCATCCGTGCCCGACCTTGCCGCAGGTCAGCCGGGAGCGCGGACGGTCCCCAACGCCCAGCACGCGGTACGACAGGGCAAACGCCTTGCGAAGAACATCCTGGCGTCACTGCGCGGAAGGCCCACCAAGGACTACGTTCACCACAGCCTGGGAGTGGTGGCCACCCTCGGCCTGGGCAGGGGCATCTTCCAGTATCGGCGTCTTGTCATCAAGGGCTTCCCAGCCTGGCTCATGCACCGCGGCTATCACGTGCTCGCCGTTCCGTCGTGGGAACGCAAGGTACGCGTGTTCGCAGTATGGGCCACCGCCGCCCTCTACGGCCGGGACGTCGTCTCCCTGGTCTCGGTGCAGCACCCTCGGGAGGCATTCCTGACCAAGGGCGACCCACACCGAGGCGAACAGCCGACCAGCGCTCCCGTCCGATGAACTGGTTCCCTTCGTTTACCGCAGAGTTCCGGTGTCGGCCGTCCGGAACCCTGTTCGGCGCTCCAAGGAACCATCATGAGTGAAGACGCATCCTTGATCACACGCTGGAGCGCGCTCGACCGGCTCCACCGCCGGATCGACGCCACCGTCGAACGGCGCCTTCACCAGCGGCTCGGTCTGGGCGTCAGCGAGTTTCGCGCACTGACGGCTCTGGACAGCGGCGAGGCCGAGGCCCGGACGCTGCAACTCCGGGACCTGGCCACGCAGGTCGGCCTGAGCCAATCCGCAACAAGCCGTCTGGTGATCCGGTTGCGGGATCGGGGCCTCATCACCACGAGCACTCCCGCGCACGACCACCGCGGCGTCGAACTCCGGCTTACCACCGTCGCACAGAAGGTGCTGCGGGTCGGTACGCCGGTGCTCACCGACGCCGTTTGTGACGCGGTGCGAGACCTTGCCGAGAAGGACACCGACCGGGCCCTGCTGCGCTACCTCAAGGAGGGCCCCGGCCATGGGGGCGACGCGCAGAGGTGAATTCGACCTTGCCGCAAGACGCCGTCAGCACGTCATCCCCGAGCCGAAGCCCAGCTCCCGGGGCAGGTACTCTCACTGGATGCCGGTGTGCAGGACGAAAGGAATCCCGCACAGCGCCTGCCGGTCCGGCACCCGCGGCCGGCCCTCGACCCCCTTCGGACCCAGCTTCGGCAACAACGCCGCGGGCCACGGAGATCGTAATGACCGCCGAGGAACTGTCAGAGCTGGAGGCTGCGGTTCAGCCCGGCGCCGTCAGCTACACGCCGCAGCAACTGGCCTCACCCGGACCGCTGAGCCAGCGGCCTGGGCGACCGCCGTCCCGGCGTCCGCCAGTACGGATCCAGCCGCACCGGCCGGCCTCCACAGCAAGGTGAACCCGCTCCAGGCCGGGGCGCCACTGGGTGACCAGGCCAGGGCACCCCGTTCGAGGTGTGGGGCAGCCTGTGATGCCAACTCCTTATTCGGACTCACCAGGACGGCCCACTCCACGGTCAACTCGGTCCGTGGGGTTCTGACCAGTGCTTGCGATGTGGGGGTCTCTCGCCGCGCACCCTTCGAAATTTCACGCGTGCCCCTCTTCGGCCGCGCCCTTCCCGCGGTGGCCGTTGAGGAAGGCGGCGACGGCGGCGTCCAGGTCGCTGTCGCACGCGGTCACGGCGTACCCGGCCCGGTCCCAGAGCCCCGACGCCATCAGGGGCGCGATCAGCGTCAGCACCATGTGCATCGGATCGCCGGGAGCAATACGCCCTTGCTCTTGATGCGCCTTGATCACCTGTGCTGCGCTGCGCATGTTCGGCATGAGGGCCTCCATCGCGTCGCGCAGTTCGGGGTGGCGCGATACGTCGGTGAGGAGGCTGAGAATCGCGGCACCGTACTGCTCAACCGACTCGGCGTAGGCACGAGCCATGGCGACGAGGTCGGCGACCACGTCATCCGTGACCGTTAGCCGGGCGAATGACGAACGAGCCAGCGTGTGCGTGAGAGCCCTGTTGAGCAGGGCTGCCTTGCCACCGTAGCGGCGGAACAGTGTTGCCTCATTCACTCCGGATCTTCGCGCGATCTCCTGAGTGGTGCAGGCCGAGTACCCGCGCTCGGCGAAGACGGTGACGGTGGTCTCGAACAGCCTGTCCACGTCGATCTGCTTGGGCATATGTCTCCAGGTCGCCGCCTCTGCGGGGATTCTAGCCCCCGTCTATTGCAAGTGTTCACTTGCAATAGACGGGGCTGCGTGTCTAGCGTGCGGATGCGATGCGTCACAGGACTGACCGAAGGGGCTTCATGACTCATCTGCGACTGGGGCAACGGGCCAACCGCGGACTGCCTCCCCACAATCGCCGACACGGCTTCCTGAAACGGACCAAGCTGAGACTGCAGTTCACGGGATGGTTGCAGTACATCCCCACGGCTGCGGCCGCGGTCCTCCTTCTGGCCGCTGCGCTCGCGGGAAGCTGGATCGGAATCTGGCAGGTCCTGCTGGTCCGGCTACCGTTGGGCATCGGCATCCTGTTGCTCGGCGCACTCTTGGTCGATCTGGTCACCCTCAAGCTGGGAGTGCGGCCCTTCGAACCGGTGCCCCGTCGCCTTGACGAACTCGACACCTTCGGTGTCATGCACAAACGGCGGTCCTGCCGGTCCTTCCAGAACCGCGACCTGACCGTGTCGGACCGGGAGGAGCTGATGCGCGCGGTCCACCGGCACACTCGACCGACGCATCTGATCGGCACCCGGCCGATCCGGCTGGAATATGTCGCCGCTCCTCTCAAGGTGTGGCCGACCGTAGGGGCACGCGAGTTCATTGTCGCCGTCGCTCCGCGCACCTACGACCGCCTGTCGGTCATCGACGTGGGCAGAAGCCTGCACAAGGTGGTTCTGCACGCCACCCGGATGGGCGTGGCAACGTGCTGGATCGGAGCAGGCGCCGACCAGACCAGCGTCGTCTCCCATCTGGGAGGCCGATTCGATCCTGCGGAGGAGCACGTCATCTGCGTCTGCGCCGTGGGCTACCGATCGAGATTCAAACCGATTGTGGTCCGAGCCATCGAGTTGGTACAACATCGGCGGTTGCCTTTGGCGTCGCTCTTCTTCGCTTCCCCCAGCTTCGACACGCCACTCAAGGTTGACCGACCACCCTTCTCGCCCTTCAGGCGGTGCTACGAGGCGTGCCGGTGGTCGCCCTCCTCCCTCAACACCCAGACCACCCGATGCATCGGGACAACGGATGACAGTGGCCGAGCCATGGCACGATTCGACTTCTGCACCACCACAGCATCCCGCTACTACGCCCCCCTGGGTCTGGGTATCTGGTGTGCGAACTGGGAAGTCGGCTGCGAAGCCCTCGGGCTGCCCGGGCACCTGCGGGTACTCACATCGGACGAACAAGGGGAGCTCGACACTCCGGAACCGCCCGGTTATGGCGTGAGTTGGATCGCTGACCCGCTCGGAGCCTCTACTGCGTGACACTTTCCCAAATGGGGCGAGCGCCCGAGGTCGGAGCACGCCTGCGTCAACGCGTACGCCACGCCACTTCATGTGCGTCCATCCACCCACCATGCCCAGGAACAGCCGAACCTCAGACCTAACGGAGGCCTACTAGAGTCCGTCTTCAAACGGATCTTGCCCAGAGCAGGAACGATGCGAGAGTGACCGCCGCTTCGTAGGAAGTGCGGTCTTCTCGTATCTGGTGGCGATCCCGCGGAAGCCCTTGAGCCGGTTGAAGCAGCGCTCGATCATGTTGCGCCGCCGGTAGGTTTCCCGCTCGAACCCTGGCGGTCGGCCGCCGTGGCCTCCGCGCCTCAGCCGGTGCCGTCGCTGATCGGTCTTCTCGGAGATGATGTGCGCAATGCCGCGTCTTCGCAGGTAGACACGGAAGCCTCGGGAGCTGTAAGTCTTGTCTGCGATGACCTGGCCGGGCCTGTACCGAGGTCGGCCCGGGCCGGTGCCGGGAGCACAGATCCGTTCCAGCAGAGGGCGTGCGCAGACACTGTCGTGGCGTTGGCCGGGAGTCGCCAGAATCGCGAGCGGACGGTCCTTGCCGTCGCAGGCGAGGTGAATCTTGGTCGTCATGCCACCTCGGGACCGGACGAGGGCGTGATCGTCCGGTTCGTCCTGCCGATGCCCCCCTTTGCGGCCGGTGGCGGCGCGTGCTGGTGGGCGCGGACGATGGTGGAGTCAATCTGGACCAGCCAGTCGACGTCGCCGGCCGCGTCGGCCTGGGCTTGGATCTGCTGCAGGGCCCGTGACGACTGCCGGTCCTCCACGCGGGGCCGCATCGCGGCCCGGGGTATCGGCGGAGCGAGTAACTCCCACTCCTGATCAGTAAGTTCATGACGACGTACCACGACACCATGCTCTGCCAGCTGGATGATCTTTGAAGACGGGGACCCTAGTGATCTGAGTCAGAGATTCGTCGGCAGTAGGCGGCGACTTTCTCGAGGATCTCGTCGGCGGTCTTCGTCCAGACGAAGGGCCTGGGGTGCTCGTTCCAGTCGGCGAGCCAGGACCGGATGTCGCGTTCGAGGGCCTGGACCGAGCGGTGGACGCCTCGCTTGAGTTTCTTCTGCGTGAGTTCGGCGAACCACCGCTCGACCAGGTTCAGCCAGGACGCGCTGGTCGGCGTGAAGTGCAGGTGGAACCGGGGGTGGGCCAGCAGCCACTTCTTGATGTCGGGTGTCTTGTGGGTCGCGTAGTTGTCCAGGATGAGGTGAACGTCGAGGTCCTCGGGGACTTCTCTGTCGAGTTTGGCGAGGAACTTCTTGAACTCTGCCGCTCGGTGGCGGCGGTGCAGGGAGCCGATGACCTTGCCGGTGGCGACTTCAAGGGCGGCGAAGAGCGTCGTGGTGCCGGCCCGGACGTAGTCATGACTGCGGCGTTCAGAAACGCCTGGCACCATCGGCAGGACCGGCTGGGACCGGTCCAGTGCCTGGATCTGCGACTTCTCGTCCACGCAGAGCACCAGGGCCTTCTCCGGCGGATCGAGGTAGAGGCCGACGACGTCGCGGACCTTGTCGATGAACAGCGGGTCGGTGGACAGCTTGAACGTCTGCGAGCGGTGCGGGGCCAGGGCGAATGCCCGCCAGATCCGCGAGATCGTCGACTGCGACATCCCTGTGGCGGCCGCCATCGATCTGGTCGACCAGTGGGTGGCGTTCTTCGGGGTTTCCTCGAGCGTCTTGACGATGACCTGCTCGACGTCCGCGTCGGTGATCTTCCGCGGGACGCCGGGCCGCGGGTCGTCACACAGGCCGTCCAGACCCCGTTCCAGGAAGCGACGCCGCCAGGTGCGGACCGTGTCCGGAGTGACCCGTAACCGGCGGGACACTTCCATGATCGAGTGTCCCTCGGCGCACTCCAGCACAATCCGCGACCGCTGGGCAAGAGCCTGGGCCGTCGTCCGACGACGGACCCAGCCCTCCAACGCAGCCCGTTGGGCATCAGTCACTGACAACGGCGGAATCTTCGGACCCGGACGACTCATGCCCAACCAACGACAAATCTTCGACTCAGGTCACTAGGGTCCGTCTTCAAAGATCACGGGGGGGTGGATCATGGTGGGGTGATACGCCGACATGAACTCACAGATACGGAATGGGAGTTACTCGCTCCACTGATACCGCGGGCCGCCACGGGACGCCCGCGTGTGTCGGACCGGCAGGTCATCAACGGGATGGTCTACAAGATCCGCACCGGTATCTCCTGGCGTGACCTGCCGGAACGCTACGGGCCGTGGAAGACGGTCTACACCCGCTTCCGCCGCTACGCCCTGGACGGCGTGTTCGCCCGAGCGCTTCAGCAGGTCCAAGCCGAAGCGGACGCGGCCGGCGACATCGACTGGCTCGTCCAGATCGACTCCACCATCGTCCGTGCCCACCAGCACGCTGCCGCCACCGGCCGAAAAGGGGGAACCACCGGCCGGACGAACCGGACGATCACGCCCTCGGCCGATCCCGAGGCGGACTGACCACCAAAATTCACCTCGCCTGCGACGGCCGCGGTCGGCCCCTCGCCATCCTGCTGACACCCGGCCAACGGCACGACAGTATCTGCGCACGCCCGCTCCTCGAACGCATCTACGTCCCGCGAACCGGCGTCGGACGACCACGCTGCAGGCCCGACCAGGTCATCGCGGACAAGGCCTACAGCTCCCGCGGCTTCCGCGCCTACCTGCGCAAACGCGGCATCGCACACACCATCCCGGAGAAGACCGACCAGCAACGGCACCGACACAACCGCGGACGCCACGGCGGCCGACCACCAACATTCGACCGGCACCTCTACCGTCGCCGCAACGTCGTTGAGCGCTGCTTCAACCGCCTCAAGGGCTTCCGCGGCATCGCCACCCGATACGACAAGACCGCCACTTCCTACGAAGCAGCGGTCAACCTCGCCTCATTCCTGCTCTGGGCAAGATCCGTTTGAAGACGGACCCTAGTAGTGGGGACATACGCCCGGCGGTGAGCTGGCCCCGGTAATCTCGCGGTTGTCTCGTGGCCTGCGCAGTGTGATGCATGTGAGCCGAGGCTTCCCACCATACTGGCGTCCTGCACTGCCGTTCATGTCACACCGAGAGTCGGAGGCTGGTCACCGCAGACAACCTCCATGAACTCCAGCCGGTCGGACAAGCACGCCCCGCGGACCACTTCGGCGCCCTGAAGGCGCGCTGTGCCGCACATGGACCGAGGCTGGAAAGGTACGCGTGGATTGCATGAAGGTGTTGACACCGTTCGAAGTTGGCGTGATCCCGACCTCGCGTGACACTGTTGAGGATCGGTTTCGGGGGCCCGCCAGGTACAGCCGATAACATCGAGCCGTGAGGCATGACCGTGGGCCCCGGGGCTTTGTACCGGACAGAGCGACCACACAGCCGTCGAATCGATCAAGGTGATCACCATGGCAACCGAGAGTGTCCAGTACCCGAGCCTGATCGTGCCGGTCGGACATGTCGAACCCGCACCGCGCCGTATCCGGGGCATGATTGGCGGCCGTGTCGTCTTTGACACCCGACGGGCGCTGTACGTGTGGGAGTGGCAGGCTTACCCGCAGTACAGCATTCCGGTCGAGGATCTGGTGGACGGTGTGCTTCACGATGACGAGCACACGGAGCAACTCGGTGCCGGCCCTGCACACCGGCACACCCTCCAGGTCGGCTCGGAGATCCGCCCGGGTGCGGCCTGGGTCTGGGGTGAAGGCGCTCCGCGGTCTCTGCACGACACCGTACGCTTTGAGTGGGAGGCAGTGGACTCCTGGCTCGAGGAGGCCGAGCCGATCTTCGTCCACCCCAGGAGCCCCTATTCTCGCGTGGACGCCGTGCGCTCGGACAGCAGCGTCCGCGTGGAGGTAGACGGTGTCGTGCTGGCCGAGGCCCCCGGGTGCGTGAAGCTGTTCGAGACGGGGCTCCCGACCCGCTACTACCTCGATCGCACGCACATCAACTGGAGCCGGCTGCGGCACTCGGGCACGGTGACCCGATGCCCGTACAAGGGGACGACAAGCAGCTACTGGTCCTTCGACAGCGACATTGCCACTCACGAGGATGTCGCCTGGACCTATGACTTTCCGACCATCCACGCCAACCGCATCGCCGGGATGACTGCGTTCTACAATGAGCACGTCGACCTGTACATCGACGGCTCCCTGCTGCCGAAATCAGCCGACCCCACCCGGGTGGTCTCCTCCGAGTAAAACAAGAGCGGTGTGCCCGGGCAGGATGCGGGGATCTTCAGAACATGTCCCAGACCGTCGCTGATATCCGTCAGTTTCGCTCGGTGCGTCACGCTTCGACCTCTGGCCCGGTCTTATTGGGTGCAAGCCCTTCTCCATGACCGACTCCGAGGACACACACCATGAGCGACATCACCCTCGAACCCGCCGCACAGGAATTCGCCAACGCGACCGCCAAGCCGCCGCTGCTGTACGAACTCGGCGTCGACGGTGCCCGCAAGCTGCTGGACGACGTCCAGGCACAGCCCGTCGAAAAGCTCGACGTGGACGAGAAGTGGACCGCCGTCCCCGCCCAAGTCGGTGAGGTGAGGGTGCGCATCATCAAGCCGGTCGGCAGCACGGGCGCACTGCCCGTGATCCTCTACATGCACGGCGGCGGCTGGATCCTCGGCAACGCCGGTACCCACGACCGCCTGGTGCGCGAGCTGGCCGTGGGCGCGCAGGCCGCCCTGGTCTTCGTCGAGTACGACCGCTCCCCGGAGGCGAAGTACCCCGTCGCCATCGAGCAGGCGTACGCCACCGCTCAGTGGATCACAGCCAAGGGCGAGGAAGAGGGCCTCGACGGCTCCCGCATGGTCGTCGCTGGCGACTCCGTCGGTGGCAACATGAGTGCTGCCCTCACCCACATGGCCAAGCAGCGTGGTGACGTGACCTTCCTGCACCAGTCTCTGTACTACCCCGTCACCGATGCGGCTCAGGACACCGAGAGCTACAAGACCTTCGCCCACGGCCCCCACCTGACCGCCAAGGCGATGGAGTGGTTCTGGGACGCCTACACCACCGATCCGGCCGAACGCGCTCAGATCACCGCGTCTCCTCTGCGGGCGACCCTCGAAGGCCTCCAGGCTCTGCCCCCGGCGTTCGTCGTCGTCGACCAGAACGACGTCCTGCGCGATGAGGGCGAGGCTTACGCCAGCAAGCTGGTCCAGGCCGGCGTGCCGACCGTCAGTGTGCGCTACAACGCCAGCCTGCACGACTTCATGATGCTGAACCCGGTGCGAGGTACCCAGGCCTCAAGCGCGGCAATCGAGCAAGCCGTCCACGTGCTGCGCAAGGCGCTGGGAACCGACTGATCCACCTCGGCGCGGCACCCCGGGAAGCCCCGAACACAGGCCGGGACTTCACTTCCCGGGCAGCAAAGCACGCGATACGCCAGAACAGCGAATCGGAGATCCGTTCCCGGCACTGCCGCAAGTCGGAACCGTGAAATTCGGCATGCAGCACCCCGTTCGATGACGCGCGTATTTCGCTAGTAAATGAAAGGTCTCTGCCATGAATGCGCAGAATCCCACCATCGTTCTCGTCCATGGTGCGTTCGCCGACTCCTCCAGCTGGAATGGCGTCGTCGAGAAACTGCAGTCCCACGACTATCCGGTCGTAGCCGCGAGCAACCCGCTGCGCGGACTTGCCGACGACGCCGAGTACGTCAGGCAACTGGTGGCCTCAATCGGGGGTCCCGTCGTGCTCGTCGGCCACTCCTACGGCGGCTCGGTCATCAGCAGCGCCGCTAAGGGGCTCACCAACGTCAAGGCGCTGGTCTTCGTCGCGGCCTTCCTGCCCGACGAGGGCGAGAGCGCGATCGCACTCTCCGGAAAGTTTCCAGGAAGCACCCTCGGTGAGGCGCTCCGTCCAGTACCGGTCACACTGCCCAACGGCAGTCAGGTCGCGGATCTCTACATCGAAACGAGCAAGTTCCACCAGCAGTTCGCCGCCGACGTACCCATGGGAACAGCCGCGATCATGGCCGCCACGCAGCGGCCCGTGACCGACGCCGCGCTGGCGGAAGGCGGCGCTGCCCCGGCATGGAGGGACGTCCCGTCGTGGGCCCTCGTGGCCACCGAAGACCGGAACATCCCGCCTCGGACGCAGACCTTCATGGCCGAGCGGGCGGACGCCACTGTGATCAACGTTCCCGCCTCTCACGCGGTCAGTGTCTCCCGTCCCCAGGACGTCGCGCGCCTGATCAACGAGGCGGCCCAGGCCACCGTCTGAGCGGCCGGCACCCGCGCCGCGTCGGCGGGGCGGGTGCCCACTCGGATTCTCACTCGACAACCCGACGTACGTCATAAGCCACGAGGCTGCCAGCGGGTTCAAACTCGCCAAGGGGGCCGCGCTGTCAAGACATCGGTTGGGTGCAGGAACAACGGATGACGGGGATGCCCAATTTCAGGCATCAGACTGCCTCAGACAGCCGGGTCATCTTGTTGTACTCACGCCCGAATGGTGTGGTGGTGCCGCCTCGGCTCAGACACAGTTTGTCCGGCCGAGCGCGCCCCTCCTTCTCTTGGACAGCGTGTGTACATACGGATCGCAACTTGGGACGACCTACACGGGTAGGAGCCACTGCGCGATGTCTCATCCGGCAAGCCGGGCCCAAGGACGGAAACTGGTCACTGACTCTGGAGTACACCATGGACACGGAGAAACAGGCCGCTCGTGGGCTGGTCGACATAGAAGCCTTTCTCTATCGGGAGGCTCAACTCAGGGCGGCTCGTCAACGCGTGGCGGACTTCACCGCGAGAGCGGATGGACTGTCCTTCGAACAGAGGCGGCGCATCGAACTGTGGTATCTCGAGGAGCAGCAGTATGTGGCCCACATGGTGACGGAACACATCGCCGACAGCCTTAACGCTGCCGAGGAGGTACACCGCATCCGGTTCGGGCGATGGCTGCGCGGAACGTTGATCGGCATGGTCCTGATTACTGTGGCGGCGTGCGTGTGTACGGCCGTCGTGGTGGGGACGGTGCGCTGATCCCCGATCCCGCGGCGAACGCTGCCGACGGCGCTCGACGGCGGGTGTCCCCTCGCCGCCGCGTCCTGAACGATTCGGCAGACTCCACGCGGTCACGGTACTGGCTGCCTGAGCGGGATGGCGTACGGCTATGTGGTGTAGGGAGTCGCGGCGGCTCAGTGCGCGGGTTCCACTCCTCAGACCTTGCCCGTAACTGCTGGTCATGGGAGACCCACCTGATCGCTTGGGCTGGTTCAGCTGACGACGTGAACTGTTCCGCGAGTGTCTCGTGGCCCTCATTCGTCGGCCGCCAAGCGTTGTCAGCGCCTCGGGGTAGGGTGCGAGCTTTCGGCCGGACGGAGAGCGAGAGTGACTCGCGGCCATGGGGGATGGACGGGTCCTCGGCATCCAGCCCCCGGGGGGCTGGACTGGTGCCCTCACCCCACAACTCTGCCCACCTGCGCGTGCCATTTGAAGCACCGGACGCGGGGACGACCTTGTCGTGTGGTGTGATCGCGGCGTAGGAGCCTCCCTGGACAACACCGTTTCACCGGGCCGAGCCCGTGGCAGTGCCGCAACTTGATCACCTCGGCTCGGCGCTCGCTACGGCCTCGACGCCGAGTGGGGCGAGCACACCGACGCCCGCACCACTTGGCGCAGCCTGATCTGCGACCGCAACGGACTGCCGCTGTCCCTGGGTATCTCCGGCGCGAACATGCACGACAGCCAGGGCCTGGAGCCGCTCATCCGGGGCATCCCGCCCATCCGCTCCTGCCGCGGGCCCCGCCGCCGGCGCCCGGCGAAACTGCACGCCGACAAAGGATACGACTACGACCACCTGCGCCGATGGCTCCGCGAGCGCGGCATCCGCCACCGCATCGCCCGCAAGGGCATCGAGTCCTCGAAACGGCTGGGCCGGCACCGTTGGGTGGTCGAGCGAACCGTGTCCTGGCTGGCCGGCTGCCGAAGGCTCCATCGTCGTTACGAGCGCAAGGCCGAGCACTTCCTCGCCTTCGTCGGCATAGCAGCGACTCTGATCGGCTACCGCCGCCTGAACACCCTGCTCACGGCCTGAGCCGGTCCTGCTGCACGTCGAAGCAGACCAGCCCCATGGACTGCGCGACGGCTGCTGCGTAGGCCGACGCCTCCTCGGCCATACTCCACCGCATGGGGAAGTAGATCAGCGGACCACTGGCTTCGTCGATCAACGGCCCAGTCGACCAAGGAGAGGTGTCATCGTCGTCCTCGGTGAGGTCGCACCACCGCTCAAGCAGCGCGGCGACGTAGGCCGCGATGCGTTCGGACGGAGGCTCTTCCACCTCGCTGTCGATGTAGCGGTCGTACAGGTCGCTGAAGACTCGGCCGGAGGTCTTGTCATCCACCGGCCTCTCGCCTTCCCAGACAGCAAGGTCGTAGCTCATGGCCGGAGGCTCTCATGCCGCTCTGACAGCCATAAGAAACGACGTCTTAGGGGTAAGAACCTTCGCGGCTGGCGCCGGCGTCACAACCGGAACCACTCCAACATCCGCAGCCTCGGCGAACGTGCCATGGCGATCCTCAAGTGCTGGCGACTCCTGTGGAAGCTCCGCTAGAGCACCGCCCGAATCACCGCGGTCGTCCGAGCCGTCGTCATCCGCGAACTCGTCAGCTGATCAAGATGGAAAAGGCACTGTTGTCACGGAGGCATACGTCCAGGCGTCTCCACGCTAGGCCTCCTGGAACTGTGCGACCTGGTCAATCACCTGGGCGCCCTTTCGCTCCGTTCACTCGATCACATCCGGTTCCTCGACGCTACGTGAGCCAAGGCGCCGACCGCCGCATCGTCTCTCGGCGAGCGATCGCCGTCGCCACGGATCACTCAGGACGGCAGCTGTGAAGTTGTCGGGCTGCTCGGCTTCGCCTGGTAGTGGCATGACGCCGATGGCGGCGGACGGGTACTCATGGCCTTGCCCGATATGCTGATGGTTCGACGCAGTCGGCGCTGTTTCTGGTCTACTCATGGATTGGTTACCGTCCCTCTTCCCAGGGACACGAGCGTTTGCAGTGTCGACCGACTGGTCGTGACGTCGCTATTGAGGTTGGTTCCTCTCAACGCAGCCTCTTGAAGGCCGGCTGACACCAGGTTCGCGCGAAGAGACAGTCCAGCGCGCCCTTGGCAATCCGTGGGCGAGTCCGTAGTCGCACTAGGGGATGGCTCTGGCGGAGGTACGGACACGTATGTGAAGCAAAGACGCGGCCTCGCAGGTCTGAACCTTGCTCCGGTGCGTCACCGCACTGCGCTGCGCGCCGGATCCAAGCGGGCGCGGTCAACCCAAGTCAGCCAGGCCGACGCGCCCAGTTTCGAAGACGTGCGAGGACGGTGCCTCGGGTACTCGTGGTATGGCCGCCAAAGATCAAGTGAGGGAAAGGGCACCTGATGGCCGACGCCCCCGGTCTACTGATGGGGCCGCCCTCGTCACAGCGCACGTGCACGACATCAGTAGGGTGCTCCAGCGTGCATCACGGCGCTGATCGGGATTGATGGCGCTTCCGGCGGCGCATCGAGGAAGGACGGACGGCGGAGCAGAAAGTGCTCGGCACAGGTCTACCGGTAGTCAGTCGGGCGGTGGCATGCGGCGACTGCAGGCTCGCCCTTGTTGGCCCCCAGCCTGCGACCCTCCGCGTTCACCAGCTGCGGAGTACGGGGAGAAACGCGCTTGCGCGGCTGACCTTGCCTCCGACACTGACGTGCTGAAGCTCGGACATCTACCCTGCGGAGACACCAGCAGTCGGACATGCTGCCGCCTCCGTCCGCGCCGTACGCGGACGGAGGCGGCAGCGTACGAGGAGCGGGCAGCGGGGACTTGGCCCGGCTCCTCGAGTCGGTGCGGTCTCAGGAGGAGGCTCAACCCATCTCTTCCAGGGCCTTGCCCTTGGTCTCCTTCACGAACTTGAGCACGAAGGGGATGGAGAGGGCGGCGAAGATCGTGTAGATCACGTAGGTGCCGGAGAGGTTCCAGTCGGCCAGTGACGGGAAGCTCGCGGTGATGGCCCAGTTGGCGATCCACTGTGCGGAGGCGGCCACGCCCAGGGCGGCGGCGCGGATGCGGTTGGGGAACATCTCGCCGAGGAAGACCCAGACGACCACACCCCAGGACAGGGCGAAGAAGAGGACGAAGACGTGGGCGGCGATCAGGGCGATCCAGCCCTGGGTGGCCGGGAGCTTGCCGTCGACCAGGTTGAAGGAGAAGGCCCAGGCCTCCAGTGCCAGTCCGATCACCATGCCGACGGAGCCGATCAGGGCGAGCGGCTTGCGGCCGACGCGGTCCACGAAGATCATCGCGATCACGGTGCCGATGATGTTGATGATCGACGTCGTGAACGAGTAGAAGAACGAGTCGGCGGGGTTGACGCCGACCGACTGCCACAGCGTCGAGGAGTAGTAGAACGCGACGTTGATGCCGACGAACTGCTGGAAGACCGACAGGCCGATGCCGATCCAGACGATCGGCTTGAAGAAGAAGCTGCCGCCCAGGAGGTCCTTGAAGGAGGACTTCTCCTCGCGGTGCATGGCGTGCTCGATCTCGGTGACGCGGGCGTCGAAGTCGACGTCCTTGCCCTCGACCTCTTCGAGGATCTGCTTGGCGCGCTCGTGCTTGCCCACCGAGATCAGGAAGCGGGGGGACTCGGGGATGGCGAAGGACAGCAGGCCGTAGAGCACGGCCGGGATCACCATGACGCCGAGCATGACCTGCCAGGCCTCCAGGCCCATCAGCTCGCCGCGCTGGTCGCCGCCGGCGGCGTTCAGCAGGCCCCAGTTGACCAGCTGCGACACGGCGATGCCGATGACGATCGCGGCCTGCTGGAAGGAGGCGAGCCGGCCGCGGTAGGCGGGCGGGGAGACCTCGGCGATGTAGGCGGGGCCGATCACGGAGGCCATGCCGATGGCGAAGCCGCCGATGATGCGCCACATGGCGAGGTCCCACAGCGCGAAGGGCAGTGCGGAGCCGACGGCGCTGACGGTGAAGAGGACCGCCGCGATCTGCATGCAGCGGATGCGGCCGATGCGGTCGGCGATGCGGCCGGCGGTGGCCGCGCCGATGGCGCAGCCGATCAGTGCGACGGCGATGACCTGGGCCAGCACCGCGGAGCCGACGTCGTAGCGGTCCCGGATGGCCTCGACGGCGCCGTTGATCACGGAACTGTCGTAGCCGAACAGGAAACCGCCCATCGCGGCCGCCGCCGCGATGAAGATGACGTGCCCGAGATGATCGGGGTGAGCCGTCCTGGCTCCTGGATTGGGTGCCTGCGATGTGCTGGCCACGTGTACTCCTTCGACTGCCGGCAACGCTGCCGGGGCGGTTCGCCTTCGACTGATGGGAACGGAAGGCCAAGGCAAGATCTCAACGAGAGCGCGGTGGTGTATCGGCTCCTCAAGGAGACACGCGCGGCCAGCCAAGCTGTCGGCCTCTTGAGCCGATGTGCTGCCTGGGCATGACCCGACTCAAGCCCTTGAAATGGGGTTCTCACGCATAAGACCGTTTTCGAACACCTGGTGTGACACGGTCTTCCGACGACAAGAGGAGGATGAGACCCGTAGATGCCGCGATGGAGTCAATCAGCGAGATCAACGCGACGAGATGGCAACTACAGTGCCTCATGTTCGGCAGGCTGAACGATGGCAGGCGTCCCGGGACAGGCCGTGCCCGATTCCACGGGGGTGAGCTGTGGCAGGGGAGCGCCCTTGCCACGCTGCTGACCGACCGCCCCCTTCATCGGGCAGCCCCAACCAGGGGAGGGTCACGCAGAGAGGGGACCGGTGGAGGCCTCTTCCGGTTCTACCAACAGGGCGGGCACTGTGACGATGGTGGTCTGCCTGGTCAGCAGGCGGTGCACAGGGCAGCGTCCGGCAGCAGCCAGCAGCTGTTCGCGCTGGGTCGGTTCCAGATCGCCGGTCAGACCGATGTTCTTGATGATGCGTCCCTGCGCGCCGAAGCGCACGGCCACGTCGATGCGGTCGAGTGGCCAGCCGTGCCGGTCCGCCAGGGCCCGTACGGCCATGGAAGTGCAGGACCCGAGCGCGGCCAGGATCAGTTCTCCGGGGGTGGGACCCAGGTCGGCGCTCAGAGGTTCGGGTTCGTCGGCAGTCAGCGTGTGGGTGCCGATCGCGATGGAACGAGTGAGCCGCTTGCCATCGGCAACGGTCACGAGACGTGTGGTCATGGGCCTTCCTCTCTCTGGCAAGGTGAGGGAGGGCTGTTTGGCACCGTCCCTTCCTGAGCAGTGACCGGTCGGCGCGCACCGGTGTGACAGTTGACTCCCGGGCGTCAGGCCAAAACTCTTGCTCGTCGTGGCTGCGTCCCGCGCCCGGACTGGCCCGTTCTCGGGCTTCTTGGGCCCCGTGGCGTAGTGCGGCGCCACGGGATGCCCTACGGCATCACTACGTACTAGCCCACGGGTTCTCAGTGGTTCGGTCGCCGCGTATCGGCGCGAGGTTGGTCTCAGCAGCACTCCCAAGCTGCTGTCCCACCCAGCGGAGGAGCCGACCGTGGACACGTACCTGATGGAGACCAGGGACTCGTCGGTGGCGAGCGGTGCGGCGGCCCCGCTCATCGATGATCTGGAGGACGCGGCGTCCCTGTTCTTGCAGGACCGGCCGGCGCTGCTCAAGATCGCCTATCGCATTCTCGGCAACGCGAGCGAAGCCGAGGACGTGGTCCAAGAGGTGTGGCTGCGCCTGCAGCGCACCGACCGTGCAGTGGTGCATAGCCCGTCGGCGCTACTGCGAACGATTACCGTCCGGATGGCGATCAACGCGGGCCAGTCGGCTCGACGGCGCCGGGAGTGCTCCGCCACCCCATGGCTGCCGGAATCGCCGGACCCCGAGAGCACACCGGAGGCGGTGGCCGAGCGGCAGGACGCGGTGGAGCGGGCCAGCGTCCTCATGCTGGAGACGCTGACACCTCGGCAGCGTGCTGCGTTCGTCCTCAGGGAAGGGTTCGGCTACCCGTACGATCAGATCGCCGGACTCCTGTGCCTCAGCGTTGTCAACGCGCGACAACAGGTCGCACGTGCACAGCAGCGTCTCGGCGCAGGGCGTCGGCGTCAGCCAGTGGACTCCGTCACGCACCGCCGGTTCGTACAGGCGCTGCTCGCCGCTGCACAGGCAGGTGACCTGAACCGTCTGGAACGCTTCCTCGTCAGCGACACCGGCGGACGGCCCGGAAGCCTGTCTACGTGACAACCGTGCTGGACGCACTCGTGTCACAGACAGAGCGCCTGTCCTGTCTGTTTGGCGGAGCCGGGACTCCCGGCGGGTACGAGGAGGAACCGCATGCAGGTGGCCGTAGCCGGAGGGACCGGCGTGGTCGGGAATCATGTCGTCGCCAAACTGCGGAATGCAGGGCATCAGCCCGTGATTCTTGCCCGCTCACACGGCGTGGATCTGACCACAGGTGTCGGGCTGGGGGAGAAGGTATCGGGCTGTGACGCTGTGATCGATGTCGTGAACATCGTCACGACACGTAGAAAGGCCGCCGTCAACTTCTTCTCCCGGACCACGAGCAACCTGCTTGAGGCCGCCCGGTCGAACAAAATACGGCATATGATCACGCTATCGATCGTTAGTAGCGAAGAGGTCGATTTCGGGTACTACTTCGGCAAGCGTGCGCAGGAAGGGCTGCTCCGCAGCGGAGGCGTTCCTTGGACACTGCTTCGGGCCACCCAGTTCTTCGAGTTCCCCCAACCCCTGCTGGACAACCGGTCCCCGGTGGTCCTGATGCCCAGGATGCTGTGCCGGCCTGTCGCGGCCCAGGATGTCGCTGAACAGCTTGTTGAACACGTGACCCGCACTCCCTCGGGAAGGACACGGGACCTTGCGGGACCCGAGCAGCTGAACATGGTGGACATGGCACGCCGTATCGCGCGCGTTCAAGGTCGGCACCGACTCGTTGTGCCGCTGTCATTGCCGGGCGAGGTGGGCAGAGCCATGTCGGGAGGGGGCTTGCTGCCACGTGGCGACTACGCCCAGGGCCGACGGACGTTCAGCAATTACCTTGCGACCCTGGGACGGTCAACCGGTCAGTGATCCTGTTCGTTCTGCCTTTGACGTAGGGCAGCGCCCGAGGGCATCCAGTAGGCCATGAGTGGATGTGGACGTCGGGCGTGGCCGTACCTTCCGAACGCACGACTGCCTTGACCACGCCGGTGATGCCGTTGCTGCGGCTGTCCGACGCTGCAACCTGTACCAGTTAGAGCGCCGTGCGCAGGAGACGGCGAGAGGCGATGCCGAGCTTGGCATACACCTTCCGCAGGTGCCATTCCACCGTGTGAGTACTGAGGAACAACTGGGCGCCGATCTCGGAGTTGGTGAGCCCGTCCCGGGCCAGATGCGCAATCTGGGTTTCCTGTGCGGTGAGGGTTGGGGCGGCGACGCTGGTGCGCGGTGCCACCGACTCGCCAGTGGCCTGCAGTTCCCGGACCGTGCGCTCCGTGAAGGCGTTGGCTCCGAACCGTGTGAACAGAGCATGCGCCTCACGCAGTTGTTTCCGGGCGTCAACGCGTCGGTTCTCCCGGCGCAGCCACTCTCCGTACAACAGATGGGCCCGGGCCAGTTCCGCTCCGACTCGGGTACGTTTGAGCCGCTCGACCGCCTCGCGGTACAGGTCATCGGCTTGGTCCCCGTGGCTGAGCAGCGCGCGGGAACGTGCCTGGACACCCAGCGACCAGTCCGTGGCCGCCGCGTCCGTCGTCCGGGCCAGCCGGACCATTGCAGCCTCGGCCGCCTCCTGCCGGCCGCTGCGCACCGCTGCCTCCACCAGTTCGACCAGCCCCCAGTTGGCCGCGACCAGGTCCTGCGGATACGCACTTGCCTGCTCAGCCGCAGCAAACGCCTCCTCGTAGCGGCCCATAGAGTTGTGGAGCACGGCTTTGGCCCGCTGTGCGATGGCCACACCGATGCCCTCGCCGCGGTCAACGGCTTCGTCCGTACTGGTCGCGATCAGTGAGGACGCCTCGGCCGCGTGCCCCTGCCAGGCGGCGAGGGTCATCGTGCCATAGGGCACGAAGCCGCTGCCGGCGGCTTCCTGGACCCTGCTGACCTCCGCGATGAGCAGCTCCGCCGCGTTCAGTTCTCCGGCGCACGTGTGGACGACCACCCGCGAGTTGAGCGCGAGCGGCAGCTCGGCTAGCGCGCCGACGTCGCGAGCCGTCCCCACATGACGAGTCGCCAGGTCCGTCCAGCCCTCGTCGTCCCACACCTCGGCCGCCAGCGCCGACGCCAGCCACGACCAGCGCAGAATCTCCTCAGAGTCGGTCTCCCGGCGGAGCGCGCGCACCGCGTCACGGGATACGGCGACCGCCTCGCGGTATCCACTGGTGAACCGAGTGGCCAGGGCCTCCAGGAGCAGATCGGCGTTGCGCGGCGGCCTCGTACCGGACGGTGACGTCTTCTGCGCCGCCGCTGCCACCTCGTGCACCGTCGTACCAGTGGCGAGGCGCCCGGCGAACATGGCGGCTGACACGGTGTCCAGGAAGGTTTCGCGGGCCAGGCCGACGTCCAGCGGCACCAGGCGTCGCGCAGCATCCAGCAGAAGGGGGAGGGCCTCGTTGCCGCGGCTTCCGGTGAAGGCGATCTGCGCTTGGAGAAGGTCCACGCTGGCGTGACCCAGTTCGTCCAGGGCTCCGCTCCTGGCGAGGGCGAGCAGATCGCGTGCCGCGGCGGGCGCACCGGCGCGAAGCTTTGCCCGGGCGGCAGCGAGGGCACGTGTCGCTTTGCGCCGCGGCTGTGGGCTCAATACGGCTGCATGGGCGAGGAACGCCGCAGCTGCGGCGGTGCCGCCCCGTGCGAGTGCCCGCTCGGCCGATGTCTCCAGCTCAGCGGCGATCGTCTCGTCGGGGCGCACCGTTGCCCGCGCCAGATGCCATGCGCGGCGGTCGGGGTCAACGACGGGATCGGTTACTTCCGCAAGGACACGGTGGGTCTCCCGCAGGTCCGCGAGCCCGGCAGACCGGTAGACAGCGGAGCGCAGGAGCGGATGCCGAAAGCGCACCAGAGCGGCGATGTCGAGCAGTCCCGCCTTCACTGCGGGATCGGCCGCGCCGGGATCGATGTGCAGTTGCTCCGCTGCGCGCCACAGCAGGTGCACGTCGCCGATCGGCTCGGCGGCGGCGGTCAGCAGCAGTCGCTGTGTCGCCGACGGCAGTGCGCGGACCCGCTGCATATAACTCCGCTCGATGCTGCCGGTCACCGGTCCGGGGGCAGACCGCCCGAGCCCGTCGGCTGGTTCCGTCTCGCCACGGCCGTGGGGGAGTTCCAGCAGCGCCAAGGGGTTGCCGCGCGCTTCGGCGAGGATGCGGTCGCGGATGCGCTCGTCTGTCGGACCTCCAGCCGCCGAATCCAGCAGTGCCTGGGCATCGACGTCGTTCAGGCCGCCGAGTGTTAGTTGCGGCAGCCCGGCGAACTCGTCCCGTCCCCGGTGTTCACGGGAGGCGAAGACCAGCGCCAGCGGTTCGGCGAGCATCCGTCGCGCCACGAACGCCAGCGTCTGGGCGGATACTCGGTCGAGCCACTGTGCGTCGTCTACCAGGCAGAACAGCGGCCTCTCGTTGGCCACCTCGGTCAGCAGGCCGAGCACAGCCAGACCGACCAAGAACCGGTCCGGCGGAGGGCCTGCGCTCAGTCCGAAGGCCGTAGCCAGCGCTTCTCGCTGTGGTGGCGGAAGGGAAGGGGCGCGTCCGAGGAAGGGAGCACACAGCTGGTGCAGCCCCGCGAAGGGAAGCTCCATCTCCGACTCGGCGCCCGCCCCGCGGGCGACGCGATGCCTGATGACGCGTGCTGCCAGGTGATCGAGCAGCGCCGACTTGCCGATGCCAGCCTCACCGCGCAGGACGAGTACGGCGCTCCGCCCGGCCTCCACCCCCAAGACGAGCTCTTCGAGGGCATCGCACTCGTGGTGTCTGCCGCGCAGCCGCTCTCTACCGTCTCCGCTCACTTGCTCCCCCTCGGGCACGGGGGGAGCATAACAACACCGTGGGCGGATGGACCTGCGGAGTGAAGTAGGAGGACAGATTCCTTTTTGGGGGCCCTCACCTGCATGTTTCCTTCGTTTGGCCCATGCGGGAGCGGCTCTCGTGCGGGCCGGAGACGGCTGTCCGACTACGTGGTGCACCCCCCACGGGGAAAAGGGCCAGGGCGTGCGCCACAAGCTGACGGGCTTGTGGCGGGTGGTCCGATCCCCTTTTGACTCCCGGAGACCGGGCTTGGCAGTCGCGTATTGCCGACAGGGTGCCCGCGACAGGGTTTCCTGGAGTAGACAGGGTATATCAGAATTATTCGGAACCAAGGCGGACACTGTGACTGGAAACGTGCCGCTGCGCGGTCGGCGACACGAGCTGGCGGAGCTGGATGCGCTGGTCAACCGCGCCCGCGCTGGCCATAGCGAGGCGCTGACCGTTTCCGGCGAGGCCGGCGTCGGCAAGACCGCCCTCCTCGATCACCTCACTGCGAGCGCTGCGCCGCACGTCCGCGTGGAACGCACGGTCGCCTCCCAGTCCGAGATGGAACTCGCCTACGCCGGCCTCCAGCAGCTCTGCGGGCCTATGCTGGGATCGGCCGTGCGGTTGCCGGCTCCGCAGCAAGAGGCGATCGAAGTAGCATTCGGGTTGCGCAGCGCTCCCGCACCGAGTCCCTTCCTCGTCGGACTCGCAGTGCTCGGACTGCTCACCGAGGCCGCAGAGGAGCGAGGCTTGCTGTGCGTCATCGACGACGCACAGTGGCTCGACCAGGCATCGGCCCGCGCGATCGCGTTCGCCGCCCGGCGCATGGATGCGGAGGGCATCGCCCTGGTGCTCGCCATGCGTCGGACCGACGAGGCGTTCGCCAGTCTTCCGCACATGATCGTCGAAGGACTTGACTACGAGGATGCGAGCGCTCTGTTGCGTCTTGCGGTCCCCGGCGGCCTCGACCGGCGGGTGCGGGAACGGCTTCTGGCAGAGGCGCGCGGCAACCCGCTGGCCCTGCGGGAACTGCCTCGGGCTCTGAGCCCGGCCGAGATCGCCGGCGGCTTCGCTCTCACCGGCTCTCTGCCGCTGGAGAGCCGGATTGAGCAGAGCCTGATCGTGCAGCTCGCACCGCTACCCGCACCGGCGCGTCTGCTGCTGTTGCTGGCCGCAGCCGACCCCACTGGCGACCCTGGCTTGCTGTGGCAGGCAAGTGAGCTGTTGGGACTGGGGCAGGAAGCCTTTGATGCCGCCAGGGACACTGAGGCGCTCGTCGTTGACACACGCGTCGGCTTCCGCCATCCGCTGGTGCGGTCGGCCGTGTATCGGGCTGCGTCACCGGAGGACCGGCGGCGCGTCCATGCCGCGCTGGCGGACGTCACCGATCTCAGTCAGGACCCGGACCGCCGGGCCTGGCACCGCGCCAGCGCGACGCTGCACCCGGACGAGGGGGTCGCCTCCGATCTGGAACGGTCTGCGGAACGTGCCAGGACCCGTGGCGGCGCGGCGGCGGCGGCCGCGTTCCTGGAACGAGCCGCTGAGCTGACACCTGAGCCGGCGCGTCGGGTACAGCGGCTGATCGCCGCCGCGGAGGCCAAACACGATGCGGGCGCTCCTGAGGCGGTGCTGAGCCTGCTCGACACGGCCCATGACCTCCTGCTGACCGCTGCGCAGGAGGCGGTGACTGCCCGCCTGCGTGCCCGCGCCGGGTATGCGCTGCGGCGCGACAGCAGTGGTCCGCAACTTCTCCTGGCCGCAGCGCAGGGCCTGGAGAGGCATGATCCGGTGCTGGCCCGCGACACCTACCTGGAAGCACTGGCGGCGGCGGTCTACGGAGGCAGGCTTGGCGACGCCGAACAGGTGGCTGTCGTCTCGAACGCGATCCTGGAAGCGACCGTCAGCGAGGGACCCGGCAATGCGCGGGACCTGATCCTGCGCGGTCAGGCGCTGCTAGCCGCCAAGGGACAGGAGGCCGCGATCGAAACCCTGCGTCGGGCGCAGCATGCGCTCCTGGAACAGGCCCCCGACTCGCTCGGACTGCACTGGTTGTGGTTCGCCTCGCGAGCGGCACAGGACCTCTGGGACGCTGATGCGCTGCGTGCTCTGGCCAACCGGCAGGTCAGACTCGCTCGTGCCGACGGTGTCGTCACGGTCCTTCCGATCGCTCTGAGCCTGCTGATGCTGTCGCAGACGGTCGATGGGGACCTCGACGCGGCCGAGGCTTCCTGCGACGAGATCGACGCGATCAAGGACGTTACGGGCAATCCGCTGCCGCCGTACGGACGGCTGTTCCTAGCCGCCTACCGGGGGAGGGCGAGTGAGGCGGCGCGCTGGGCTGAGCGCATCCGAGCGGACGCGTATGCACGCGGCGAGGGGTACGGACTGAGCGCGGTCAACTTCTCAGAGGCCATCCTCCACAACGGCCTGGGCGCCTTCACCGAGGCGGTGGTCTCCGCCAGCCGCGAGCTGCCCTACACGCACGAACTCAACCATGCGATGCGCACGCTGCTCGAACTGGTGGAGGCGGCCACCCACACCGGCGACCGGGCTCTCGCCGAGCACGCAGTGGACAAGCTGGCCGGTGTGACGCGTCCGGTCGGAAACACCTGGGCGACCGCCGTGCTGGCCATGGCAGAGGCGCAGCTGCATGAGGGCGACGAGGCCGAAAGGCGTTACCGGGACGCGATCGAAGGATTCGAGGCGGAACGCATTCCGATCATGGTGGGCCGCTGCCGCCTACTGTACGGAGAGGAGCTTAACCGCCAGAACCGGCATGTCGAGGCACGTGAGCAGCTCAGAGCAGCGCACGAACTGTTGACCGGTTTGGGTTTGGACGGCTTCGCCCAGCGGGCTGCGGACGAACTGCGAGTAAGCGGTGAGACCCCGCAGGTCCGCGTGAGGGGATCAGCTGTGCAACTCACCAATCAGGAGCTGAATGTTGCGCGCCTGGCGCGGGAAGGGCTGACGAACCGGGACATTGGCGCCCGGTTGTTCATCAGCGTGCACACCGCGGAGTACCACCTGCGCAAAGTATTCGCGAAGCTCGGCATCAAACGGCGCACCGAGTTGAAGACCGCACTCGCCGAACTCGACCAATCGCCTACGGACATCTGAGACTCGGGGTTCCTTGAGCGCGGTGTGCCCGCGGCTGCCTCGGGCGCGAGGCAGACAGTAAGCATGCCAGCTCAGTACTTGCACACCGTGTGTTGGTCACGGCGGTGCGCCCTTCAGGCTCGGACTGGACTCGGCGAGAGCCCCGGGGGCCAGGATCTGCCGCAGGCGTGCACGGCGCGGCCAGGGCGAATTGACCAGTCAGGCCCATGGGTGGCGGCGCGGTCCTCGTCCTGCTCCGCGTCCGGGGCCACAGCACCGGAGAGGAAAGCGTCCACCTCCGACAACGGGACCACGAAGGGCCGGGGCGGCCGCTCATCCCAGCATGCGCACCACTGCGCCTTTCAGTCTCCCCGCCAAATCTGTCACAGACAGGACGGCTACCCAGTCAAACGGAATGAAACGGATATAAGACGCTTCGTGCTGATGGTCACAAGCCGCAGCCGGCAGACGCGCGGAGCCGAAAGGACCAGAAACATGCTGCTTGAGATGGACCGTCCCGGGCTCCAGCCCACCTCCGGCCCCGTACTCACCACCGGGGAGAGGAGCACGACCGCCTGCGGTCCTCCGAGAAGGGACGACCCAACGTTGGGCAACCCCGGGGCTTGGGTGTCCTCCGCCTTCCGACAGTCGGTCAAATGGATGGTGGGCGTTCCGTTCAACGCCTCCAACTCCCGGGTGATCTGGATGTACTACATCGTGGATGAGGCCCGCGACAGTCTCCACGCGGTGCGCGCGGCACTGGAACGTGCCAACAGTATTCAGGAGAGGCAGGTGCGTGGCGGGGCGTCCGTGATGGCAGAGCACGTCGAGGTGCAGAAGATCCTGCAGGACGCCATAGGGCGCCTGAGCCTGGTCAACGAATGACCCGCCGGAAAAGCAGGGGCGTCCAGTCGAGGGACAGGGGCCTTGGCCGGCCAGTCTCAACACCGCCCGCTCGGCATTGGCGGAAACAGCGGGGTGGAGCCACGCACCGACAGGTGGTGGTGCATTGCGTATCCCCGGTGTCACCCTTGGTGGGAATCTCGGCGCAGAAGCCCCAGCCGTTGTGCGGCTGGCGCTGCTCTTCTCCACCTGTGCGGTGATCGTGTGTCCTCAGCACCCGCGCCCGCGAGGTCCTTTGGCGAAGCAGGTGAGACGTGGCTCCGCGAGTCTCCCGGTGAAGGCGAGCGATGCGCGTGCGGCAGCCCACTGATGGAGTGGGCTGCAGAGAGAAATGAGCGATGCTCGTCCGTCGCAGGCAGTGGAAAGCTTTAAGTTCGACCCTTCCCGAACTTGCGATAGCATGGCTCCTATGCCCGACCACTCCTCCCCTGCTGACAGCGAGATCATCCTGCCGCGCTTGTTGGGAGTGCTCAGCGACCCGACTCGGCTGGGGATTGTCCGTATCCTGTCAGACGGCGCTGAACGAGGGTGGGGGCAGTTCAGTGCACCCGTCGCCAAGTCAACGCTCAGCCACCACCTCAAGATGTTGCGCGAGGCGGGCGTCACTCAGACCCGTCAAGAGGGCACTCGCTGCTATGTGAAGCTGCGGGGGGATGCCCTCGACGCCCGATTCCCTGGGCTACTGCCGGCCCTGCTGTCGGCTGCGGTCGCAGACCATATCGGAGAACACGTGAGCGAACGGGATGATCACGGCTAGTCACCATCATGAACGTGGCGGAGCGTGCGGACGACACGTGATCGTGCTCTTCTTCCGGCACACGTGTGGGAGAAGGCGATGAGGACCTCGCTCCTGGCCCTCTGGTAGTGACAGACGAGGGAGGTCGCTGGCGTAACGTGCAGCCGGTCTGGTCCAGGCAACGTGAGTGCAGGACAGAGTGGCAAAACGTCACGTCAGTCAGGTGCAGTGCCCGGGCTGCCGAAGAGACCCTCAAGAAAGGCATCCGGGTCCAACCGCCTCATCTCCGTACCGGCCGGCACGATTTGGTAGGTCCGGTCCAACCACTCCGCCAGCGGCGGTGCGGGCATCTCGAACAAGGCGGTGACGTCGTAGGAGCTGAGCTGCAGCCAAGCCGACTCTTGTTCGCCCAGATACGACGGCCACACCTGAACATCGCCGATGCCGCTCATCGATCGGAGCCCTTGGTCCAAAAGATCGCGGCCCACCTGCCAGGTCACCTTGGGTCCGTCCTCGTCGATGAAGAAGGTGATGCTGACGAGGAGGGGAGCATCAGGAGTGAACTTGAATTCGGCCCGGATGGCCTCCCACGCCCGGCTGCCCACCATTCGGTGGAGCTTCAAGGACAGACAGATACCCTGTGCAACCGTGGTCTGCATCTGCACACGCTGATCATTACCACTCATGAGGCTGTGCTTCCTTCCTTGAGGACTGGCGACAGCACCACCCTCGCACATGACATGATGCAGACACATCAGTACTTCGACAGTGAGAAGTGGCAGGTCAGACCACAAGACACCGCAACGGGACCCTGCTTGTAGGACAAGGAGCCCTGGGCATGGGACGACGTTAGGTCGGGCGACTGCTTTCAGCACTGCTATCTAGTGGACGGGGCACACCCTGTGTTAAGAGACTGAGCTTGACTCGATGGTCGCGCCCAGCACCGTGTCGCTCACCGTTCAGACACTGTGTCGAAGAGACGGGCACGCTATCTTTGCTCTGGGAAGTTAGTATTGCGCACCATGGGCTGTCCGCCATCGAGAGCCGCGAGTGCTGTGGCCAGCTTGCCTCGGCTGGTGATACCCAGACGCGGATAGATCCGGTAGAGGTGGGCTCCGACCGTGCGGTGGGAGATAAACAGACGCTGACCGATCTCCCGGTTGCTCAGCCCCTTCGCAGCCAGCATGGCGATCTGCATCTCCTGGGGAGACAACTGTTCACCGGAACTTGCAGGCCGTCGGACGCTTGACTCGCCAGCAGCACGCAACTGCTCACGGGCCATCCCAGCCCAGGGTTGCGCACCGACCCGGTCGAACTCGTCACGGGCGAGCCGCAAAGGTTCGCGGGCATCCACGTTGCGTCGCTGACGACGCAGTCGAAGCCCCTGGTGCAGATGCAACCGAGCCCGCGCCAGCGACCAGCTGGCTGGCATCGTCTCAAGTGCCGAGGCGTACCGCTTCTCCGCCGTGTCCTCCGGCGCCAACACCGCAGTGGTATAGGCATGAGCCACGAGCATCATTTCCGAAGGCAATCGGCTTGCCAGCTCCGGTAGTTCAGCGAGCAGATTCCGGGCGTGCTCGACGGTTCCGGCGGCAACTGCGGCGTCGGCGAGATCCGGTGCCAGCAACCAGCGGCTCACTGAGTGGTAGTGCGGGTCGGCTGGATCGAAAGCCCGCACAAGAAGTTCGTACGCCTCGGACGCGCGACCATCGAAGAGAGCGAGCAGACTGTCGACCTGCTGTGCCATCACGGTGACGAAGGGAGCACCGGGGAAGAGGTTGTGGGAGCGCAACTCGCGGACTGCGGAGTCCGCCGTTTCCCTGTCACCACGCAATGCCGCCACCAGACCTGCAGTCGCCTTCAGGCCCAGCCAGACGAGCCACTCTCCGGTCTCCTCCGCCAGGCCGAGGCCCTCGTCGGATTCCTCGCGGGCACGGTCCAACTGACCGAGATAGACGCGAGGCCAACTGCCGGCCAGAGCGCGGGCGAGCAGCCCGAGCCTGCCTTGTGACCGCCACACGGCAGCAGTCACCGACAGATACCGGGCGGCGCGACTCATGTCGCCTACGACCATGGCTCCGCTGCCGAGGAAGTGCAGGATCCGACCGTCCCGAAGGTCCGGGCTGATCTCTCCGAGCCGAGCGATCACATCGGCACCGTGTTGGTAGGGCTGGGTGTATGCCCGGACGGCCAGCACATGCGGAGCGTCCGGGTCGGGGGTCCACCGGTCCAGTTCCGCGGCGGCCTCGGCGCGCACCTGTGCGTCACCGTCCTGGAAGAAGCACCGTGCAGCGGCACGCCATAGCAGGTCCTCTGCGACGTTTTTCGCATCCGCGTCCATCGCTCCGGCCGCGGCAGCGACCATGTCCCTGATACGTCGGTGGGGCTCGTCCGCTTCGAAGCCTGCTCTGTCGGACACAACCAGGAGGCGCGCTCGCTCAACCGGTCCGAGTACGTCCATGTCAGCGCGGTTCAGGAATTCCTGTGTGGCAATCCGGTCGTTGACCCCACCGGCCAGTTCAGCCGCCCGCACCAAGATGCCTGTTCGCCGACGCGGATCACGTACGAGGTCCGCCGCCTGTCGCAGGGCAGGAATGGCCGACGCCATCTTGCCCCGTGCCAGTGCCGCGTCGGCACTGTGCTCCAGTCGCTCAGCCAGTTCGTCGTCCGGGCCAATTGCGGCTGCGGCCTGATGAACGAGCTGGCGGTCCGGCATGTCGTCCAGCACCGCCGCAAGAGCAGCGTGTGTGGTGAGCCGGTCAGCGATCGGTGCGCGGGTGTAGACCGCCGAGCGCATCAGCGGATGTCGCCACTCCGGCGTGCGACCTGCAAAAACAATCAAGCCTGCATCGATCGCCTCCTGCAGAGCATCCAGGGTGACCGGGGCGTTACACATGCGGCCAGAAACGTCCAGTAGACGATTCAAGGGAGTCGTCGGCTCGGCGGCCAACGTCAGCAACAGCGCACGGCACTCGCGGCTCGCGGAGTCGGTACGCGCCGCGAAGGCGGCCTCCAGACGTTGCGTCAGAGGCAGTTCGTCCACTGGTCCTGAGATGTGCTGCACCGCTTTGGGCAGTTCGACCAGCGCCAGCGGGTTGCCCGCAGCGCGGTCCAGAACCAGCGAGCGTAGCGGGTTCGGCAAATCTGGGGCCTCCGAGTCGAGCAATGCGACGGAGGCTTCCGCGTCAAGGGGGGACAGACAGAGATCCGGGTGAACGCCCAGACTGTACTCCTCGGGGGAGTGGACCCGGGCAGCAGTGATGAGAACTATCTGCAGGTCACCGGTTCGCCGCGCGATGAACCTGAGTACATCCCGACTGGAGGAATCGACCCATTGCAGGTCGTCGATGAGGAGGAGGAGCGGCTGCCGGTCGGCTACTTCTGCCAGGAGTTCCAGTGCGGCGAGGCCGACTTTGTAGAGGGGTGGTTCGTTCTCCGCGGCACCGAAAGCACCGTTGAGCGTCTGCTGGTGCAGTGCTGAGAGGCTCTTGGGCCCTCGCATGATTGGTTGCAGCAACATCTGCAGTGCAGCGAACGGCAACCACTGTTCGGTCTCTACCCCAGAAGCAGACAGCACCCGGAACCCACGTTGGGTGGCATCTTCCCCGACTGTGCTCAGCAGAGCCGACTTGCCGACACCAGCTGCCCCATGAACAAGCACCGCTGTTCCACATCCGACCGCCGCCTTGTCCAAAAGCGTACTCATGGTGCGTTGTTCCACGTCTCGGCCGATCACGAGACATCTCCTGATACCGGCATGTATCGCCTGACACAGTCCACCCATCGTGGCTGTTCAGCGCAGAGGCATGGGGTGCCGCTGATCATGCGAACAGGGTTCTTGGAGACGCGGAGAGGCTCCTGCGTCCTGAGGTAGTCATGGCCACCCATGCTCAACTTCTCCCGGTATCAGATCACAACGCCGGCGGAGGGAGACGAGATGGTGGGGATTCTCCTGGCCCCGCACGCTACCACAGCTGCATCAGTCAAACGACTCTCAAATGACTAGCTGTGACCAGTTGCGCCCGTATGACGGCCCCGCAGGTGAAGCGCTCCGCGTGCAAGGAAGCCCGACTTGTGAAGCCACGGAGATCAAGCGGATCAGGGTGGGGAACGCCGAGCTGCGAAGGACGCCGAGACCTGCAAGGCGGCCTCGGCGTCCTTCGCGCCGGAGCCCGTCCGGTCGCCGAAGCGCTAGTGGTGCACATCGAGGAGCGCCGGAAGGTGTCCGAATGCGATCCGATCTGCAGTAATACGACCAGCCGTCACGACATGGAGAACGACTCAGGCGCACCTACCAGGCCACCCAGAACCGCCTCCAGGTCGGCGAGCCCGTTCGGAGCGCCGATCCGCCGGCGCGCAACAGCCGCATTCACACCAACACCTTCAGCATCTACGGAACACGGAGGCTCTGGCGGCAGCTGCACTGCGTTTATCCGCTGCCCGCTGCCCGTCGCTGGCTGATGCGTGTCCTCGGTGTCCAGAGCATCCGACGGGCCTTAAGACCGCACGATCATCCACACGATGGCTACGAAGAGCCCACTGACCTGCTGGGGCGTGGACTTCACCGCGCTCCGTCGGAAGGTGCGGTGGGTCGCCGACATCACCTACATGGCGACTGGGCCCAGGTCCGCCTGCGCCGCCTTCATCGATCTAGGCTCCCGGGCCGACCGTCGGCTGGTCCGCTGCCGTCAGCAAACAGCCCCAGCTCGTCCTTCACGACCTCGACGTCGCCATGTCGAGCGGTGGCCAGGCACCCCAACGGAGCCCGGCCTCGCGCAGCCCTCGGACGCGGGCCATGCACGTTCTCGCGTCAGTCACCACCCACCTCCCTGAGGCGGGCATCGATGCCTTGATCGGCACCTCGGCGATGCACGCCCCAACGCCCTCACGCAGTTCCGGACCAGCTTCGCCAAAATGCAGCCGATCAATCCTTGCAGGCCCTGGCACGGCTTCACCGACGTCCGAATCTGCCACTGCAGACCGGTTGACTGGTTCTCTAATCAGCACCTCACCGGTACCGGAGCTGTCCCGCCCCACGAGCAGAGCGTCCACCGATTCCGGATGGCCTCGGCGCGTCCAAATCGGTCGACGCTCGTGGCATCAGATGAGTTCCAGACCTCCATCAACGGTGATGACCTGGCCGGTAGCATGCCGCCCTGCCGGCTCAGCCATCCGGAGGATCCAGTGGGCCATCTCATCAGCCGTCGCAATGCGATGGGTAGGGATGCGGTCGCGCTCGTAGGCGTACATGTCGTTGGCGGCCTCTGGGGTGAGACCGGCGTGCAGCATGACGTCGGTCCGGGTGGGACCCGGGGCAACAGAGTTCACACGGACGCCTTCGCCGGCGAGTTCCAGGGCCCAGCTTCTCGTCATCTGTTCGATAGCTGCCTTGGTGGCCGAGTAGTGGGCGCCTCCGGCCATGGGCCGATGGCCATAGGTGCTGGAAAGGTTGATGATCGTGCCGAACGTCCTGCGCAGGTGCGGCAAGGCTTCGTGGGCCAGGAGGCTCGGAGCGACAACGTTCAGTGCCAGAAGGTCGAGGATCACTTCCTTGTCCGTCTCGGCCAGAGGCATGACTGCCGTCGCGCCAGCATTGTTGACCAAGTAGTCGAGACGCCCCCATCGCTGCACAGCAGCATCGATGACGCTCGCAGGTGCCCCGTCCCCACAGACATCGATGGCCAGGACTTCAATGTTGTCGCTGGCTGCAGCTGTCTCCTTCAACGGCTCCTCTCGGCGTCCCACCCCGAGTACATGTGCGCCCGCATTGGCGAAGGCGACGGCCGTAGCCCGCCCGATACCGGACCCTGCGCCGGTCACAATCGCTACCTGCCCGGCGAAGGCGGGATTGATCGAGTTCTCGGTCACGAACACTCCTCGTTCGAAGTTCGTTGTACATAGAACACTATGTGTAGTCCGTAGGCTCGCGTCAAATGCACACGTGCATGTGTGGCGGCGAAGCACAAGGTGCACTGGTCGGGCAAGCTCGACCTTGACTACACAAGCCAGACAGGGTGGGCTGGCGACATGTGACACCTACAGGCACTCTGATGAACGCACAGCCTATGAAGACTGGCGGGGGAGACTGCGTAGTGCCAGACAGGCCAGACCGCCGTTGCGGCCACCTCAGCACTCATCGTGGCCACTTCCGCTCCCGCTGGCGGCCCCTTCGTGGCACGCAGCGTAGGGCCCTCGGCGGCGCGCGGTTGAGCCGCAGGCTGGCCGCGCGAGCGTCGGCGGCTCCGCCCCTTCCCCGCGGGTGTGCGTGCCGGTCGGGGAGGTTGCTTCCAGCCTCAGTAGAGAACCGGGGGCGGGTCGGCCTCTCCGAGTTTGTCGAAGACATAGCGAACTGATTGCCGGCGTGCGGCCTCGTGAGCTTGGTTGCATGACCATCCGCAGTGCCGTCTGTGGCCGCCTCGCCCACGGGCTGGCGCGGGTGTCATCGGACAACGTGAGCAGGTGCAGACAGGCCAGGGTCCCAAAGCCCGAAGCCGAGATCGATGGCCGTGACGAACTGGGCAGAAGGTTGCGAAGGCGCGGCAGCGAAGCGGGTTTGGCTAGGCGGAACTTTCGTTGCTGTAGGTGACCAGACGCTTCCTACGGGTGCTGGGCCCCGTGTGCTCACTGAGCCGTTCCATTCGCCGCGTGGCCTGCTCTCACGCAGCGTGCCGGGCTGATCTGAGAATCTGACGGGACAATCCAGGAGCCGGGGACGACGAGGACTGGCTCTGCCCTTGGGGGACAAGCACCCGTGTGAGACTCTCAAGATCACCTGTGTTGGCCGCGATCTGGAACGCATCGACCAGGCGGCGGTGCGCCTCAGCAGGGACTGGCCGTTGGCGACCAACTTTGACGAGGCGGGTCTGCGCACGGCGGACCAGTTGCCGCGCATTCGTGACGCTGATGCGAAGCAACTCCGCAAGATCGGCATAGCCGTAGCCGAACCCCTTCCGGAGCACGTAGGCAGCCAATCCATCCGGCGTGAGCCTCGCCATGAGCAGAGCCAGGGCTTCCTCGATCGACACCGTCTGCTCGGCGCGCAGGACGGGATCCTGGACGGTCAGATCGACGAGGTTGACCAACTGCGACTCGCTCGGGATCTCGTGGCGGTGCCGCGCGGACTGGATGACATTGAGAGCCAGACGAGTCGTCGTCGTCGTGAGGAACGCGGCCGGATTCTCAATCCGTGCGCGGTCTGCGCGTTGCCAGCGCAGCCATGTTTCCTGAACTGCGTCTTCGGCTCTCGCGACGTCGCCGAGAATCTGATGGGCGATGCGGAACAATCGTGTCCGCTGGGCCAGGAAGACGTCGAGGGCTAGGTCCAAGTGGTCCTGGGGCGACCACCGGGGCTCAGGGACTCCGGCCGTCGTCGTCTCCAGGCTGGGCGCGGACATCGGGAACTCCTCGTGGTGGACGGCGCCCGTCGAGGGCGATGGCACCACCCTCGGTCCGTGGCCGTGTTCACCGCGCCCTGGAAGTCCGTGGTGTCGTCCGTGGGGTCCCGCGCCGGTTCAGCCGGATTGCACCATGCCCACGTTCCTCGTGTCCGTGGTTGCAGCACTCGCGAGCGCACCCGGTAGCGCACGACGAGAGTTGATCCCGAGCTTCGTGTACACCTTCCGCAGGTGCCACTCCACGGTGTGAGGGCTGATGAATAGCTCCGCACCGATTTTTGGATTCGTCATGCCGCTGGCGGCGAGAACCGCAATCTGAGACTCCTGCGGGGTCAGGGCGGTCGCAAGCTCGGTTCTCCGTATCCGTACATGCTCGCCAGTGGCGAGCAGCTCCCGGCGAGCACGTTCGGCAAACGCGTTTGCTCCCATCCCTTCAAACATTTCGTGGGCCGTACGAAGGTGCTCTCGCGCCAGGGAACGGCGGCGGCCTCGGCGCAGCCACTCGCCGTACAGGAGGTGAGCACGTGCTACCTCTACGGCTACCCGGCCGCGGGTGAGCTCATCGATCGCGAGCCGGTACAGGTCGTCAGCTGCGTCATCTTCGGTGAGGAGAGCCTGACTGCGTGCCGTGACGCCCCCCGCCCATCCAGAATCGGTAGCGCGGGTGAATTCGACCAGCCGGGCGAGCGAGGCCTGGGCCTGGCCGTGCTCGCCGCAACGGGTTGCGGCCTCGATGTGTTCGACCAGCGACAGGCCGGCGAAGTTGAAGCCGTCGTGCTCAATGCCCGAGCGAGCAGCCGCAAGAGCGTCGTCGTAGCGTGCCAGTCCGTTGAACAGCACGCCTTGGATGTAACTCGTCGCACCCAGGAGGGATACCTCGCCACGTTGCGCGGCGCTGGCCCTGGCGTCCTCGATGAAGCCGGCGGCGATCTCCTCATCGCCTCGCCAGGCGGCAAGGACCAGCGTGGCGTACTTGTGCGGGGCATGGCCGGTCGCGGCCGCGATCGCGTCGGCCTCATCAATCATCCGAGCTGCACCAGCGAAGTCGCCGGTGTGGATGTGTACCCCGCTGGCGTAGATCAGTGCCGGTGGCAGCGTGCCGAGTGCTCCGATGTCGCGGGCAAGACGTACCGCACGAGTCGACAGCGTGTCCCACGCTGTCAGGTCCCAGGCATAGTGAATGATCGCTTCCAAGGCGACCGGAGCCAGGAGAAGCCAACGCATCGTAGCCTCCCGGGTGGCGAAGTTCTCGCGTGCGAAAAGCTCCAACGCGCGGCGCAGGGCTGGGCCGCCCATCTCGTAATCGCCCGCGAGGAGTGTAGCCACACCATCCAGCAAGAGGTCGGCGGCCTCGGATCCCGAAGGGGGCGCTCCTGAACTGCGGGCCGCGATCGCTGCAGCACGGGCGCCTGTCGGCCCGTGAACCCTGCCGGCGAATATGGTTGCGCTGATTGCTTCTAGGTAGGTTTCGCGCGCCAATGACGACCTGGCAGCAGCAAACTTTGCAGCGGCACCGAGCAATAGAGGCGCCGCCTCGTCGCTGCGGCTGCGGGCGAAGAGGATCCTGGCACGCAGGCGCGCCAGGCGGGCGCGATCCAGCGGACTGAGCGGACACAATTCCGCCAGCGTCGCCTGCTCCGTGGCCCGTTCCGGAGAGGCAGCCGAGAAGTGTGCTTCCGCGGCTGCGAGAGCTCGGCGCCCCCTCAGCCAAAGGTCCGGTGTCAACTCCGCTGCCCGCTGCAGTAGTACTGCCTCGGCGGCCACGCCGCCGCGCTGGCGAGCTCGGCCGGCCGCCTGCTCCAGCCCGATTGCAACCTCTTCATCGGCCTCATCGACAGCCTGCGCGGCATGCCAAGCGCGCCGGTCGGGGTCCAAGGACGGGTCCGTGGCTTCGGCAAGCGCCCGGTGCACCATTCGACGTTCTTCGGGCTCGGCCTGGTGGTAGACCGCCGAACGCACCAGAGGGTGTCGAAACCGAACGGACTCGCCGAACTCGATCAGACCGGCTGCTTTAGCGGGTGCGGCGTTGGGAGTGACCTGCAGAGAGGCTGCTGCGTGGAACAGCAGACGGGGGTCACCGACTGGTTCCGCCGCGGCGATCAGCAGCAGAGTCCGGGTCGACGCCGGCAGCGAGGCCAAACGGCTGGCGAAGTCCCGTTCGACACGGCTCGACACCGTCCCCTCGACAGTCGGGGAACCCGGATGCAGGCCGTACGCCAACTCGGCGGCGCTACGGCCGCGGGAGAACTCGAGCAACGCGAGGGGGTTGCCGTGCATCTCGGCGACGAACCGATCACGGACCCGCTTCTCCAGCCGTCCACCGACGGCAGTCATAAGAAGTTCCTCGGCCGCGCCGGCGTCGAGGCCGCCGATCAGCAGTTCCGGCAGGCCGGCGAGTGCGGCTTGCCCCTCAGGGTCCCGGACTGCGAACGCCATCGCGACCGCCTCAGCCAGTAGTCGCCGAGCCACGAACTCCAGCGTCTGCAGAGACACCCGGTCGAGCCATTGGGCGTCGTCGACCACGACGAGCACCGGTCGGGTTTCCGAGGCCCGGGTGAGCAGAGTCAGCACCGCGAGGCCGACGAGGAAGCGGTCGGGCGGCTCTCCGGCCGCCATTCCGAATGCGACGCGGAGGGCATCACGCTGGGGGGCGGGCAACGTCTCGATGTCGGCCAGAAACGGAGCGCACAACTGATGCAGACTGGCATAGGGCAGTTCCATGTCTGCTTCGATGCCCTGTGCTCTCGTCACGGTCACCCGTGACGCCTGCTGGGCCACATAGTCCAGCAGCACCGACTTTCCGATGCCTGCTTCGCCGCGGATCACGCATACACGAGACTCCCCCTTGCGCAGGCCGGCCAGCAAGTCGTCGAGCGCCGAGCACTCGAACTGTCGGCCAACCAGGATGGGAAGCGTGTTGGCGGCCATATGACATTGCTCCTAAGGTCTGTCGCCAATGGTTTCCGATCAGGGACCACGGCAGGGCTACTGCCATGAAACGTCCGATACGCAGTGGGTTTCGGCCAGCCGTCTGCTACCCCGTCCCACCTCGAGGCAGTAGACGGCTGGATAACCAGACAGACCTCAACGAGATCGTGTGGCTGGACACGTCCGATCGGGCCGGATCCTGGGTCAGACCTTGCCGCGCGGGCGAAGACCGATGCGACCGGTGAGACTGAGCGGCCGGCGCCAGGCGCCTCCACGTCACGCAGGCCCATCCGCATGCGGCCGGAGATCGAGAAACGGGCTTTGCACCGACTGGTCCAGCGGAGGCCGGACCCGCAAGGTTCACTTGGCCCGCGACCTCCTGGTGCATCCGTTCGGCTCTACTGTCGCCTGTGGGCACATTGATGCCGTCATGCGGTTCACCATTGGCTGCAAGGACCATAGCTCCCAGGCAACACGCAGTTGACTGTGCCGAGTGAACGTCCGACACAGCATGCCGGCACGGCTCAACCGAACATGTAGCCGGCGCCGGCGCGGCAGCCTGGGCCAGACTCCATCGGCCTTCGACAGGCAGGTGCACAAGCGGCACAGCATCGTCGAACGCTGCTTCGACAGCCTCCAACGACGCGGCACCGTCATCCGCTACGACAAGGCCACCGAGGTCGACCAAGCAGCCGTCATCCTCGAACCACTCCCGGTACTGGCGGTGCATGCGGCAACTCCTAGAGATCCCAGGGGCCTCCCAGGATGTGGGGACTTTCCCTAGACGATACTAAGAGGTCACAACATGTGCTGTTAAAGATGTGGTCACTTGCTCGAGTGTGAGTGGGCACACGCTCGTGATGGTGGCCGTTACTCTCGAACCCGAACCGTGCAGGCAGCACGACCCCTCCATGCTGTGATGGACATCACATTCAGGAGAGTGCTTCGAAACTGTCACAGACGGCGTCGCTGTCCGGTCAAGCACTGCCTATCGGCCGTCTGCCGTCTGCCGTCTGCCGTCTGCCGTCTGCCGTCTGCCGTCTGCCGTCTGCCGTCTGCCGTCTGCCGTCTCAGCCGTCGGGTCGGGATCTCCCTATATGTCAGTGCACTTCAGTGAATCGGAGGGACGCTTGGTGGCCGAGCGTGTTGAGCTGGCTGACGAGGCGGCTAGCCTGCCGGGCTCCGCCGATCCGTTGGACGAGGTAGTCGCCTTCGAATTCGCAGTAGCCGAAGTCAACGGGGAGTATGTGCCCGGCAGATGCCGACCTGATGTGGCTGACGCTCGTCTGGTTCCGCTTCCTGATGTGGCGGACGGTGACGGGTGCGTAGCAAGGAATGGGGGAGGCGCCCTTGCTGCGGGCCACCGCGGCGAATCAGCCCGAGTCCTTCATCCGGCTGCGAATTACTCGCACAGAATTTGCCGAGAGTCAATCTTCCAGCGGACTCGTGGGCGCGCGGAAATATCGTGGACCATGAGGTCGGACGGGGATGCTGGAGAAAATGCTCGTTCAACCGGGACCGCCAATGGCCTGTCGGCATCCGCCGCTAGTAGCGCCTCCTGGAGGATGGCAGGAGACCCAGGGGTATTCACTGCCAAGGGGAGGCCGGATCGCGCTAGAGCTATATCTACGCCGAGGACAGTTGAAGCCTCCGGCTTCGTATTGTCGGTCTCTTCGACCAGAGCGTGGCGGCGATTGTCTACCACCGCTACACAAAGGGAACCGTATGGGCGACGATACAGGCCCTAGTTTGGGTCCTCGGCTCGCTCGCTTGTCTTGCGCCGGGCGCCTGAAAAGGCGGTACCCCGAGAGCGCGACGGGGAGTCGAGTAATCCACTGACCAGAAGACCGGATGCCCTAAACCATCGGAGAGATCATGTCATTTCTTGGACACCAACTCGCCACATCCGTCCTCGTGGTGGGAGCCGGCCGGGCAGGCCTACGCGCAGCCATTGAGATCGCCGAGACAGGTATGTCGGTCATCGCGGTAGGCAGTCGAGCGAACGACCGCGCTCGAACAGCTATGGAACCGGCCGGTATCGAGGAGATGCTAGCCACCACTGAATTCGCAGGGGGTTGGCAGGAACGTGTGGCGGACCTGTTGCAGGACAATCACTTGCCAGCCGACACGAGCAGCGTTCATAGTACAGCTCGAAAAGCTCTGCAGGCAGTATATGATCTGGAGCGCTACGTAATGCGATTCGACTGTCAATGCCACAGTCGGAACAATTCGCGCTACGTCGCTGAGTCCACTTATGTCCGTAATGATGCATTCGATGGCGACTGTACTGGACGTGAGGTGCAAAGAATACTGCGAGAGCGTGCTGACAGGCTCGCTATTCCAATTTTGTCGGATGTATACATTACCCGACTATTGGTCGATGATGGGACAGTTTTCGGCGCCTACGGAATCGACCTTATCGATGGCTCCCGTTACATCATTCGCGCCGACGCTGTGATTATCGCGACAGGAGGACATACGCGTATCTGGCAACGTACGTCCTCGCGTCGTGGTGAGAACACTGGCGATTCTTTCCGCCTTGCCGTTGAAGCAGGTGCCCGGTTGCGTAGCGCCGAACTGGTCCAGTTCCATCCTTTTGGACTGATCAAGCCGGAAAATGCGGCTGGCGCGCTTGTCAGTGACACTGTACGCAGTGAAGGGGGAATTCTGCTCAATAACCTAGGTGAACGTTTCATGGCGCGCTATGATTCCGAGCGAATGGAATTCTCTAACCGAGATAACGTCTCGCTGGCGTCCTACAGCGAGATCAAGGAAGGTCGCGGCACCCAGGATGGAGGTGTCTGGCTCGACCTGTCTCACCTGCCCCGAGAGACCGTCATAACCAGGTTGCCGCGTGTGCACCAGATGCTGTTGGACCTGCAGATGCTCGATGTCACCCGCGATCCGATCGAAGTGGCACCGACTGCTCACTACTCCACGGGCGGAGTCTGGGTCCGGCCTGAGGATCACAGCACAGACGTCAATGGGCTATTTGCGATAGGAGAGGCCGCCAGCGGTCTCCACGGTGCGAATCGCTGGGAGCAAGATTCGCTGGTCGAACTACTGCGGCACAGCAAAATTGCTGGCAGGGCCGCGGCGGAGTACTCGGCCAAGCTCACGGGCCAGCAACGGTCGCTAGCAGCGATTCGCGCAGCAGAAACGGACGTGAACCGACTTCTTGCTGCTGACGGGGACCAGAACGTACGCGCTCTGCAAAGGTCAGTTCGCCGCCTGATGACAGAGCACGCGGGCATCCTGCGCAGCGAAGCAGGGCTCATTGCCGGGATCACCGCACTTGATGAGATCGAGACCCGCATGGTGGACGTCGGTGTGCACATCGACATCAGCGGATTCCAGGACCTTGCGTACGCCTTCAACCTCAGATCTACCGTTCTCGCCGCTCGAGCGACGCTTGAGTCCGCGCTAGAACGGCGGGAGACCCGAGGCTGTCATATCCGCTCAGACTACCCGGATCCCAACCCGGCCCTGGCAGTCAACTTGGTGTGGTCGCCAGACACCGGGGTGCGCCGCGAACCGGTTCAGGCTGACGTCATCAAATTGACGCGTGGTGTGTCGCCCGACAGCGGGCTGACCGAGTAGGGGACAAGTGGCACACATAGCCTCGAGCTGGGCATTACCCGGGGGCGACTGGGGACATTGCGGGCTGAATGAGTGTGCGGGCGGAGACGTTCACACGGCTGCGGTTGGAGCAGTTCGAGCGGCTGCTGAAGGCGATCGATGACACAGCGGTGTATTCAGTTGGATGAACGGGACTTGTGTGGCCGTGTACCACCGCACGGACCTGACTACGCGGCAGCTCGGGCCGCTGTTGGGGCTCTCGTCCCCGACGCGGTGTGCCGGGCAATCCAGCGGCTCGATCTGCTGCTCGCGCTGGACGGTCGCCCGACCAGGCGATGCGGCCGACTGAGTGTGGACCGCGGACGGCACCCTCATCCCGGTCCACGAAAGGAACGTCTGCAGTACGGTGACCTCTTGGGCGGCGGAACGGGTCCGGTGAGCGCCGAATGCTGCTGGACCGATACCCGCCAGCAATCGCCATGTGGTGGGAGAGGACGCGACCCCGGGCAACATTTTGGTCTGGTCCCACAGCAGAGCCAGGTCAGCGATCGCCTCCCCACCGTCGGCGAGCATCACTGCCAATTCGCTGGGATCCCGCCGGCGACGTAACTCGTGCCGCGCAGCCGTCTGTGGTGCGGCACGTTTCTGAAGGCGTGGTCAGGTCAGTGGTATCGGCGATATCAGACAGCAGACGGGCCCGGCATGACTGACAGCCCACAACCGGCAGCTGATACGGCGAGCCTGGGAAGCGACCCGTTAGTGTTCACGCAGAGAGTGCTTTGCTGCTGGGGTGACAGGATCCCAGACAAGCCTCATCATTCCAGCTCGAAAGGAGCTTCCGCGTTCCCACTCAAGAACCGACGCTTCCGAAGGTGAAAGCGGAGGTTAGCGCAACGGGCGCAGTACTCCTCCTGAGAAGGCCCTCGGGAGGAGTACTGCCATCCCTTTCAGCAGGCGGAGCCCGGAGGAGGCTGGGGGCCGCCGCCACCAAGAGGCGCCCAGGAAGAGATTACGTCGTTCATGCTGGAGGCACCCACATAAGTGCTGGCGAGGTTGGCAAGGCTACCGCCGGGTGGCACTGCAACACCGCGGCCCGTGTAGTTGTTGTGCTCGTAGAAGCAGATCGTCGCAGCACCGTTGTTGCGGATGGAAGAGATGCTGTCCTGCAGGCCGGGGCTGACCTGTTTCAGAACGTCGCCCACGTAGCCGGGAACGTTTGTTGTGCAGTTCCTCCCGTAGGCGTCTTTGCAGACGGTGATACCGGTGGCCGCTGCTCCCGCGGTGGAGGCAGATGCAGTACCGGCAAGAGCGCTCATCGTGCCAATCGTCAGCACGAGACTTGCGGTGGCGCTGGCAAGTCTTGTCTTGCGTACACTCATAAGGGGCTCCTCTGTGCTGAGTTCAACCGTGTGTAGCCGTTTGTCGAGCGTCTGTTTGTGTGCCTATGCCGAGGTGCCCTAGAGGGCCCGGGCCCTCGTCTGACGACGGGTCGTCAACCTTTTGACCGGGTAGGGACTTTCGATGTGACAGGGACACCTCTACGAGGTCCGCATACAGGGATGTGGCCGTACCGCCTGCTCTGGCGGCGCAGTTCTTCGCCCGGACGCGCTGCTGGCTGGGACTCGGTTGTCTCTCTTCCGCCGCAGATCAGGTGTGTGGGCGAACCGAGCCCGGTTCCGACAGTGGAGCGGCGGACCGGGTGCCACTACGGGGCTGTGGTGGCGGCGGTTGACCGCAGTCGGGCATGGCGTGTTGAGGCCGTGTGCTGCCGCTCCTGCCGAGTACGCGTCCAATACGTTCGTTGCCACTCCGCGGACGCCGATGCGGCGGGGTTCGAGTGCCTGACGGCTGTGGGCATTGGTGGTGGAGATCTCGATCGAGAGCGGTAGACACTGTTGTGTTTGTCACGGCCGGTTGGATTGGCTTCGACAACTACCTACTTCAGTCGGCGGTGCTGATTGAGCCGACGCGCACGACTCCGGTCCAGCTCACTCAGGGCAAGGAGTCCGTCCGGGATAGGACGGTAGGGTTTGCCCAGACCCGGGCCCGACATGGTCGCGTCCGCCTGGTATTGCCCAGGAAGTGGTCAGGCAATGCACGGGGATGTGGGCTGCTGGATGAACGCTCAGTCGAAGTCGCGGCGCTCCGGTCGTTCGCAGACAACACGCTTTGTCGGCTCGGTGGACACCTGAGCACATCACACCTGAGCGCCTGTCTAGCCGCGGCAAGGCGTTCGAACCGATAACGGAGCCCCTCGTCGGCCGCCCCATCTCAGAACTTGATCGCTACAACCGGCCCATCACGGGATAATCCGGCTCCTGGGCCACTCTGCATCCGGCTTGTCTGTGTGCGTCCTCATCGCTGAAGCAGCCTTGCGCGCTCTGTCGGACCCGCTGTGGCATCGCCCGGCGTGTGACGGTTGACGTCACGGCGGCGTGCACCAGCAGTCCGGAAGGATCGGCCACAGTGGTCAGTATGCGCGTCCCGCAGCCCGCGGACGGAACGCACCTGGCGCATCAGCTGTCCACTCTCGGGACGAGATGACCGCAGCCGGGCCCGGGGGCGTGCCGGGTTGCGGGCGGACTACGTGCTTCAAACTCTACTTGGCCTCAGTGCTGGACTCCGGCGCCACCGACGGCTCGGACGCGCTAATCGTGGTGTAGTAGACAGAGGAGCCCTGCTTGGTGCGTTGTGCCTGCTGCTTGGCCACGAGGCCTTCGAGTGTGTTGCGTACCACGGTGGTCTGGGCGGCGCGTTCGGGGTAGGCCTGGTTCAGCGCGGCAGAGATCTGTGCGGCGGACCGCGGCTCGTTCTGCGCGGTGAGGTGGCGCCGGACGAGTTCGACGAGGGTGGGAGCGGAGCTCTTCACGGCTGTGGTCCTGGGCGCAGCGTTGGCGGCAGGTGTCTTCTTGGCCGCCTTGCGGCTCCGGGGGCCCGTAGCGCCATTCTTGGCCCGCGTGCGTTTGCCCTCGGCCGGCTCAGCGGCCGCCTTCTTGCGAGGCGTAGGCACGATGTTGCTCTGGGCAGGTGGCGCGGGCATGGCTCCGGCCAGCGCCTGCTGGATGTTCATCAGTACGTTGTGGTCGTGCTGCAGGACGGTGAGCTGTTCCTGCAGTGCGGCAATTTCCGTCCCGACACGTTCCTGTTCCTTGGCATTGCGCTCGAGATCGGCGGTCACCTGGGCGGCGTACTGCGAGGCCACTTCGGTGGTGGTCGGGGTCTCAGACATGGCGCTGGTTCTCCTTGGCTAGGCGAGGCGTGCGTTGGGAGGCGGCGGCTGCGGGACAGCGGATGCCGGGCTGTGCCTGAGACGAAGACAGCAGCCGTCGTGCGTTACCCCGGTCTAGAGATAATACGGGCCGGGAGATGAGGATAGGTCTTGTCTCCTGTCCTGCTCTGGCTCACTGCCTGTCCGAAGGCGGTGAGTTGCATGGTGCCCTGCCCTGGCCTGGCGAGGACGCTGGTCGTCGCCGCGGGAATCGCCACAGCACTTGATCGGTGTCCCGGTGGTACTGCCAGGACACCAGTGTGTGGACGGCCACCAGCCGGTCGAGTAACTCCTTGGTCTGCTGTGGGTAGTGTCCGCATAGACGGGAGACGTTGGCCAGGTCTTCCGTGCCGTCGAGAGAGCTGGCGGACTGCGAGGCGAGGACGAGCGCGGTCAGCTGCAGTGCCGCGGGCGCAGATGCCGGCAGGACCAGCGGTGCCGGGTGCAGCGCCCAATGTGCGGCACGGCGTCTCGCGCAGCGGCCGGGTACCTGGTCCAGCACGGTGGTATCCAGCAGGCGTGCGCTCATGGTCCCCGACTGCATGCCGGACGCTTGCAACCATCCGGCCTGGGTCAGCTCCAGCCACAGCTCCCAGCGTCGTTGCAGACGCATGCTGCGCAGCAGCCCGTCTGGCAAGGTGACATGCCCCCGGCTGTTCGAGCGCAGGGCGCACTGCAGAGCGAGCATGCGAGCTGCGGGCGAGGTGAACTGGGGGAGTGCGACGGACAGATAAGTGAGCATCTCCCGTACCCGCGTCCGTTCGTCGGGCCCCGGTGTGACACCGTGCCGGGCAGGCCGTACGGCGTGGCCGATAGAACGGCGCCGGGGTGATCCGAGCAAGGTGTCCGGCACGAGGGCGGTACCGCTGGTCGCTGCCGCGCAGGCGGCGCAGGTGTCGGCCAGTCGCCAGGAGCGCCCGCCGGCGCGACGGGTGAGTGCCAGGAGTACCGGACCGCTGCAGCCACGGCTGCGGGGGTGCCAGGAGCAGCCCAGAGCCCGGCACTGGCACGTGCGCAGGTGTCCGGGCAGCGCGTCGGCGAGGGCGTGGCTGGCCAGATGTGTCAGCGCCGTGGACCGGGCTGAGGATGCATCCACCGGGTGTGTGTGGGCTTGGCACTGGAGGCAGAACAGCCTCGGTCCTCCCGCCTGCGGGCGCAGCTCGACTGTCCAGACGCGCCGCACCGCGGTTTGTGCACCGGCCAGCCTCATCGGCTCGTCGTCCTCCCGTTAACACAACTGATGGCGCAGGTGTCTTGGCAACAGGTGCCAGAACGCCCGCACGATAGTGCAGATTCCCGCACCGCGAGTGTCACCCGCATGAGCTCAGATAGTGCAGAAACCCGCACTGACAGGGCAGTGTTCTGCACCGTCGGATGGTGGAGTGACGATCTTGCCGCCCGACCCCGACTTCAGCGCACTGCGCGAGGAATTCGCACGCCTGCGGGGCGAACGCGGCTGGACCTTCGACGAACTCGCCAGCCGCAGTGGCCTGGCTCGCCGCACCCTCATCGACCTCGAGCACGGCCGCACTCCGGGCAACCTCACCACCTGGCACGTCCTCGCCCACACCTTCGACGTGCCCATCGAGCACCTGCTCGCGGTCCTCTGCACCAACCACACACCACCGGGCGACAAGGGCACCTGACAGGCCGGCCGTATCCTGCACCCCGCGCCGCGGCGAACCACCCGAAAGGACGAGACGATGGCGCATCTATGTGCGATCTCTCGTGTCTTCGTTCGCACATGTTGGGCCGTTCGCGGGATACCCGGCAGCCACTGCGTGGACTGAGGCGCGCCGTCTGGCACGGTCCGCGCATGCGTTCCCAACCCATCTGCCCCCGCCATCACGGGGACGGCAGCGCTCGTCTCCCGTACACGCGGCCACCCCTGTGGGTATTCGCCGCCAGCCCACGCCAGCCCCAAGGGGCCAGACAGACCCGACGCTGCAACGCCTGCGGCAACCGAATCGAGCACCACCCGCCCGCCGACCGCCAGCTCGTCGTTCTGTACCCCGCAGAACCAGCCGCAGACACATTCCCTGAAGACTGCCGCTGGCACTCCAGAGGCGTCGCCCACCCTCACGGTGACGGCATGGCAGTGCCTGGTGCTGTCACAACACCGCCCCGCCAGCCAATTTCCCCCCACCGAGCAGCCGCCCCACAGGACGAGCCCCGTCTGGACTCCCTGCGCCTCGGGCACACACCGCAAACCCATCACCTGATCGACATCAGCCTGTTCGCCCTCAGACCTCGCTCAGCACAGCCCGTCCGACTCTGTCCACCTGGTCGTCCGCACCCTGATGAACCACCACTCGGCCAGCGCCTCGGCAGGAGACTTCTGCTGCGCCGCCCAGCCCTCTCGCGGCGCCTGACCGGCCACACTCCCCAACAGGTGGTGGAACAAGCACCGCACCGAGCGCTGGCCCAGCACGACCGAATCGAAACCGACCGTCTCAGCCGAACGCTGTCCCACCATCTGCGGAACGACACCCGCCCGTCTTCTGGCAGCCTTCGGACAAGTCCTGGCCCGCACTCCCGGAGCAGCACCATGGTGTACGCCACCCACGAACAGACTGCCGCAGCCGACGCCTTCCGCAACGGCGACCACCTGTCTCTGCAAGCTGGCGCAGGAACCGGCAAGACCAGCACCCTGAACCTTCTCGCCCGCACCACCAGCCGCCGCGGCCGCTACCTCGCCTACAACCGCGCCATCGCCCAGGACGCTGCCGCCCGCTTCCCCGCACACGTCCGTTGCAAGACCGCCCACGCCCTGGCCTACGCCGCCCTCGGCCATCGCTACTCCCGCCGCCTGAACGCACCCCGCCGCCCCGCCTGGCAGACCGGCCAAGCCCTCGGCATCACCAAAGCCCTTCACATCGCAGACCGCGAACTCACCCAAAGAACCCTCTCCAACGCCGCGCTCCGCACCGTCACCCGCTTCTGCCACACCGCCGACGAGACCATCACCAGCCACCACGTACCGCACCTGCGCGGCCTGGAAGACCCCGACCATCACACCGAACTCGCCCACCACATCGTGCCTTTCGCCCGCAAAGCATGGGCCGACCTGCAACACCCCGACGACGGCGCCGTCCGCTTCGACCACGACCACTACCTGAAAATCTGGGCACTCACCCGCCCTCGGCTCGACACCGATTTCCTCCTGCTGGACGAAGCGCAGGACACCAATCCGGTCGTCGAAGACGTCTTCCTCGCCCAGCGCGACCACGCCCAGCTCGTCATGGTCGGTGACTCTGCACAGGCCATCTACCACTGGCGCGGAGCCAAGGACATCATGGCCGGCTTCGACGGAACCCGCCTGGCCTTGTCGCAGTCCTTCCGTTTCGGCCCCGCCCTTGCCGCAGAGGCCAACCGCTGGCTCCACCTCGCCGACGCTCCGCTCCGCCTCACCGGCACCCCCGACATCCCCACAGAACTCGGGACCGTCACCCAGCCAGATGCCGTTTTGTGCCGCACCAACGTCGGTGCCATGGCGCAGGTGATGGCACTCATGGCCGCCGGCAGCCGAGTAGCTCTGGCCGGCGGAGGAGAGAGCCTGCAGACCCTTGCCCTGGCAGCCCGGGACCTCAAGGAAGGTCGGCGTACCCACCACCCGGAGCTGACCCTCTTCACTCACTGGGGCGAACTCCAGGACTACGCAGCCTATGACCCGGCGGGACGTGATCTGCAGCCGCTGGTCAACCTCGTCGACAGCCACGGCACAGATGCCATTCTCGACGCCGTAGCTCGGCTCGTCTCCGAGCCACAGGCGCAGGCGACTGTCTCCACCGCACACAAAGCAAAGGGACGGGAGTGGTCCCGCGTACTCATTGCCGACGACTTTACCCCAGAGGACAACGGCCCAGCCGACAGCGATGACGGAGCTCCGACGCCTCCTGAACCGATCGACGAGGCAGAAGCTCGTCTGGCGTACGTGGCCGTCACACGGGCACGCCAGTGTCTCGACCTCGGCGGACTGTCATGGGTCCGTGACCACCCCGACGGTGCTGCGGCGCAGGACGCGTCATGAATGCCCGCGTACGTGTGAGGGTGCGGACGGGGCGACCGTCATCGCCAAGTCAGTGCGTGTGCGCGTTCAGCCGTGCCCAGACGGTCTTTCCGGGTGCTGCCTCGGCGTAACCCCATTGGCTGGTCAGGGCGTCCACGACGAGCAGGCCCCGGCCTGCGACGGCCATACCCCGAGGCGAGTGGGGCAGTGGGGGAGCCGGACTGGGGTCGGAGACAGCGCACAGCACCGTGCCCGCAGTCCGGGCGATACCCAGCCATGCCTTGGCTTCCCGCGGAGCGCTCGACCGCAGCGCATGCCGAACCGCGTTGGTGGTCAGCTCGTTGACCACGAGAGTCAGGTCTTCGGCCACAGCGCCGATGCCCCACGCCACGGCGGTGTCGCGGACGAAGCAGCGGATGCTTTTCAGACTACTCGGGTCCCGCGTGAATGCCCGAGCGGCAAAGTCGGAGGTGCTGATGCCCAGGGCAAGTCCCCAGTCCGGTGCCGTGGGCGGCGTCAGCGGTGAACGGGAGGGGCAGCTCACGCTCCGAAGTGGCAAGAGCGCCTCCGCATTCGGCCCTTGGCTCGGCGCCGTCGCCGCGTGAGCTGTCACTGTTCATCCCCCCGGAAGACGTCCAGTTGTATGGGCCGCGGTCCTCTGCCCTGACTGCTAAGTATCCGCGTCGCCCCACTCCGGATGCAATTGCATCCGTGACTTGCATCCAAATGAGGAGGAGAGGGAAAGCATGTCCCCAGCAACCAGAGCAGCGTCACCCAAAAATGAAAGAAGTCGGAAACGATCGAAAGAGGTCGGACATGACCCGTGCCTTCAACGGTGTCCCGGCGGACTCTCTTCCAGGAGTGACATGGGTCAAGAGCCGTCACAGCACAGCAGACGGCAACTGCGTCGAAGTGGCGCTACTCATAGGAGGTGAGGTGGCACTGCGCAACTCCCGGCACCCTGACGGACCGGCGCTGGTCTACACGAGGGTAGAGATCGCGGCCTTCATCGCGGGGGTGAAGGACGGCGAGTTCGACCCGATCGCCAGTTAACGCCAGCCTGAGACAGTCCAATTGACGCGCCCGCCGCCCCGTCTCCTGGAAGACTGACGCTCGTCGTCCGGCCACTACAGGAGACATCATGCCCGTGCCCGCCCCTCCGGTCGATGCACCGACCCTGGAGTACTACCTCGACGCCTCCGCGCGCAGCCCCATCGCGCTGCGGCTGGTCCTCGGGTACTACCTGCGTCACCTGCGCAAGGCGGCACACATCGACGTGGAGCCGGCGGGCAAGTCCATCAGAAGCTCGGAAGCCAAGATCTCCCGGATGGAACGAGCCCAGGTCACCTGCAAGCACGACGACGTAATGGAGCTGCTCACCCTCTACGGTGTCGATGACCAGCGCGTCCGCGCCTGCTTCGCCGAGATCGTACGCATCTCCCGCCAGCCCGGCTGGTGGCACCGATTCGACGGAGTCCTGCCGGACTGGTGCGGCAAGCTGATCGGACTGCAGGAGGCAGCATCTGTCATCCGCACCTACGAAGTGCAGCTTGTTCCGGGACTGCTGCAGACACCCGCCTACACAGAAGCCCTGGTACACCAGGCCTACCCCGCCGCTCCTGCGGAAGAGGTCAAAGACCGGCTGGAACTCAGGGCCCTGCGCCAGAACGTCCTGATCCGCCAGGACCCGCCCCGCCTTTGGGCCGTCCTCGACGAAGCCGTGCTGCGCCGGCCCATGGGTGGCGATCTGGTCATGCGAGAGCAACTGCGCTATCTGATCAGCATGTCTCGCCTCAGCCACGTGACGATACAGATCGCGCCCTTCAACCGGCCGGGGTGCATCGCCGGAGGCTTCCCGATTACCCACCTGCGCTTCGACCTTCCGGCCTTGCCCGACGTCGTCTACCTGGAGCAACTGCAGGACGCGGAGTATTTGGACAAGCCAGACGAGACTCAGCATTACCGAAGCGTCCTGGACGGCTTGGCCCAGGCTGCTCTGTCCCCGCAGGAGAGTGTGGAGCTCCTGGACAGCATGATCAGCTGAACCCGGCCAGTCCGCACCTCAGTGCACCACGGCCACCGCTCCGCGCTCGGCCCACCTCAGACTGCCGCCACCCGCAGCACGGTCACCGCCCGGCCGCCACTGGTGCACGTCCACCAGCCCTGGAGTCAACTGCTGCAAGCCGCCGAAGAATGCGTCGACGTCCGCGCGCGGGCGCACGCGTCCCCACCGGCCCGCAGCGGCTTCCCGCAGCAATGCACCAGCCTTCCGGCGCACCTCGGCATCCTCACTCACGAGATGGCTTGCTGCGATGAAACTTCCCGATGCCAGTATTCTCGCTGCCTGCTGCAGCACGGTCGAAGGACCAGCCTCTTCGGGAACGCTGTGCAGTCCTGAGACAAGAAGCACGGCCACCGGCGACGAAAAGTCGATCATCTGGCGCACCGCTGCACTTTTCAGCAGAGCCAGTGATTCAGCCGGAGCAGCCCGCATGACCAGCGTGTACCGGTCCTCCCACAAAGCGCGGCCATGAACCAGAGCCAGCGGATCGTGATCGGCATAAACGGTGCGCGCACCCGCCTGGATACGCCGCGCAACGTGGTGTACTCCGACAGAGGTCGGCAGTCCGGCGCCGAAAACCACGTATTGGCGCACCTGGTGATCACGGGCCAGATGGCTGGTTGCCCTCAAGAGGAACCGATGTGCAGCCTGAGCCACCCGAGGTGCTTCGGGAACGATCTGCGTCAGCCGCTCGCACGCCTCACGGTCGGCGCCGTAGTGGTCCTTGCCGCCCAACAGGTAGTTGGTCATCCGGGCAAGGTTCGGTGATTTGGAGTCGATTACATCCAGCCGCGGCGTCTGCCCGCGCTCCAAGGTGGCACCCCGCCCCGTGTTGGTACCCGCAGCACGCTGCGTGCTGCGGGTACCCATGGTAGGGAGGCCGCTTTCACCGCGGGTAGTTCTTCGCTGAATCAGCACGCGCGGGTCGAAGCGCGCTGCAGAACCCCTTCCGGAACCCTCTCACCGGCGCACGCGACCGGCCGGCGGATGCGCGGCCGCGGCGGAGGCCGTCAGCTTCCCGGGCAAGGCCCGCTGAGCCATCCGTAACCGGGTAGCGACCACCGGCGGCTCGACCCCCATCAGTTCCGCCGCCTGAGCCTCACTCAAATGCATCCGGCATCGCAGGACGACCGCGTCTGCCTGCGCGGGCGGCAGCACCTGGTGCACCGGATCCGGCCCCGTGACACCTGCATCACCGTTGCGCAGCACGGAGGAGATCAGGGCGTCCAGCAGCCGCCACGCCACCGCAGCAGGCCGCGGACTGCTGATGACCGTCGGCCAGATCGTGGCAAGGTTGCCCAGGAGCGCCCTGACCACCTGCTGGCTCATCAACGGGTCCCGTACCCGCTCCCGCGTGTAGTGCAGGTACCGCTCCTGATGCAGGAGGCAGAAGGCGGTGTACTCCAGCGGCAGAACCAGCTCGATAGACGGCGCAGTGGTCTCCACCGCGCCGTCTGCCTGCACCAGCCGGTCCGTCCGACGCAAACGCATGAACATGGCATCCCACTTCCTGCAGCACACAGGGCATCAGGCGGATTCGGACGGGTCAGCAGACTGCGACTGCGGATCCTTGGGCGGATCCATGCAGAGCAGGAAGGTGTAGTGGACCGCCTGCCACAGCGGCCGCACGTCGGCCGGCCAGCCGCCCAGCGCGGTCACCAGCGCCGACGTCTGCTCCCAGCCTGGAACCAAGACGCCCTCGAGGATGTCGTCGATCTCCTGGACACTCAGTGCGCCGTGTGAAGCGCTGCGGACCACGCCGACACTGGGACGTCCTGCCGCCAGGTGCAGACCGCGCAGTGCGGCGTGCAGCCGGTCCACCGCATCAGTGATCGCGTACTGCGCTGGCGGCACCTTCCCGTGTGCGCTTTCGAACAGCACGCTCAGCTCGGCCGGGTCGCCTCCGAACAACTCGGTCAGCGCACCCACCACGGCCCAGGCCGGGGTTCGCTCTCCGGAAAGGATGCGCGAGACATACGAGGGAGACAAGGACGTCCGCTCGCCCACGTCCCTGATCGTCAAACCACTGGATCGGTGGAGATGCGACAGCGCCGAGGCCAGCTTCGCCGACGCCCGCTCGGCCACCTTGGACAGCTGGCCGTCTGCCGCGGCGTTCGGTCCCTCCATCATCGGGGCAAGAGGCTCCTGCACCTCGGCACGCTCGGCAGCCCGCCTTCTCAGGCGTTCCCGCACCCGGTTCTCCGGCCACCGAGTACGGGCCGTGGTCACACTCAGCTGCGCCGCCTCGGCCACCTGCTCCCAACTCGAGCCCTGGGACCGCGCGTCCTGAACGGCGGCCGCCGTGTAGTAGTCCACTTCCCGGGCCACGCTGCTGGCGCAACGCAGGAGCTCCTGAAGAGGCCGCCCGTCGTACTCGGCCTCGAGGAGCGCGGCCGACAACGCCTGCAGGTCCTCTGCGATGCGTCGGCCCAAGGGGAGCGCCGTGGGCGCCTTGTGCTGGCCTGTCTTGCCGGACCGGTCGCGCTGTGCCTTGCTGCGGCAGCCGACGCTGCAGTACTCCCGCTTGCGGCCCGGACCGATCGTCTGAGCGAATCGCTCCTGGCAGTAGCGGCAGATGCCATAGCGGGGGCTTGAACCCGCCATCCTTTCCTCCCACGTGCTGTGACCGTTTCTCTCCCGTGCGCGCGGAGTTCTGCGCAAGCTGAAGAGGAATGGACTCTTCCCGTGTCCGTCCCGGCGGCAACCGCCGGGACCGCGGGTGGCGCGCTGTGCAGCGCGCCACCACGATCGAGCACGGCTCAGATCAGTCGAATTCGCTGGTAGCGGAGTTGCGACTGGCGCATCATCACCGAGAGGCCGGCCACCAGCGCTGTGGTGGCAGGTCCCGTCCACTGGTCTCGGATCAGGAGCACGGGGAGCACGGCCACTGCCAGGAACGCGCTCGCCTGCACCGTGACAGTCCAGGCACTCATGCCACGGGTTTCAGGCTGGGAGCGACGCGGAATGCTAGCGTCGTCGCGAGTTGCCGCTCTGGTTGCGGCAGCGGCGAAGTACGGGACAAGCATAGGTGGTTACCTGCCTTCCTTGGTCTCGTTGAGGAGGGGCCCCGGAGTCGGTAGCGAGCCTGCCCGGGGTTCCCTCGCGTCAACGGACGGTAGTCCCTCCGTCACAAGCGGCGCCATATAAACCGTTCATCGCGCAAAGTTCGAATCTCCTTGCGGTGAGCAATTGCAGTCTGTGGCCTGCGAAGGCGTCGAACATCGTCGCCTTCAGCCCATCCTTGATCGGTCTCGACCGCGAATGACAATCCCTCGCTGTGCTGCATAAATGCGACTGACCCAGACGGGTGGACCGTCTTGCCTCCCTGGCGTACGCCGGGGCGCACTCCGCCGCCACAACGTTTGCGGACATGATGCGCCCTGCTCTTACCGATACATTCGCGCAAATTTGCATATCCCGCCCTCGCGTGAGTGAATCCAGTCCTTCCAGAGAGCTGCCGCAAGCGGGGTGTGTTGTGACGGCTATGGACGAGATCAACGACGCTCACGCGTTCGCCCGCGCTGCTCGTGATCGACGTCGACTTTCGACGGTTCCGACTCTGTCGGTGACCGCGATGGGCGCCCCGATGCTGTCGAGGCTTTTGGCGTTCGCTCGCCGTCCAGGTGCCGGCGCCGGAGCTACCGTCGTATTCCGGCAATGGCCCGGGGTGCGGCCTCCGGTGGCTGACCAGTGTCCAGAGCCTGCACTGTCACCCCTGCTGCCGCATCAGAGTTTCTCGCACGGTGGCGAAAGCGATGCGTTCCTGCTCCAGGCGCAGGTGTGGCCCGTAGGTGGCGTTCCGCAGGTCCTGGTCGAGGTGTGCTTCCTCGGGGGTGAGGCGTGTCAGGTTGCCGTGCGCCTGTGTCTTCTCCTGGCTCCAGTGGGCCTCGTGGGCGAGGAGGGTGGTGCGGTCCATGAGGATTGACGTGGTATGCGGGAAGCGTCCCCGGACCTGGTCGAGGATGGCGAAGCCGTGGGTGTCGATGTCGCCCCAGTAGTAGAGGGCGACGTTGTCCAGCCAGGGGAGGTGACGCAGCAGGGCCGCGGCGTATCCGGAGCCGAGGATGGCGATGGCGTCGGCAACTGGTGGCAGTGAGAGGTAGGTGATCTCGTTCTCAAGGACGAAGACGGTGCGCACTGCAGGGGACCAGCGCGCCAGTTCATCGGCTCGGACGGTGAGTTCGCTGAAGGGCAGAGGAGAGGCACCAAGGTAGCGCAGGCGGATGTAGATGGGCTTGGTGCGGAAGCCGTAGCGGGTGGCGAGATCGCTTTTCGGGGCGTCCGTGTCAATACGGTCCTTGGGAAGAGTGTGGTCGAGGAGCTCGGCGAGGATCGCCTTGTGGCTCTCGATGAACTTGGTGTCCACGCCGGGGACGTCGATCTCGCGCAGGTAGACCTGCTTGGTTGTGTGGTCGCGTATCCAGCAGACCGTACGCACCAGCTGATGCCAGAGCTCAGCGTGGGGGAGGACCTTCATGGGGTGGTCGGCCATCCAGTCGACAAGTCCGGAGCCGTGGAGTGCGGTGCGTTCACACAGACTGTGGAAGTGGTCGACCTGGGCGGTGACGCCCAGCAGCGCCCACAGGGCGGGGCGGGTCTCGACCCAGGCTCGAGCCGGCACGGTGTGGGAGGGAAGGCCGTTGCGGCCGCCGATGCTCTTGGTCTGCAGGCGCAGCTGAGGGTGAAGACTGGGTGCCCAGGACTGCGACCAGGCGAGTGCCTGCTCGTAGTGGTGCAGGGCATCGGATGCGGTCGGGCCCTTGAGCGACACCGCGATGGGTTCGAAGGGGTAGCCGTGGGCGGCGTCGGTGAGGTAGCGGCCGCCAGCCCACTTGCGGCGCAGGGTCTCGACGACATCCTCAGGGCGGCTCCATGCGTCCGGTGTCATGACTGCTCCGCCGGCCGCTGGTGGGCCTTCCGGGCCGTCTGCTTGTGGGCGCGGAACTCCTCGATGGTGAGGTTGACCAGGCGGGAGCGGTTCCCGTCGGGTTTGTCGACGTAACCGACGCGGGTGACATGGGGCTCGATGACGTGCAGCTTCTGGAGTGGGGTGATCACGAGGAGTTGCAGGCCCAGCCGTTGGAACAGGTCGAGGGCGAAGTGGGCCGAGGAGTCGTCTCCGCGTCCGAAGGCCTCGTCGATGGTGACGAAGTGGAAGGTCTTGGCCTTGGCGGCAGTTGGGTCGATGCGGAACTGGTAGGCGAGGGAGGCCGCGAGGACGGTGTAGGCGAGCTTCTCCTTCTGGCCACCTGACTTGCCGCCGGAGTCGGGGTGGACCTCGTGCTCGGTTCCGGTGTCGCGGTCGAGTTCGCTGGCGGAGAAGGCGAACCAGCGGCGCACATCGGTGACCCGGGCGGTCCACCCGGCGTCGGCGCGGGTGTGGTCGGCGCGTCCCTTGAACCGGTCGAGGAGCGCTTTCACCTCGAGGAACTTCTCCTCGGTGTAGGCGTCGCCGGTGTCGTGGGAGAGCGCTTCGCTGCTGCAGGCCCGCAGGTCGTGCTGGAACTCGCGGATTTCCCTGCTCAGCGTGGGGGCGGCGTTCAGCCGGATGTAGCGGCCCGGGTTGTAGTCGATGCTGGCCAGCGAGTCGTTGATCACGTCGATGCGTTCGCGGATCTGATGCTCCTGCGCGGTGAGCCGGCCCTGGAAGGAGGCAATGTCGCGGATGACATTGGTCCGCAGGTAGAGGAGGAACTGCTCCTCGAAACGCGGCAGGTCCTCGTCAATGAGGTGGCCGTGCAGCGACCTGTAGCCGGCGGCGGACTCGATGGAGTTGTCCAGGTCGGTGGTGTGGGCCGGGTACCTGCCGCGGAAGGCGGTCATCAGTTCGGTTGCCTGGTTGCTTGCCTGGCGCAGGGTGTCGTTGCGCCGGCCGATCGTGCGCCGCAGCTGTGCTTCGGCTTCGCGCTCGGCAGTCTCCAGTTCTTCCAGGCGTCTGTCGTCTCTGGTGATCGCAGGCAGGAATTTGCTCAGGGCCGTCTCGTGGTCCGCCAGGGCGTCGAGGTCGCACTCTTCCAGCAGACTCGTGGTCTTCTCCAGCAGTGTGGTGGTGCCCTCGGTGTCTCGGCGCAAGGCTCCCAGGTCTTCCTGCCCCTGGCCGAAGGCCTCTTCGCTCTGCTTGATGTCGTTCCTGGCCTGCTGGAGCTGCTCGGTGAGCGTGTCCAGGCCTGCTGCGGCCTCAAGGGCGCGCTTTTGCTGCTCGAGCTGTTCGATGTCCGCGACGGTGGCCGGCCAGTCGAGCTCCGTGTAGGTGGTGACGCTGGCCAGAAGGGTGAGGGCGCCGTTCATGCCGACGCGTGTCCTTCGCCGTTCTTCGAGCGCGCGGGCGGCGGCAGTGAGGGCGGCGCTCTCGCGGGTGAGGCGGTCGGCGTCGGCGAGGAGGGCGTCGAGCTTGGCCTGATTGCTCCAGCCCAGCACCCAGTTGCGCCGGTCGTCGATGCGGTGGGTGTCGTTCTTCTCGTGGCGGCCTCCACCGGCCTTGACCAGGCCCTGCCGGGTGACGGCGGGCCGGGTGGCGCGAGTGAAGGCGTCCAGGTCTTCGGCGCACAGGTAGTCGGCGTGCGAACGCAGTCGTGTGGCGAGCCAGTCATGGGCCCAGCTGTCGGTTTTGAGGTCGAGTTTGCCGGCCAGCAGGGTGGGGTCGTCGGGCAGGGCGGCGGGTGGTGTGTGGGCGGGAACCTGGAAATAGACGAGCCTGAGGCCCAGGTGACGGCCGTTGACCCAGGACGAGACCGCGTCGTAGTAGGTGTGCGGGACCAGAAGGGACAGGGCGAGCCCGCGCAGGACGCGTTCGGCGGCACCGGCCCAGCCGACCTCGTCGTCGCGGACCTGGATCAGTTCGCCGGCGAACGGCAGTACATCGTCACTGACGCCTGCGGCTGCGGCGAGTTCGCGGCGCAGGGCCAGCAGCTTGGCGGGGATGCTGGAGCGTTGTTGCTGCAGACTGGTGATCTCGCGCCGCATCGCCTCGGTCGCGGCGGTGTTGTCACGGCGTGCGACGGCGAGACCGTCGAGTTCCTCACGGTCCTGCTGTTCCTGTTCTCCTGCCAGGGCGCGGGCGGCGTTGATCTGCTCCGTGCGTTCGCGGAAGGAGACGGAGTCGGTGACCGGGTCCATGCCCGCTTGCGCGAGCCAGCCGTTGTACTCGGTGGCGCGGGTGCGGCGCCGCTGGCGTTCACGGCCCAGTTCGTCGATGCGTCCGCTCAGCGCGACGAGCTGCTCGCCGCCGATGCCGTCGATGCGGCGCTGCAGGCCGTCGGCCGCGCCACGCAGCTGTTCCAGTCGTCGCGCGCGGGCGGACTGCTGCTCTTCCAGTTCGGTCGTGCGTGTACGCAGGTCGGCGTGGCGTGCGGTCAGAAGCTGGTGGCGGTGCCGGGCGAAGAATGCAGCGACGGCGTTGTGGCGTTCTTCCAGGACGGTGAGGTCCTCCTGGACGGTGTCGTACCGCGCGCACGCCTCCACGATCGGTGTCAGGCCCTCGATCATCTGGCGGGCCCGGACCACTTCGTTGTGGCTGGCGGTGAGCGCATCGAAGTGGGCGACGATCTTGTCGACGGCCGTCTGTGCGTCGAATGGCTCCAGCATCCGCTCGCGGACGAACTCGTCCAGGCTGCCCACGGCCTTCATCGACACCGTCTGGTGGAACAGGTCCAAGGCCTGCTGGCCGGGGATGCCCAGACCGCGGCGCAGTGCTTTGCCGTACTGGGTGTAGGTGCTGCCGTGGAGGGTGGCGCCCCGCTGTTTGAGCTGTCGGCGCAGGTCGGTGATGTCGGTGCCGAAGCCCGTGAAGTCGGTGTCGATGGACAGCGGGGTATCGGCAGTGAGGTAGAAACGCTCCGGCTGTCCCGTGCTGGTCGGGGAGGTCCAGTAGAAGACCTGCGCGAGCGTGAGGTGGACACCCAGGACGTGGTTGGTGAAAACGCCCAGGATCACGCTGTAGGAGGTGTGGTCGCGCAACCCCACGGGGCGGGTGCTGCCCGTTGCTTCGACCCGTTCGTTCCTGTAGTGGCCCAGGACGTAGGAGCGCAGGTCGCGTTCCTTGGCGTCGGCGCCCGCCGCCTTGTTGTAGTCGATCTTGTGGGCGGGCAGGAGCAGTGTCGTGATCGCGTCCACCAGGGTGGACTTGCCCGAGCCCACGCCGCCGGTGAGCAGCGCACTGTGTCCGTCGACCGTGAACGTGCGGGTGGTGCGGTGAAAGGTGCCCCAGTTCAGTACCTCAAGCCGGGCGAGCCGGAATCCGGGGCCGGCGCTGACGGTGGGTGTGGGGCCGGGAGGGGCTTGGCGGGGGAGGAGCGCCGCCGGGCCGGTGGTGAGAGTCATACGTCGTCCTTGGCCGCGGGGGAGGCGGCGCTTCGATAGGTGGCGAGGAGGTCGTTGAAGTCGTTCAGGACTTGGGCGTCGACCAGGGCCTTGAGGTGCCGCCGCACCTCGTAGGCTGCCGTGGTCTGCTTCGTCGGGCGTAGCACCTTGAGGTCGACGAGCTTCTTGATGTGGGCGTCGATCTGGTCGATGAGCTGTGCTTCGTTGCCGCGTGGGGGCAGGAAGCCGCGGACCATCTCGACCAGGTCCTCGCGGGTCAGCACCTGGCGCGGATCCCCGGAGCCGGCGTCGCTGTCGGCCAGCCGCCCGCGCAGCAGGACGAGCATCAGGCTGACGGGGAAGGAGAGCCGGTGGCGGGTGACCAGTCTCGGCACGGCGGTCCCGTCGTCCCGGTCCTCGGTGTCCTGCTGCCGTACGTAGGCGTAGCCCTCGGCACGGTCGACGACGACGTCGAGGCCTATGACGCCGAGGTAGTCTCCGATCGCCGCCTGCTGGGCGAGGATCTGTTCCCAAATCAGCGGGGTGTCGCCCTGGTAGAGCACGCCCGCCTTCAGCAGGTGGACCACGGGGGTGGTGAGGGCATCGCTCATCATGGTTCGGCCTTCCCGGCGGCCGTGCCGCCCTCGTTGCGTACGAATGTCACGTGCGGCACTTCGGCCCGGGCGCGGCCCGGTGTCGCCACACGCGGGTAGACCAGGACGTCGGTGCGCTCGGGGTCCACACTCATGTCCAGGCTGTGGTGCTGGATGCGGAAGTAGCCGAGCAGTTCGGCCAGTCCCAGGGTCAGCGGGTGGTCGTCGACGACGGCGGCCAGGGCCGCCTGGCCGTTCGGACTCGCGGCTACTGCGTCCAGGACGTGGCCGGTCAGCACCTCGGTGTCGACGTGGATGCCGGTGAACAGTTCCGTGAGGTCCGCCGTGGTGTCGTCAGACGGTTCCTGCGCGGTGGTGTCCAGTTCGACGCGTTCGACCGGCATATACAGTCGGCGCTCCATCGGCAGTGCGATGCCCGCCCGGGGTATCTCCAGCTCCATGCCGGGCAGGTCCGCCGTGTCGCCCAGGGCGGTCACATGGCGCTGGAGGGAACGCACCAGCGTCAGCACGCGCTGGTCCTCCGCCCGGCTCCGGTCGGCGAGGAACCGGCGCAGTTGTTCGGTCAGTTGCCGGACCGTGTCCTGAGTGTTCTCGGCCGCCTCCAGCCAGGCGAACGGGATCTTCAGCAGTCTCCGGTCGGTTCTGCCTTCCAGCTGTGGCAGCTGGGTGACCTGCTGCAGCAGTTCCCGCAGCTCCTGCTGGCGGCGAGGGGAGAGGAGGTAGTCGAAGAACGCCTGGAAGCTCTGCCCCTGGTCGGACTGGGCTATCTCGTCGCGCTCCAGCAGAAAGGCGGCCAGCTGCTCGCCCTTCCCGCCTTCCGCGGTGGCCACTTGCCGGCGCAGCCGCCGGTCCAGTTCCCGCAGGTTCGCCTCCACCTCGCGGAAGTCCCGCAGGAGCTCGACTGCGGTGCTCTCCACCTGCTGGTAGCGGTCCAGCAGCGCGAGCGGGGAGAGGAGTTCCACCTCTCCGGTCAGCAACCGGGCGATCTGCGCGTCGAGCGCGTCACGTTCCCGGCGCAGCTCGTCGATCCGCGCCTGCGGGTCGGTCTGCGTGCCGAAGGCCATCTGACGCAGGAGCGTGACGACGGTATTCAGGCGGGACTCTGTCCCGATGAACGAGCGTGCCGGCAGGTCCCGCACCCACGCCGTGGCCTTCTCCAAGGCGGTGGTCGCATCGAAATGCGCCTCGTCCTCACCGGGCGGGTAGTACTTGCGCAGCCAGCCGTTCTTCGTCCACTCCGCCAGGTAGGCGGCCGCGGTCCGCGGAAAGGAGCCGGAGTCGAGCTCGTTGAGGAGGTAGAGCTGGTCGTCCAGCCGGGACTCCAGCACGCTCTCGGGCACGCCCCGCGCGTTCTCCTCGACGAACACCGTGCCGCAGAAGGACAGCACCAAGGCGGCGTTGTCCGCGCGCAGCAGTACCCATGCCGGGTGGCTGGTAAGAGCCGTGACCTGATCGAATTGCATGCAACCCCCCGATCGCACACCTGCAGTTTGTGCGCCCGCCTGAAGGAGGCGGACGCGGAATCTCTATGGACGAGCACTGACAAAAGCGGAAAGGCAAAACAAGGAAGCGTCGTGTGGATCAGGCGGCGACGCGGTGCTGGGCGAGCTTGTCCAGCATGATCTGGTTGGCTTCCCAGCCGTCCGGGAATTTGGCGCGCACGGACAGGTGCACCGGGTCGGTCGAGGGATGGCTGTCCAGGAGGTCGGCGATGCCCTCACGGGCGACGACGATGCACGCCTGCCGGTGGCGGGAGGCCAGCACGCACAGCCGTCCGGCCTCGAGGTGGAATGCGGTGGCGTCGCGGCGGCCGGACAACGGGTGCACGACGATGACGACTTCGAACTCGCGGCCTTGCAGCCGGTTCGCGGTGTCCACGGCCACCCCCGGCGCGTTGGGGTTGCCTGTGCGGGCGAGTGCGGCCCGGACCAGGTCGGCCTGGTCGCGGTGGGCGACGCCGATGGCGATGTCGTCCGGGCCCAGGGCGCGGCCGTTGTGGTGGCGCTCGCAGGTGGCGACCGCTCCGCGCTCCAGCAGTCGGCCGGCGAGGTCGGCGGCGGTCTGGAGGGTCTGGGTGTCGGTGCGCGGGACATGGCGGCGGGGCAGTTCGTGCAGGGCCCAGCCGGTGGTGAACGCCTGCACGAGGGTCTCGTCCAGGTCGGTTCGGGCGAGTCCGGCGGTGCGGAACTCGAGGGAGCGGGTGTCCTTTTCGGTTCCGGCGGTGAAGCGGGTGAACGGGTAGAAGGCCTGGGCGATGGTGGGGGCGGCCGAGGGTGGCAGGCGCCAGGAGACCGGCAGCCGGTGCACGGGAATGTTCCGGTTGTGCTCCAGCATCACGCTGACGCCGTTCTGGGTGGGGTCGTGCGGCAGTCCGATCCAGCGCTCGGTGCCGACAATCGTGAACGGGTCCAGCTGGCCGGGGTCGCCGACGAACAGGCCCTTCTCGAAGCGTTCGACAATCTGGAGCAGCATGTCCGAACGCATCTGGTAGGCCTCGTCCAGGATCGCCCAGCCGAATGTGGTGTCGCGGACGGTGGCCCACTTGGCGGCGGTGGCGACGATGATCCGGCAGCCGGACAGGTCGGCCAGGGTGCGGCCGACGGTGGCGTTCGTCAGGGCTCCCAGGGCCGGGGGAGGGGTGTAGCCGGTGGCGCTCAGTCGCCCGACGGAGCTGCCGGGGTGTTCCCTGGCCAGGCGAAGGACCAGGTCGTCGACCTGGTTGTTGGTCTGGGCGACGATGATCGGGCGTTCGCCGCCGTCGGTGAGCTCCTGGGCGGCGCGGGCCACCAGGGTGCTTTTGCCGGCGCCGGGTGGGGAGTCGACGACCACGGCCCTGTGGCGCCCATCGGCCATGTCCGCGAGGACCGCCTGGGTGGCAGCGGCGGCAGCCGTTGCCGGATCGGGCGCGGGCGGGTCGGGTGTCGTGCTGGCATCAGTCGTCATTGCCCCACTCCTCTGCGGCGGCGTCCTGGGGTACGGCGGGGTCGGCGTCGGCCCCGTCGGCGGCACTGTGCGTCCATGGGGTGGCATCGGAGGCCGGGAACTGCGGTGCCGGGCGCCATCCGGGATCGGGCAGGTAGGCGAGTCGCTGGCCCGGTTCCGGCACGCTGCCCTGCTTCGGGGTGCGGCCGCGTCCCATTCCGCCGGTGACCTCCACCATGACCCGTGTGAAGTCGCCGTCGGGGGCGACGGAGACGATTACGGCTTTGTGGCCGGCCGGCAGAGACGGGCTGATCAGCTTCGTGTCGGCGGCCAACCGCACGGGGTCTTCGGTGCGGACGGTGATGCGCGGTCGCGGCACCCGCCTGTTCTTGTCCGTGGTGATCGTCCGGCCGGGGTCGGCTTCCACGACCGTCCCAGCGAACGCCTCCCCGGCACTGCGCCGGTCGGCCAGTACGAAGCGATCGTCGAAGGCCATGTCGGACTCGAAATCGGCCAGCGCGCGCTCCAGCCAGCCCAGCCGCCGGGCCGCACCGATCGCGTTGTCCCGTCTGCGCTGAGGGAGGCCGTCGGCGTCACGGTAGTCGGAGTAGTCCGTGAAGGCCCTGCAGTCGCCCTCGAAGCGCTTGGCGGTCCGCGGAGCCTCGGGCACGGAGCGCAGCAGCGATATGGCGTCCCACACCATGCGCCAGGTGGGCTGGATCTGGCCCGCGATCAGCTCCCGCAACTCGGCCTCGGCGGCGGCCAGCATGCGCGGGTCGCCGAGTGCGCGCGCCGTGTCGAACCTCCTGATCGCCGGGGCCAGGTCGCGGTTGTCGAACTCGGGGGAGGTTGCCGGGCCCGCCGGCGGGCACACGTCCGGGTTCTCCGCCTCGGCCATGGCTTGCTCGACACTCAAGCCCGGCGGGGGAGCGATCCAGGCCATGAGGGAGGCGAGGTTCTGGTTCTCCAGCGTGCTCTGGCCGGTCGCCCAGTGCTCGGAGAGCAAGCCGGTGACGGGCAGCAGCGTGGAGGTGCCGGCCTGCTCGGCCCTGTCGATCAGGAAGGTCAGCCACATGCCGAGCTCCGGTACGACGTCCGGGACTGCGTAGGGGCCGGACGTTTCACGGAAGCGGCACATGCGGCCCAGGTCGGCCAGGGCCTTGATTCCGCCGGGGTTGGGCACCAGGATCTGCGGCGCGTCGGTGTACCGGGAGCGCTCGCCTTCACCGCGGCGGTCCTGGCGGAAGGAGCCGATGTAGTCCATCACGATCCGGCCGAGGCCCGCGGCGAACTCGAACCGTTGGTCCCGGTTGCGGGGCTGGGCGACGACGAGCAGGGTCCCGTTCCTCTTGGCGGAGCCGGCCATCGCGGCCAGGGGAGCACCGGCCTCTCCGGCCATGGCCAGCGGGACGATCACCAGCGGCCGGGCGGACAGGTGTCGGTGCCGGAACTCGGTCAGGGGCACCGCCTGCATCGACTCCATCGCCTGCACATGCGCCAGTGCCGACAGCGTGCTCATGCCGCACCCCCGAGGTCTTCCAGTTCTGCGCGCAGCTGGGCGGCGTGCCGCAGGGCCGCGGCCATCTCCACCTGATCCTCGCTCGGCGTCAGCTCCCCGCGGGCGAGCCCCATGACCATGGTTGTGGTGTCGATGCCGCCGAACTGCTCGCGCACGACCGGCCCGAGGACATCCAGTGAGGCCTCCGCGCGGGCGCGGGAGCGGCAGTAGAAGGCCATCTCGCAGTGGTTGAGGCAGTCCGGGCGGTAGGTCACGAGGACCTGGTCCAGCGCCTCGGTCAGCTCCCCGGCCGGGCGCCGGGGGCGGTCGTCCGCATCCGGTGCCAGGTCGAACGTGAGGTCCTCGGGCAGCAGGTCCACCAGGTCCCCGATGCGCTCGATCCGGGACAGCTGCCGGCTCAGGGCCGCCACCTGCTTGCGTGCGTCGACAAATGCTCCGGTCGGGCGGTTGGTGAAGTCCTTCGGCGCGACCAGCACGATCGTGTCGGAGACGGTCTCCGCGCCGATACCGGCCCGCCCGAGCAGGTCACGCAGCGCGATGATGTATGCACACGCCTGTGTGGTCGCTGCCCGGACCTGTGCGGAGTCCGCCTGCTCGTCGATGATCGGGAAGCTCTTGATCTCCACGACGTGGAAGCGTCCGTCGATACGGAAGGCCACCAGGTCCGGCTCCAGGAACGCGGTGTGCCCACCGATCTGCAGGCGCAGCATCGGGTGGTCGAACAAGGTGCCCTCGCTCTCGCCGCGGGCTGCCCGCAGCAGGACCTCCTCGGTGCGTTCGTGGCGCTGCTTGGACCGGCCGTCGCCACCGACGTCGTTCAGGTCCTCGTAGCCCACCTCCGGCAGTGTCAGCCCCAAGGTTTCGCGCAGGACGCGCAGGAGCTCCGCGCAGCCGTGCTCCTTCACCATCGCCTCGAAGGCGTTGCCGCGGGCGAGAGCGAAGGAGGACTGGCCGAAGGACGGAGGATGGCCGACGTGTGTGGCGATCGCGGCCTTGTCGGATCCGGAGGCGTCCAGCAGGGCGCGCAGCGTGCAGCGCGGGTTGTTCTCCAGGGCCGCCAGCGACCGGGCGTTGTAGTCCAGGCGCTTCGCGGAGCCGCGCAGTGCGGTGAGTCGGTCGTCGACTGGTTCTTTCACGGTCTCGTAGATCCTTGCGGGGAAGAAAAGGATGCAGGGAAGAGGAGAATCAGGCGCGGGCCGACCGAAGGTGCGTCACACCCCGCAGGGGCGCGCCGAACAACTGCTCGTCGTCTCCGAGGGATTTGCGTGCCCGCCGCGCGGCCGCCACTCGAGTGGCACGGTCGGCGTCCGTATGCACTTCCAGCTCGGCCACGGCCGCACCGATCACCCGCTGCGTATCCAGAGCACCCTCGTGACCGGAGGCGGTCTTCGGCATGGCGTCGGGGATGTTGGCGGCGAAGCGCCACAGCAGCCGCTGGGCTTGGGGAGTAGGACCGTCTGCCGTGGACTCGGAGGAGGTCTGTACCGCTTCGGCGATGCCGATCGCGCTGGTGAGGAAGTCCACGCGCGGTGACAGCGGGCCGATGATGCGTTGCTCCAGAGTCCAGGTGCTGATGCTGATCAGTGCCCGCACGGGTGTCAGTAGATCGTGTGCCAGTGCGGGGCACAGGTAGTAGGGCCGGGCTCCCGGACTGGAGCGGTAGGAACGCTCCTCGTCCCGGCGCAGGCTGGACAGCTTGGACGCGGACAGCTCGCCCGGGAAGAACGCCTCGTGGACCCCCACGATCAGCTTGGGCGCGGCCGGGGCCCGGAGAAGCATGAGGGCACGGTGGACGTGTTCACGTGCCGGGAGCTGCGATCCCCGGGCGGCGGGAGCTGCCTGCGGTGCGGAGGGAGGCGGGGCGGCTGCCGGTCCATCGGTGTCGAGGAGGGCGTCCCAGGCCCGCTCGGCGCGGCGCAGCTGCATCCGCAGCTCGCCGGCGCGTTCGGTGTCACCGGCAGCGGTGGCGTCGCGGATTGCGCGGCGCAGGGTGCCGATGCTCTTCTCCAGGGCGTCCAGCGGATCACTCATGCGCCAGACGCTACCAGAGTTCCAGAGTTTTCCAGACTCTTCCTGTGATTCGAGGTACAGTCGCGTCAATCGAACCTCCGGCCGCAGCGGCGCAACCCGCGCTGCCCGCAGGCCGTTTCTCTGGAGGCACCCGTGACGGGACGCGTATTCCACACCTCCGACTGGCACCTGGGCCGCCAGATCGGCCGCCACCGACGTGACAGCGAAGTCGACGCCGTCCTGGCCGAAATCATCGCCATCGCCGAGGACTATGCCCCCGACCTGATCGTCCACAGCGGCGACCTCTTCGACAGCCCCCGCCCGAGCCTGGACGACATGCGCCGCGCGGCACAGGCACTGCGCCGCCTCGGCACGATCGCGCCCGTGGTCGTCGTCGCAGGCAACCACGACACCACGCACGTCCTGACGTTCCTGGAGTACGTCCTCAACGACATGGGCGCCCGCGAAGGAGACCAGACCCGGGTCCGCTTCGCCACCGACGCCCGCCCCGACAGACTGCTCCTGGCCGAATACCCGACCAGGAACGGGGAGCTCACCCTGCGCATCGGTGCACTGCCCTATCTGCACCCCAACCGCTTCACCTACGACTTCGCCGACCCCGCCCTGACCACCGCGACCTACGCCGAACGGATGCGCACCGTCCAAGCCGAGGTCTACCGCCGCCTGACCGCCGACCGCGGCCCCCGGGACGTCCTCGTCTACGCCGCCCACCTGTTCATCGAAGGAGCCCTTCCGTCCTACTCGGAGCGGCGGATCTCCCTGAGCACCGAGTACGCCGCCCCAGCCGCGGACCTGCCCGAGGTCGCCTACGGCGCCCTCGGCCACATCCACAAACCCCAGCCCGTCGGCCGTGCCGGATTCCCCGCCTACTACGCTGGCAGCCCGCTGCAGATGGACTTCGGCGAGACCGGCGACACCAAGAGCGTCGTACTCGCCGAGATCGGGCCGGACACCAATCCCCGCATCGAACTCGAACCGCTCACCGCAGGCCGCCGTCTGGTGCGCCTTGAAGGAACCCTGGAACAGATCGCCCACCGCGCCGCCCGCGTGGGCGACGCCTGGGTGAAGGCAGTGGTGAACGTCGACACCTTCGACCCGTCCTTGCCGACCACCCTCGCCAAGATGCTGCCCCAGGCGACGCTCGTCGACATCGACGAGCGCCGTACCGGCGCGGCCCACCGCGTGCTGGACCGGCAGACCTCCACCACCGAGCTGCCCGACATCGACGACCTGCTGCACGACTACCTCGCCGACCGCGGCACCGGCGGCCCGGCCCTGGACCGCGCCATGGCCGCCTTTGCCCACCTGCGTGCCGAACCCGACCCCGAGGACCCCGCACCGTGCTGCGAGGAGACGCTGCTGACCGCGGCCCTCTCCGGCCAACCCCTCGACAACCTTGACCGCTCCAGCATCCTGACCGCCATCGACACCACCGACGCGGAGACCACGCGATGAAACCGATGACACTCACCCTCACCGGATTCCGCAGCTACCCCGCCCAGGCCACCGTCGACTTCACCGGCAAGAGCCTGGTCGCGGTCCTCGGCGACACCGGCGCCGGGAAGAGCAGCCTGCTCGACGCCATCGCCTTCGCCCTGTTCCGCAAAAGCTCCTGGGACGCCAAGGAACCCCGCCAGCTCATCGCTGACGGCGCACAGGCCATGAGCGTCGAACTCACCTTCGTACACGACGGGCAGAACTGGCGTGTCCACCGCACCATGCACGCCACCAACCCGAACGCGGGCCGGCACCACCTGAAAAACCTGGACACCGGTGAGGAGACCGACGGCGCCACAGCTGTCGACAGCCGCATCAAGACGGTGCTGCAGATTGGTTACGAGACCTTCCTGCGGGTCGGGCTGCTCCCACAGGGCAAGTTCGACCAGCTCCTCACTGCCGCTCCCAAAGAGCGCAGCGAACGGCTCCGCGAACTGTTCGGGGCCGAATCACTGGAAGCAGTGCGGAACCTGGCCGCCTGCCACGGCCGCACGCTCCAGCAACTCCTGAGTGATGCGAAAGCCAAACGGGCCCCTATGCCGGACAATCCGCGGGAGACGGCCGCCGCCGCCGGAGCCGCCGCCGATGCGGCCACAGCCCAGGCCGAACGCCTGAACACCGCCGTCGTCCGCATCACGGCACTGCAGGAAGAGATCTCGCAAGCCCGGGACACCGCGGCGGCCGCCACCAGCGCTTGTCAGAGCCTGGCAGCGCGGCAGGTGGCCGACGTCGGCACCGTCCTCGACACGCTCGAGTGCGCTGCCACCGACCTCACCACCCGGCGCGAACTCCTCGACCGGCGTGCCGAGCAGGCTGAGGCCAGGGAAGAGGAAATGACCGGAGCGATCACCGAGGCCGAGAGACAAGGAGAAGGCCGGGACGCCCTCGCCCAGTCCGCACTGCTCCTGAAGACCCTGGCAGAAACCGCCGAGGAACACCGAGGCGAACGCGACCGACTGGTCTCCCTCACCACACAACTCGACGACGAACGCGATGCCATCGCCACGGCGGAAGCAGAACTTGCCGAACGGGTCGCACACATCGAAGCGGCGGCAGAGGAAGCCCGTGCCGCCGCCGAGACCAGCGGGCAGATCCGTACGCACAGCACAGCTGTCCGCACCGCGTTGGACGCGGCCCTCTCGGCGGCCCGGCGCGTCGCTGACACCACGCGCGCCCACGCCACCGCACTGGGCCGGCAGGAATCCGCCCACAAAGATCTCGGCCCGGTGGAGGCCGATGCATCCGCGGCCCACAAAGATCTCATCGCGGCCGAGACCCACCTGGAGACGCTGCGGTTGCGGAAAAAGGCAGCCGCGATCGCCGCCGAACTTCACCCCGGCGACGACTGCCCTGTATGCCGCCGGCACCTACCCGTCGACTTCCACCCCGCACCGACCGACGCGGATGAGCTGGCCGAGGCGAACACACAACGAGAGCAGGCCAAGAGCGCACACGACAGGGCCGTCGACCTGCGCGCCGAAGCCCGCGCCACCGTGACCGCAGCCGATAACGCGGTGCTCGAACGTAACCACGAGCACCAGAGCGCACAGCAGACGGCGCAGGAGATGACCCAGGCAGCGGAACGAGCCTTCCGAAGCCTGGAGGCCCTGGCCACCGAGGCAGGCACGGACTTCGACGCCCGGTCAGCCTCAGCAAGGCTGACCGCCGCTACCACTGCCCTGGCCGCCCCCGCCGCCAGCACCACCGCATCACCGCACCAGCACCACCCCGAGCAGGACACCGCAGTGATCACCCACGCCATCGCCGCATGCGAACACGCGGCCGCCGCACACGCCGAAAAGCTGCAGGCCGAGGAGCACCGCCGCACCGCTGGAATCGAAGCGGACCGCAAAACGCTGACAGAACGCAAGAAAGCACATGATCGCGGCAAAAGAAATGCATCCGCAGCTCAAGAGCGGCATGCCCGGGCCCTGACAAGGACCTCCACCGACATCGGCATCCTTCCCCCGCGGATCCAGGCGATGCTGTCGCACAATCCGATCGACATTGTCGTCGGACAGACGGACGCCGCCACCACAGCCGTCAACGCCCGGCAGGCCGAGCTCCAAGAGCTGCTCGACCAGAGGGAAGCAGCCCGAGCGCAGAAGACCGCGGTGCTCGCCGATCAGCGCATGCTCGACCACGACACCCACGCCCGCCTGGAACGTCCCCTCGGCAAATTGCGTGACAACCTCGACGCGTGGGCCCAGGCCGCAGACCAAGCTCGCACCCGACTCGAGGAGGCCGACCGGCCAGCGCTGCCAGAATCTCCCACCCAACCGACGATCCCCGAGGTCCGCCACTACGCCGCCGCCCTGTCGGCGATGACCTCAGTACTCGGCGACAAGCTCATTGAGCGAGCCACCACGGCAACAGAACGCGCATCCGCCGCCGAAAGCCGCCTCGGCGAGCATGCAGCCGTGCTCGCCGACATCGACGACTTCGACGCCTCAGCCGACCTGACGACACCCACATCACTTCACCCCCTCGTTGCCGCAGCCGCGCAGGCAACCAAGGAAGCCCAAGACCAGCGCTGCAGACAGCGAGAAGCACAGGACCTGATCAAGCCGGCCGCTGACCTGGACTTCGCCATCACCGCAGGCGAAGCCCGCTATGAAGCCCTCGAAGTACTACGCCGCGAACTGGTCGACGCCAAGTTTCTGGGCCACCTCACCACACTACGAACCCGCGCACTGCTCGGCGTCGCCAGCGACCTGCTCGGGCAGATGTCCGACGGCCGATTCGGTTTCGCAGACGACTTCGACATCATCAGCCGAAGCTCCGGGGTCGCCCACCACCCGAATCGCTTGTCAGGAGGGGAGAAGTTCATGGCGTCCCTCGCCCTGGCCCTGGCACTTGCCGAACTGCATTCCCGCAGTGGGCCGGCTCTCGGCTCCCTCTTCCTCGACGAGGGCTTTGCCGCCCTCGACACCACCGCCTTGGACCTGGCACTGGAGGTACTGCGCGACCAGGCCGGCGGCGACCGCCTTGTAATGGTGATCAGCCACCTGCACGCCGTCGCCGAGGCCGTCGATGATGTGCTGTGGGTGGAGCGGACCGCCGTCGGCTCGTCCGCCCGGTGGCTCACGCCAGCTGAGCGAGACGACATGGTCCAGGACGACCTCACCAGCGGACTGCACTCCCAGGCGCGATAACCACTACAGGGCACGCTATCCATCGCCGTTCCCGGAACCGGGCTTCACCCACTCCCGCTGGACACAGTGAGCGTCGTTGTGTCAGCGAAGGCTGAGTGCGTGGTCGGTGTGGTCGCTGGACTGTCGCCGGCAGCTCTGGCAGCGGTGCATGGGCTGACATGCTAAAAGCTGGCGCCGAATGAATCGGCGACAACCAAATGGTCGAAGAGGGGTTGGGGATGACAGAAGACCCAGGCATGTTTGCTTTGGAGTGGATACAGGCAGTCGGTCGCGATGATGTCGAGCCGGTGTGGCCGAGGATGACGCCGGACTTCAGGCTGGCCATGGCGCAGGCATGGCTGTCCAGGAATCCGACGGCCCTAAAAGATCCGCAGGCATCTGGCCTGGACCGCGACTCACTGGTTCGGGCCTTGGCGGTCGACAGCCCGGAGCACCCGCTCTTCCGACATCTCTCTCGAGTGTCTCTAAGGGAGATCAGGAACAGCTACGACAACCTGAGCACCGACCAGCTGGGGATCGCGTCGCGCCCCAGGCCCGTCGGTCCAGACATGGAGTTGATGCGCCTCTTCCACCTACCCGACCTCGACGTGGACGGCAGCGGCAACTACTCATTGGCACCAGGTGCTTCTGCCAGGACGGCGAACGTCATCCTCCGGCGAGACGGGCAAGCGTGGGCGGTCGCCGGAGTGGGCGACTACCTTCTTCACCCGGGCTGGCCTCCAGTACTTGAGCGGGTCGTGCAGCCGGAGGACTGAACTCTGACCAGCCTTCGGTGAGAATCACTCAGCCTCCGCTGCAACAGGTCAGTCGTGAACATTCCTCTCCCGCTCGGTTTCATCCCAGCAGGCCAGATGGGTAAAAAAAGAGGTTAAATACTGGGGTAAGTCTGCTAGCGTTCGGGGCGGAGGTGGAGCCGTATGGCGACCGAGGAAGAGCTGTTCGCATCGGTTGACGCTCTGCTGGAGGAGGAGCCTCAGCTTCCGCCCCCGGCAGAGCGGGCCCGGCTGCGTGAGGCCGCTGGTATCACCCAGGCCCGTCTGGCAACAGCGATGAAGACGACGCCGCAGACGGTGAAGAACTGGGAGAACGGGCGGTCCGAGCCGCGGGAGCCCCGCCTGTCGGCGTACCAGCGGCTGCTGCAGGGCTGGGCGGCGAAGTACCCCGCACACGGCGCCCCCGCCGCCTCGGTTCCGGCCGGCGCGCCGCAGCCGAAGGTGCGGGAGACCTTCACAGGTGCCGCCCTCGAGCCGGAGACTGCCGCGCCTGTGGAGGCCCCGGCCGTCCAGGCCGCGCCGGAGCGTCCCGCCCGTCCGGCCGCGACGTCGTCCAGGCGCCCGGCGGCGAAGAAGGCCGTGAAGCCTGCGACCGATCCGCGGTTCCCGCACGGTCCACTCGCTGTGCTGGACAGCGACGGCTCCGCGTACGGCACGGGCGGCATCGTGCTGGACTGCCCGGCGACCACGGTGGTGGAGCTGGTGGAGTGGACGCTGCACGAGTCCGGGCTCGGTGCACCGAAGCTGAACCGCTACGGCAAGGACTCCGACCCGCTAATCGTGCTTACCGCCGTGGCCGCTGTAAAGCTGGGTCTGCCGGAGCGCCTGGAGGGTCACGAGCAGCGCCGTTCCCTGCGCCTGCCGGAGGACCACCCGGTCGTCAAGCAAGTGGCGAAGGCGAAGTGGCAGCTCACGCAGCGCGGGTTCGGGCCGTGGGCTCGGATCTACCGTAAGGCCCAGGGGCGCGAGCGGCAGTGCGTGCAACTGGCGATCCTGTCCTGGGACGCCCTCGATGAGCGGTCCTGGCCCGGCGTGGCCGAGATGGAGCCGGCCGACATCGCCCGCGTCCTTGGCGTCTACGCCCAGCGGGTCATCACCCCGCGCGGCTCCACCGCCGTCTCCGGCCTGGAGCTGATGACGGCGCTGCGCCCGCCCACGCGCGCCGTGCGGGACGAAACGACCGGGAACTGGGTGTCCGCCTACAACCCGGGCAGCCTCGGCACGGAGCCGATTGACCCGGCACCGCCCGAGGCCACCCCGGAACACCCGGTCGTCGTGAACAGCGGCTGGACCGGCGGCTTCCTCAACGAAGAGGCGTACCAGTGGGTGCGGTCGGTGGACCTGCTCACCGATGAGGAGTGCATGCTGCCCTTCGCGGTCGGCCTGGACCTCAACACCGCCTTCCTCGCTGCTGCGGCCCGCCTGGTCGTCGGCCTGTCCGGACCGGACCACTTTCACGCCCCGACGTTCAACCCGAAGATCCCCGGCTCCTGGCTGGTCGACCTCTCCCACATTGAGCTGGACCCGCGCCTGCCCTCGCCGTTCACACCGGACGGCACCCGCCCGACGGGCCCGGCCTGGTATCAGACACACACGGTCGCCTACGCCCAGGAGCTCGGCCATGACGTGCACCCGATCGAGGCGTACCTGCGCCGCGAGACCGGCGCGTACCTGGACCCGTGGCACGATCGGCTCAAGAACGCGTACGTCGACACCCTCGCCGACCTCGGCGTCACCCGGGACCTGGACGACCGTCAGTTCCTTGCCGCGATGGAGCAGCACAAGCAGGCAGACCCGGCCCTGGCCGCCGTCCTGGCCGCGATCAAGGCGACCGTGAAGGGCGGCGTCGGTAAGCTCCGCGAACGCCCGCAGGGCAAGCACTACAAGGACGGCGAGCGCTGGCCGGCCCTGGAACGGCCGACCTGGCGCCCCGACATCCGCGCCGCCGTCATCAGCAAGGCCCGGATCAACATGCACCGCAAGCTAGGCAACATGGCGAAGATGACGGGCCTGTACCCGCTCGCCGTGCTGTCCGACTGCGTCGTCTACCCGAGCCCCGGCGACAGCCCTCTCGACTTCCTGCCGTACGCGGCCTCCGGGAAGCCGCAGCCTGGCGGCTTCCGGCTCGGTCCCACCCCGGGCCTGGCGAAGCTCGAGGGCGTCCAGTCGATGCTGTGGGCGGTCGATCTGATGGAGCAGGGCCTCAACCCGGCCCGGCACATCAAGGGCGGCGACGCCGTCTTCGACGAAGGCGAGTAAGGCCGTGACCACCGACACTGGCATGATGCCGTCCCAGCTTGAGGCAGGCACGGACACAAATCGGAGTCGTACCTGATGAACACCCCCGACGGCCTGCCCCCACAGTGGCCCGTTCCCACAGCCCCGCCCACCCATAACCCGGCGCTGCCCTCGCGGACGATGCGGGACATGCGCTTGACCTGGCGCGCCCGCGGCACCCCGGCCGAACTCGCCACCGGCTACACCCCCGGCCAGGAGCCCACGGTCAGCGAACTGGTCTCCCTCACGCGCGACGAGCGCCTGGTCACCGAGGGCCGCGACGCCGTCCATAAAGCGGTTGGCGAGCTACGCAGCCTAGGCTGCCTCTCAACCGACGCCGCCACGGCCTCCGGCGTGAGCGAGCGCCTGGTCGTGGGCCTCGCCCCGGCTGCAGGCGCCCGCCTGATCCCCCAGCGGTACGGCCACGGCCCGTTCACGGACGGGAGCTGACCAGTGGGGGAGATCGAGGACGCTATCGAGCGGGCCGACCAGGAGGCGTTCACCCGTCAGCCTCCCAAGGGCCTCAGAGCCCGCATCAACTTTCTGGTGGGGAAGTTGAAGACCACCAAGGCTGTCGCGGAGGAGATCGGGGTCAGCCAGCGGTCCGTGGAGCGCTACCGCACCGGCGAGCGCAAACACCCGCCCAAGGACATCGCCGACCGGATCGACGCGGCCGTACGGGCCCGCTGGCAGCCCCGCATCCGGGGACACCGCAGGAAGCAGGCCACTATCAGCACCGGGATCACCGTCGAGACCCGGGCCCGCTTCGGCTATACCGCGCCGATCGGCACCACCGACGACGGCCGGGTACGGCGGCTGACCGTCCACCTCCCCCCGGCCTACGCCCGCCGTCTGTTCGACGCCCAGCAACAGGGCGCCAGCGACCAGCAGATGCGTGACATCGTCGCCGAAGGGCTGCAGGAGGTCTACTTCAGGGACGGCGGACGCCGTGCCGCGGGCCTCGAGGTCGCCTTCACCGACATCGACTATTTCGATGTTTCCTTCTGAGAAGGACATGCGCTGCCTGCGTGCCGAAGGCCGGGCCGACTGACACAGCCCAACTCAGGAATCGACGTCGCCAGATTCCTGAGTTCCCGCTTCAGTCGGCACCTCCTACGAGGCGTACCACTCGTCCGCCTGGATCGCGGCTGCCCATCTCCAGCTTGAGCATGTGGTGTTCCCACGACTCGTTCGACAACTCACACGACGGCGGCCGCCCTGGGGCGTGACAGAAGAACCCGCGCCGGGCGGCGAAAATGTCACCTGACGAACTTGGCCCAGGACGACGGGTGAGACTGCGCAGTACTGGATCGGCGGGCAGCACGATCCTGGACTGGCACTCGCTCGGGTCCGGCAGATCGGTCGGACGGTGTCGTCACAGCCTCCACCGTCGACGGGCCTCGCGGACGGCAGACGGAACCGACGGGTGGCCGATGAACGCCTTGTTCACCGCGAACCCCAGGCGAAAAGATCAGAGGTCAGTGATCTACAACCAAAGGGGATAAGCACGGTGGGCAACGCGCTGCTATCACCAGTGGGATGGCTCGTGCTGGGGCTGCCCTGGCCGACCGAGACCCGCGACGGCTGGGGAGAGTGCGCAGTCGCCATCGCGCCGACGATGATCCCCCGCTCTCTCGTCAGCAAGGGCGCCGGCATCGCGCTCGACCTCGCCACCGGCCTGGCCCGAGACCCGGGCGACGGTCCGGGCAAGGCCGTGTTCCTCTCCGACGTCACCCTGTGGCTCGACAAGCAGGGCAAGACCTGGCCTGATCTCGGCATCGACTACGAGGCCATCATCGATGAACTCCTGAACGCGCAGGTCCCGCAGCTCTACCTCACGCTCACCCAGAAGGCCCACGCCACCCTGTGTGACGCCAGCCGCGAAGGGCTGCGCCTGCACTACCCGAACGGCGACGTCGAACACATCACTCCGCAGCTGCGCCAGGACGTCCACGACGGCATCACCCAGAGCCTCACCCGCGACTGGCCGTCCTACATCCAGGGACTCATCGACAGCGGCGCCCTGCAGACCCGGTGAACCTGATCCATGCGGGCCGCCCCATCCTGGCCTTCCAAAGTGATGACCCCCGGCTTCGGTGGCCTGCCTGCGGTTTCCCGGGCGAGCGCGGCGCCTGCTTCGGTGTGCCGTGGGAGTCGTACGACCGGTGCCTGGCCCACCTGGAGCCGGAGGAGCGGCGCCAGGCGCTCGCGGCGTTATCGCCCGGCTCCGCCGTGGACTGCCGCGGCGTGCCCTTCACCCGCGAACTGCTGGAAGAGCTCAAAGCGACGGTCGGCAACACCTTCGGCGAGGCAGACTTCGGCCGCGCCCGCTTCCTGGACCGGGCCGACTTCACGGGCGTCACATTCAACGGCGAGGCATTCTTCTGGTGTGTCCAGTTCTCGGACGACGCCCTGTTCTACGAGGTCACCTTCAACGGTGAGGCTGTCTTCGAGGAAGCCGTTTTCGAACAGGACGGCGCTTTCGAGCACGCGGACTTCCTGAGCTCCGCCTGGTTCCAGGACACCCTCTTCGCCGGGGATGCTGACTTCGAGCACGCCAGGTTCGCCAGCGGGGCCTTGTTCTCCCGTGCCCAGATGTTCGGCGGAGCGGTCTTCAACGGAGTGACGTTCACTGACGGGATCGTCTTCGTCTCGGTACAGGTCGAAGAGACAGCATGGTTCACCGAGGCGACGTTCGGCCGTGACGCCGTCTTCGCCGGAGCCCGCTTCAAAGACAGCGCCCACCTGCCCGACACGACGTTCACCGGGCCCCTGGTGGGCCCCATCGTTTGCGGCGGGATACTGGACCTGAGCCGGGCCGTCCTGACCTGCCCGATCCGTATACGGATCGCCGCAGCGCAAGTTCTCCTGGAGGCGGCGCAGATCAACACGGCGCTCACCCTCGACGTCCGCTACGCCGACATCAACCTGCTGGACGCCGTGCTCTCCCAGCCCGTCGCCATCAACTTCCACCCACGGCCGTTCCCCTTCAACGACACCCTGGTCCCCGAAGACCCGCTGACCGGACGAGATCCTCAGCCGTCGGTTGCCATGCTGGCGGGCGTGGACGTCGCCTTCCTGGCGGTGTCCAGAGTAGACCTGTCCGCCTGCCTGTTCACCGGCGCCCATCACCTCGACCAGCTGCGCTTCGAAGGTCACATTCCGTTCGACGAACCGCCAGCTCCCTGGACCCGTCGCCGGACCATCGCTGAGGAACACCACTGGCGCGCCCTGCCCCTCCCCGGCCGCCGCCCCGCCCACACCCGAGGCTGGCAGCCCGGCCCCGACCACCCCGACCCGGTCACGACCCCAGGGCCCAAGGAGTTGGCCGCCACCTACCGGCAGCTGCGCAAGGCCCTGGAGGACGGCAAAAACGAGCCCGGTGCCGCGGACTTCTACTACGGCGAGATGGAGATGCGCCGCCTGGACCATGACACTCCCTTCGGCGAACGCATCCTGCTGAACGCCTACTGGCTCGTCTCCGGCTACGGCCTGCGCGCCTCCCGCGCCATGGTCGCGCTGGGGGTTGCGATGGCCCTGACCGTGCTGCTGATGATGCTGTGGGGCCTGCCCAACCCGAAGCCGCAACAGACCGCGAGCGGCACCATGCCCGCCCCCGGCAGTCGGATCCATCTGGTGATCGACAAGAGCGACCCCACCCTCTCCGGACCGCTCAGCCAGCGCTGGACCGCTGACCGGGCGAAGAAGGCCGGGCGCGTCGTGCTGAACTCCGTCGTCTTCCGCTCCAGCGACCAGGAGCTCACCACCGCCGGCACGTGGATCGAGATGTTCAGCCGCTTCAGCGAACCAGTCCTTCTCGGACTTGCCGCGCTGGCGGCACGCGGCCGGATCAAACGCTGACGACCTGGGACTGTCGGCGGTCAGGCAGTTCCCCATGATTTGCATGATCAACGTCAGGCAATTGCCCACCCCCGTGGTCACGATTCCCCACCGGGACGCTGAACCGCTCCGGGTCTGATGGAGGCTCGATCCCTGAGAGGATCGAGTCATGGCGCGTCCGTCCCTCTACCCTGCCGAGCATCGCCGGCCCCAGACTTCGCGACCGCCGCTGCTGCTCGAGATCACGCCGGAACTCGTCAATCCCCTCGATAAGACCAGCCAGCACGTTCGTCCCGAACTGGACAGGACGCTTCCCGCCCTCCAGGGCTGCCTGTACGTCGAACTGCTTGGAAAACGACGGATCCATATGCCCCCTATGCCGCCAGCATTATGACGCGACACCACGTACTGCCGGGCGCTGAGCAGCAGCCAAGAGCGTGGCCGCCGGTGGCTCCTGGCGCAGGCCGAGATGCGCTGGCCGGGCCGATGCGTATCTGACCGGCGCGAAGGAGCTGGCTGCAGGGTCTCTGTTTATCTAGGGTCGCCCAGGCTGTGGGGGACGTAGGGTACGCGCTCCGACCTGCAGGGGAGGGGTGTTCGGGGAAGGCCAACGCCAGTGTTCGGGCTGGTAGTTACGTTCGGCACGTGTCTCACTTCCTTGCGGAGCGGTCGGTCTCTCCGGCTACCGGTGGCGAGCGGTGGGTGGTGGTCGATGCCGGCACCTACGCTCTGCACCCGCAGGCCTGCGCCTATCTGGCGTCGTTGCGGTCCCGGGGCTGTTCGGCGAACACCGAGCGCGCGTATGCGGGCCGGGTGGCGCTGTATCTGTCCTACTGCCAGGACCGGCACATCGACTGGGCTGCGCCGTCCTTCATGGACTTGTCGGGTCTGCAGCGGTGGCTGATCACCGAGCCTCTTCCGGTGCGGGGCCGGCGGCCGTCGCTGGAGCCGCGGTTCCGTTCGCCGGGGACGGCGAACGCGGTGATGACCGTGGTGAGCGGCTTCCTCAGGTTCGGTGCTGTGCATGGCTGGGTCACGGCCGAGACGGTGGCGGTGTTGTCGGAGCCGAAGCAACTGTTCCATCTGCCGCCGGGCTTCGACCCGGGCGAGATGGGCCGGTCGCGGACTGTGGAGGCGGCCGCGTTCCGGTTCGCGTTCACCGATCCGGGCTACCAGGACCTCAGCTCCGGGCAGATCGCTGCGATGATCGCTCTGGCGGGGCGGGCGAGGGACCGGTTCCTGATCGCGCTGCTGGCCTGTACCGGTCTGCGGATCGGGGAGGCTTTGGGGCTGCGCCGCGAGGATCTGCATCTGCTGGCCTCCTCCCGGGTGCTGGGCTGCGGCACCGCGGGGCCCCATCTCCACGTCCGCCGCCGCACGGATAACCCCAACGGCGCGCTGGCCAAGTCCCGGCGTTCGCGTATCGTCCCGGTCACCGCCGACCTGGTCGCCCTCTACACCGACTACCAGCACGAACGCGACATTGCGGGCCCGGCGGCCGACGCTGAGATGGTCTTCGTCAATCTGTTTCGCCCGCCGGTGGGCCGGCCGATGTCGTACCCCAATGCCAAGGACCTCTTCGACCGCCTGGCCCGGGCCACCGACCATGCTTTCCGCCCGCACATGCTGCGCCACTCCGCGGCTACGGCCTGGCTGCGCGATGGTGTGGACCGGGACGTCGTGCAGCGTCTGCTCGGGCACCTCTCCCCGTTGTCGATGGAGCGCTACCGGCACGTCACCGATGCCGAGACACGCCAGGCCGTCGAGCGAGTCCAGGCCCTGCGGGAGCACCAATGAGCCGCATCCTGCGCCTGCCCGCACCCGACGCCGCCGTACCGGGACGGAGTGACTGGGACAGCCGGGCCTGGCTCGTCTGGCTCCACGACCGCTTCGACGGCAGCTGGCGGCCGGGGGAGTGGGATGGCCTGCGCTGGCTGTTCACCGGTGACCTGACCAACCCCCGCACCTCCTCCTCCACCTGCCGGACGCGGGCCTGCGACACCATCGTCAACACCAAGAAAACCTTCTGCTCTCCCTGCGCCGAACAGCTGAGAGCCTCACACCAGGATCCCGACGCCTTCGCCGCCGCCTACCGTCCGGTCCGCCAGCGCAGCTTTCCCGGCATGGTCACCGTCCGGTGCTCCATCACCCGCGACGGTGTGCAATGCGTCCGCCCCCGTCACTGCAAGGGCATGTGCGTCACGCACTATGGCGCATGGAAGTACCACGCGACCAAAGGCACAGAGGAAGCCTGGCTGCGCGACCGCTCCCAGCCCTTCACCGACGACCTCCCCTGTCAGGTTTCCGCCTGCCCCAGCCCGTCCTACAACTCCCGTGGCCTGTGCAATTACCACGCCCGGCAATGGAGTAAGGACAATCGCCGAAACCCCCTCGACGCCGAGCAGTGGGCCGTGCAGCAGTCCCCCTACCTGGCCACGCACCAGTTCAGCCTTCTCCCTCTGCCCGAGCTGTTGCGCCACGAGATGCTCTATGGACTGCAGCAGACCGACCTGTGGATCCGCGCCCTGGAGCCGCACCGCATCCGCAACCTCGTACGCGATCTGTCCGGCGCCGCCACCCTCCTTGCGGAAGACACCGGGCCGGACCGCCTGGCCAGCGCACACGCCGGCGCCGTCAGAACACTGCAGCGGCTGCGCACCGCTGTCCGCAGCGGGTTTGAGGAATTCTCCTGCCAGCCCCTCGCCGAACCGGACGTCCTGGACCTGCGGACCATCGGCCTGCGCACCACCGCGGGGGGCGCGCCCCGCCGCATGCCCGGCACCGCAGACCTGCGCCCCATCCACCAGCCCTGGCTACGCGACCTGATACGCCACTGGGCCACCACCAGCACGCCACGCACCGAGGTCTTCTCCAACACTCTGCGGGCCGTCACCATCGCCTCCCGGACCCTGGCCCAGCGACCAGGACAGGGCCTGGACCCAGCGGCGCTGCACTTCACCGACGCCTCCGCGATCGTCGACGCCTTCCGCGTCGCCCTGCGGCGCGACGGGACCCTCTACCGCTCCTCACAGCGCCGCACGCTCGTCGGCTGCTTCTTCCAGCTGATCGACTACGGCCGCCGCTCCGGACAGCTGAACACCCTCGCCGGAGCCTTCACCCGCCACCCGGTCGAGCACCGCATCCGCATCGAGGAAACCGACGAAGACGGCATCGGCAAGGCTGTTCCCGAAACGGTCATCCGCCAGCTCGACACCCACCTGGACACCCTCGGCCTTGGAGAAGTCCAAGGCCGCCGCGACCTCCCACCCGCCGACCGGCAACTGCTCTACCAGACCGTGTACATCCTGCTCCGCGATACCGGCCGTCGCCCCCTGGAGATCGCCGCGCTGCCCCACCACTGCCTGGAGACCACCCACGGCCAGACCTCACTGATCTGGAACAACCACAAACGACACCGCCACCGCCGGCGCCTGCCCATCACCGAATCGACCGCCCAGGCCATCCGCACCTGGCAAGCCCGCCGCCCCCACCTCCCACTGCCCGCCACCAACGACGCCTACCTCTTCCCCGCCCTCAGCTCCCACAGCAGCGCCGGCCACCTCAACGCCAACTACATCAGCGAAACCCTGCGCGCCTGGGTCGACTCCCTGCCCGCTCTGCACGCCGAAGGAGTCGACGCCTCCGGCAACCCCCTGCCCTTCGACCGGACCCTGATCTACCCCTACGCCTTCCGCCACTCCTACGCCCAACGCCACGCCAACGCCGGAACCCCCGTGGACGTCCTGAGAGAACTGATGGACCACCGCTCCATCGCCATGACCCAGCGCTACTACCAGGTCTCCCTCACACGCAAACGCGCGGCCGTCGCCACCCTCAGCACCCACGTCGTCGACCGCCTCGGCCAGCCCGCCCCCAGCACCACAGCCAGCTACGAGCTGCGCTCGGTCGCCGTCCCCTACGGCGGATGCACCGAACCCAGCAACGTCAAAGCCGGCGGAGCCTCCTGCCCGATCCGCTTCCAATGCGCCGGCTGCGGCTTCTACCGCCCCGACCCCTCCTACCTCCCCGCCATCGAGCAGCACATCAACGAACTGCGCGCCGACCGCGAAACCGCCCAGGCCATGGACGCCGCCACGTTCGTCATCACCGCCCTGTCCGACCAGATCACCGCCTTCGAACAGGCCGTCACCAGGATGAAAACCCGCCTCGCCGCCATGCCCGCACACGAACGTCAGGAGATCGAGCACGCCAGCACCCTCCTGCGCAGGGCACGAGCAGCCAGCCACCACACCCTCCTGCCGCTCACCACGACCGACCCACCTCAGAGCCCTTCATGAACCGACAAGGCAACCCCGCCGTACTCGCCCAAGCCCGCCGCCGCGACAGCCTCGACAAACGCCAGCGCGTCCTGACCACCCTCGCCGTACTCGAACGCGACGGCACAAAGATCACCCACGCCGCCGTCGCCCGCACCGCTCGCGTGTCCACCTGGCTCACCTACACCGACGGAATCCGCGAACACATCCAGGCCGCCCGCCACCGCCAAGCCAGCACATCACCGCCCCCACCCACCCAAGGAAGCCTCCCCACCCCCGCGGGACTGCGCGCGGAACTCCACCTCGCCCGCCAAGAGATCAAAGAGCTCCGCCAGGAACGCGACCGCCTACGTGACGCCCTGCGCCATCAGCTAGGACAGCAGCTCGACGCCCTCCACGCCCCCGACCTGGCCCACCGCATCGACGAACTCACCCGCCACAACCACCAGCTCGCCGACCAACTCCAGCACGCCACCGACGAAAACGCCGCCCTCTGCCACCACACCGCCTCACTCGAAGAGGACCTCGCCGCCGCCCGCACCAGCCTGCGCCGCATGATCCGCGACGAGAACCTCAACCCGTAAGCCCAGCGTCGCAGCCGCAGAGCGAAGTGCTGACCCGTCCGGGCCGCTGAGGGCCGAGCGGCTCAGAGGGTGCTCAGCGTGGCCTCAATCGCCTCCACGATGCCGTCGTGGGCCGCTGGAGCAACTCGATAGGCCCGTCCCACGGGGGCCGGGGCCTGCTCCGCGATGCGGTCCAGCACCCGCACGAAGTTCTTGTCGGCGGTGAGGAACACGTCGCAGTCCGGCAGGTAGGAGGCGTGTTGAGCGTCAATGGGGTTGCCGTCGGTGACCTTCATATCCTCCTGGACGGTGTCTGCCGCCCATCGGAGCCAGTTGCGCGGCATATAAGCGGCTTCCACCTCGTACAGCCAGAACCGGTTGAACGCCTCCCGCGAGGCGCACATGGCGCGGAGGTCTACCCGGGCGCCGACCCAGTCGGCGTAGGTGGTGTCCTCGTGCGTGATCATCGCGCGGCGGCCCGTCGCGAAGGCACTCCAGTACACCTCCTGGTTGTACGGCCGCCATGCCGCAATTTCCTCGCCAGTTGCCCACCCAGCGCGCTGTTCCACTGTGGTCTCCTCACTCGGGGACATGGTGATCCGAGAGAGGTCACGGAGGTTGAAGCCAGTGTCGCGGACACGTTCCCGCTGCTCCTTCTGGACGTCCACAATGAGCCGCACCTTGCGCGCGGTCTGCCGTGCCGGTTCCGTCTTGCGCAATCGGTCGTGGTGCTCCATCGCCTCCCGCCAAAACCTCTTGGTCCAGTACGTACGCCATGTCGCCTCGCGCCCGGTGTCAGGCACCGCCCGTATCCACTCCGGGTGCAGACGGCGCACCTCGGAGATGACCTCGGCGCTTTCCCGGTCGGCCTCGCTGCGCAGCCGTTCGTCCGTCGCGGTCGTGATGGCCTCGATGATGGCCGCCCGGATGTCCGAGCGGGGGTGCTGCAACACCTCCAGCAGGACGCTCGGCGCGGTTACTACACGATGGCCGAGAGCATGAGCGACTGTCTTGAACCGGTTCCCGGCCCGCTCATCCCCCAAATAGGACCAGATGTTGTTGTCGAGCATGATCCTCATGCTGTAGATCCCCCCTCGAATGCCCTACTCCCTGGCCCAGTTGAGCCCGAGGTCGGCGAGTGCGGCGAGTTTGTCGGTGGTGAGTTTGGTGCGGCGGGTCTTCTGGTTCATGATCCAGACTCCGAGCTTGACTTCTGTGCCGTCTTCCAGCCGCTCTGTGTGGCCTCTTGGGACGGTCACGGAGCCCGTGCGGGTCTTGTACTGCGCGAGGGCCGCTACGCCCTTCTCGAAGGCGCTCAGGGGCATGGTGGTGGGCTTCGCGGGTGCCACCGGCTCCGGGGCGATGCCGAGCTGTTCCAGGCGCTCGCGCTGCCCGTCGTGAAGGGCCTGCCAGACCTTCGGTGTCCGCTGCTTGGCCAGCCATTTGCCGATGTCCATGCCGTGGACGGTGACGCCGGGCAGGACCTCGGTTCCTCCGGCCTGGCCGTCTTCGTCGCGTACGAGCTCGCGCAGGGCGGCGTAGTGGCGCTGCCAGTCGGCCGGCCATGGCGGGTTCCAGTCCTCGTCCACGGCTTCCAGTGCCGTCTTCCAATCGGGGTGTCCGTCGAGGGCGCCGGGGCGACGGAGGTTGGACAGCCACTGCCCCACGGGCCTGTCCACCATGGTGGCGGAGCGGGGTGCGCAGAGGGTCCAGTGCTGGTCGTAGTACGCCTTGGCGGCTTCGAGGTTTTCCTGGAAGCGTTCATCTGCCAGGGACCAGACCATGCCGAGTTGTTCGAGTCGCCTCGCGCGTTGGCCGGTCATCTGTCCGGCTGCGTAGGCACGTCGTTGTTCCGCGACCCATTGTCCAAGCGGTGTCGCGCCCTCGCAGTGTCCGTAGGGCACGCGGGCGTTCCCGACCCGCTCGACGTACGTCTTCAGTTTCGCCCAGCCGCGGGCCCAGTCCTGGCGTTCGGTGTCGATCACGTTGAAGGAGACCCAGTCCGCGACCATCACCGGATCCCTAGGGGCGGCAAAACGCAGCAGCAACCGGGATTCTTCCTCACCCTCTTCTGGCGCGCCACCGATGTTCACGGACGGCTGCACCACGTCCTTCTGTAGCTCTTGGGGAATCGCGAGCAATTCCACGGCCTCTTCATCGTGAGCCCGCAGCCCTTCCAGGACTTTCACCAGGGGCCGGTAGGACCCGGATGTGAACATGTCCTCGGGCTGCTCTCCGGGCTGGAGAAATACCGGCACGATCAAAGAGGCGAGCTTGCCTTCTCCGGGCTTCTGGCGGAGTGCCCGGCCGATGGCCTGGACGATGTCGTGCGGCGCGCCCTTCGGGTCCAGGAGGGCAGCTGAATCCACGCTTCGAATATCGACACCCTCGCCCAGGACACGACAATTCGAGAGCACGGCCCGCCGCGCAGTGGACCCGAACGAACCAAGAACCGTCCGCCGGCGTTCGGGGACGTGCTCGCCGCACAGCCAGTCCGCCCAAATCCGCTTCGGGTAGGTCTCCGGCTGGTCGGCGTGCAGCTTAGCCGCGACGTGCTGAAGGCCCTCCGCGTACGCCTGTGCCTCGATGGTCCGGTGGTGGAAGGTGATGCAGGTCTGGAGCCCGTGCTGCGCCATGGTGTGCAGCAGCGCGGCCTGGAGGGCTCCGAGGCGCTGTCCGCGGACCTGTTCGGTGTGCCGGTCCTCGCCCATCAGCCGCTCGGGCGTGACGACCGGGTCCTTCAGCTCCAGGACGATGATCTGGTACCGCGCCAACAGGCCCCGGGAGACGGCAGAGGCGAGCGAGAGCTTGTACAGGACGGGCCCGAACACCTTCTCGTCATCCATGCTCGCCGCCATCTCCCTCGGTAGCTGGTCCCGCACCCCCTCGGCAACCTCGCGGTTGAGCCGCTCCTCCCAGATCCGCGGCGTCGCCGTCAGATACAGCCGCCGGCACGCCGGGATGACGCTCTGGTCATGGATGTCCGCCCACGCCTTACCCATCGAGCCACTTGTCCGGTGCGCCTCATCAACCACCGCGAGGTCTACTGGATCAAGCTTCTGGCCGTAGACACCCTCGAACGCCTCCGCCAGGACACCCAGGCTGGCGTACGTCGCGTAGATGGTGACCGGCCCCTGCCCGTGCCACAGCGCCAACTGGATCGGGTTCGTCGTGGCGCGCACCTTCAACGACCACAGCTCCGGGTCATCCTGGAGCGAACACACCGCCACCGCCGGCCCCTTGTGCCCGGCCTCGTGCCACGCCCTCACCGTCTGCGCCAGCAGATCCAGCGTCGGCACCAGCACGAGCACACGCCCCCTGGGCACAAGCCGCCTCGCCGACGCGGCAGCCATGATGGTCTTCCCCGTCCCACACGCCGCGTGCACCTGCCCACGAAGACCATTCCAGGGAATACCACCTGGCGGGACATCGAAACCGCGCACAATGGCGGCAACGGCCTCGATCTGGTGATCACGCAGCTTCACGGACATGCCCCGTGTTCTCCTTTTCGCGGAATGCAGCGCGTAATAACAAATGGAATCCAGGCGCAAGGTGCGCGCGCGGTAGGGGTGTAGCATCTGATCCCAGACTTTACACAGCCACAACTCGTGATGCATCACCCACACACAAACTTCGTTCCCGAGAGTGGCACATGACTCAATCCCACCCACGAACGGTCGGTTGTCCCTGTATGCTGACAGGCCATTGGTGAACATGTCGGGACAGGTAGACGGTGGGGGGAGTAGTTCAGGGTGGAGCGCAGCGGGAACCCGTCACTACAACGAGGCTGGCACCCCGTCAGGCCGACGGTTCGTCACATCCGTTCAGGAGTGGTAGCGGGGAACCCCAAGCCCTACACAGACCCGCGCGTGATGCACCCACCCCTTGCTGCCAGCCTCGGCACCCGCGCTTGCGCGGGTGCTCGCAATTCGCGCTTGCGCGAATTGACCCGCTTTTAGAATTCCGCTTGCGGAATTCAATTCCCGCGCTTGCGCGGGAATTCGCAGCGCGCTTGCGCGCTGCGCGCTCTATGCCCCGGCTTGCCGGGGCATATCCCGCTC
>NZ_JBHYJX010000009.1:0-247996 GCF_042740985.1 Streptomyces sp. NPDC058985 | reverse complement strand
CGGTGGCCGGACAGAACAGCCAGAGGACAGTCCAGCAGGACCTCAGTCAGCGGCAGAGTCACGACCACCGGAACCTGACTATCAGGATCAATGTCGGTGGCCGCCGCTAGCCTCTCTGACGTGCCTGCCCATCTCACCGATCCCGATCAGCTCAAGGAGCTCCTCGGGATCCCCTTCACCCCGGAGCAGACGGCCTGCATCGTCGCGCCGCCTGCCCCGCAGGTGATCGTGGCCGGAGCCGGGTCGGGAAAGACCACGGTCATGGCGGCGCGTGTGGTGTGGCTGGTCGGCACCGGCCAGGTCGCCCCGGAGCAGGTCCTCGGCCTCACCTTCACCAACAAGGCGGCCGGTGAACTGGCCGAGCGGGTCCGCAAGGCCCTGATCCGCGCGGGCGTCACCGACCCGGACGTGATCGACCCGGACCACCCGCCGGGCGAACCCGTGATCTCGACGTACCACGCCTTCGCGGGCCGCCTCCTGACCGACCACGGCCTGCGGCTCGGACTGGAGCCGACCTCCCGGCTCCTGGCCGACGCCACCCGCTACCAGCTGGCCGCGCGGGTGCTGCGTGAGGCCCCAGGCCCCTACCCGGCCCTCACCCGTTCCTTTCCCGACCTGGTCGGCGACCTGCTCGACCTCGACTCCGAACTCGCCGAGCACCTCGTCCGTCCCGAGGAACTGCTCACCTGGGACGCCGGACTCCTGGACTCCCTCCAGGGGGTCCGGCTCAGCAACGCCGAGCTGCGCAAGGTCCCCGAGGCCGCGGCCGCACGGCGCGAACTGGCCGGCCTGGTGATCCGCTACCGCGCCGCCAAACGCGAACGGGACGTCTTGGACTTCGGCGACCAGATCGCCCTCTCCGCGCGGCTCGCCGGGCTCCCGGAGGTGGGCCGCGTCCTGCGCGACGAGTTCCGGGTCGTGCTGCTCGACGAGTACCAGGACACCTCGGTGGCCCAGCGCGTCCTCCTGGCGGGCCTGTTCGGCGGCGGCACCGGCCACCCGGTGACCGCCGTCGGTGACCCCTGCCAGGCGATCTACGGCTGGCGCGGCGCCTCCGTGGCCAACCTCGACGACTTCCCCGCCCACTTCGAAAACGCGGACGGCCGCCCCGCCACCCTGCAGGCGCTCAGCGAGAACCGCCGCAGCGGCGGCAGACTCCTCGACCTGGCCAACGGCCTCGCCGAGCCCCTGCGCGCCATGCACGCGGGCGTGGAGGCCCTGCGCCCCGCCCCCGGCGCCGAACGCGACGGCGTCGTCCGCTGCGCCCTGCTGCGCACCCACGCCGAGGAGATCGACTGGATCGCCGACTCCGTCGCCCACCTCGTGCGCACCGGCCAGGCGCCCGGGGAGATCGCCGTCCTGTGCCGTACCGCGACCGACTTCGCCGAGATCCAGGGCGCGCTGGTGGCCCGGGACGTCCCCGTCGAGGTCGTGGGCCTCTCCGGGCTGCTGCACCTGCCCGAGGTGGCCGACCTGGTCGCCGTCTGCGAAGTGCTCCAGGACCCGGGCGCCAACGCCTCCCTGGTGCGGCTGCTCACCGGCCCCCGCTGGCGCGTCGGCCCGCGCGACCTCGCCCTCCTCGGCCGCCGCGCACGGCGTCTGGTGAGCCACACGCGCGTGGACGGCGACGACGACCCCGACCGGAGGCTCGCCGAGGCCGTCGAAGGAGTCGACCCCTCCGAGGTGATATCGCTCGCCGACGCGCTCGACACCTTCCTGGAGACGCCGCTGGACGGCACCGGGGACGACGACGGGCTGCCCTTCTCACCGGACGCGCGCGTGCGGTTCGCCCGGCTGGCCACCGAGCTGCGGGAGCTGCGCCGGGCCCTGTCCGACCCCCTCATGGACGTACTGCACCGCGTCCTCGCCGTCACCGGCCTGGAGGTCGAGCTGTCGGCGTCCCCGCACGCCCTGGCCGCCCGCCGCCGCGAGACCCTGTCGAACTTCCTGGACGTCGCCGCCTCCTTCGCCGCGAGCGACGGCGAGGCCACCCTGCTCGCCTTCCTCGGTTTCCTGCGCACCGCCGCCCAGTACGAGAAGGGCCTCGACAACGCCCTGCCCGGCGGCGAGAACACCGTCAAGGTGCTCACCGCGCACCGTTCCAAGGGCCTGGAGTGGGACGTGGTCGCCGTACCCGGCCTGGTCACGGGCGCCTTCCCCAGTGGCCGGGGCCGCGAGAAGTGGACCGCCCAGGGCAAGGTGCTCCCGCACGGGCTGCGCGGCGACTCCGACACCCTGCCCGACGTCGAGTCCTGGGACTCCCGCGGCCTGAAGGCCTTCCACGAGGCCATGAAGGAGCATCAGCACACCGAGGAACTCCGTCTCGGCTACGTCACCTTCACCCGCCCCCGCTCCCTGCTGCTCGGCTCCGGTCACTGGTGGGGACCCACCCAGAAGAAGCCCCGGGGGCCGTCCGGCTTCCTCACGGCCCTGTACGAGCACTGCGCGGCCGGGCACGGCGAGATCGAGGCCTGGGCGGACGAACCCGCCGAGGACGAGGAGAACCCGGCCCTGCACCGGGCCACCGCCGACCAGGTCTGGCCGCTGCCCCTGGACGACGAGGCCCTCGCCCGGCGCCGGGCCGCCGCCGCGACCGTCCTCGCCCACCTGGACCGCCTCGCCACACAGGAGGACACCGCCCCGCACGACCCGGACACCTACGACGACCCCGACTGGCCGCCGCCCCCCGAGGACGAGGAGCCACCCCTGGAGGAAGCCGATCCCGCGGGGTCCGAGAACCCGGCCGGCGACTGGGACTCCTGGACCACGGACCGCCCCACCGTCCCGCACCAGGCGACCGCTCCGGGACGGCCCGGCGGTCCCGACCTGCCCCGACCCGCATCCCGCGAGCACGGCCCCGTACAGGACGCCGCCGAGCACGCCCCTGTACCGGACGCCCCCGCCCGCCTCACCCCGGAGGAGTCCCGCACCGTCGCCTCCTGGGACCGCGACCTCGACGCCCTCACCGGCGAACTGCTGCGCGCCCGCGAGAGCGTCACCGAGGTGCCCCTCCCGGCGTCGCTGACCGCCTCCCAGCTGCTGGACCTGGCGGCCGACCCGGACGGCTTTGCACAGGAGCTGGCCCGCCCCATGCCCCGCCCGCCCCGGCCCGCCGCCCGCCGCGGCACCCGATTCCACGCCTGGGTCGAGGCACGCTTCGAACCGCTGACGCTCCCCCTGCTGGAACCGGGGGAACTGCCCGGCGACGACGCCGAGATCGCCGACGAGCAGGACCTGGAGTTCCTCAAGGAGGCCTTCGAGCGGACCGAGTACGCTCGCCGCACCCCCCACCGCGTCGAGGCACCGTTCCAGCTCACGCTCGCCGGCCGGGTCGTGCGCGGCCGTATCGACGCCGTCTACAAGGAGGGCGACGGCACCACGGCGACGTACGAGATCGTCGACTGGAAGACGAGCCGGTCCCGCACCGCGGACCCGCTCCAGCTCGCGCTCTACCGCCTCGCCTGGGCCGAGCAGCAGCACGTACCGCTGGAGTCGGTGACGGCCGCCTTCCTCTACGTACGCACCGGGGAGGTCGTCCGGCCCGACCGGCTGCCGGACCGCGCCGCGCTGGAGAACCTGCTGCTGGCCGAACCGGTCGGTGACGAACCGCACGATCGGGGTGTCCGTGCGGGCCGATAGGCTCGTGAGTATGAGCCACCCCGTTGACAATGCTGTCAGCGCTGTCCGTACGTACATCGAGCAGCACCGTGCCGCCTTCCTCGACGACCTCGTCGCCTGGCTGCGCATCCCGTCGGTGTCCGCGCAGCCCGACCACGCGACCGATGTGCGCCGCAGCGCCGACTGGCTCGCCGCCAAGCTGAAGGAGACCGGCTTCGGGACCGCCGAGGTCTGGCCCACCCCGGGCGCCCCGGCCGTCTTCGCCGAGTGGCCCTCCGAAGACCCCCAGGCACCGACGATCCTCGTCTACGGCCACCACGACGTGCAGCCCGCCGCCCGCGAGGACGGCTGGAGCAGCGACCCCTTCGAACCGGTCGTCCGCGAGAACCGCCTCTACGCGCGCGGGGCGGCGGACGACAAGGGACAGGTGTTCTTCCACACCCTCGGCGTCCGTGCCCACCTGGCCGCCACCGGCCGCACCACCCCCGCGGTCAACCTCAAGCTGCTCATCGAGGGCGAGGAGGAGTCCGGCTCCCCGCACTTCCGCGCCCTGGTCGAGGAGCGCGCCGACCGGCTCGCCGCCGACGCGGTGATCGTCTCCGACACCGGCATGTGGTCCGAGGACACCTCCACGGTGTGCACCGGCATGCGCGGCCTCGCGGAATGCGAGATCCGACTGCACGGCCCCGACCAGGACATCCACTCGGGCTCCTTCGGCGGCGCGGTCCCCAACCCCGCCACCGCGGTCGCCCGCCTGGTGGCGGCCCTGCACGACGAGCACGCGCGCGTGACGATCCCCGGCTTCTACGACGGCGTGATCGAACTCACCGACGAGGAACGCGACCTCTTCGCCGAGCTGCCCTTCGACGAGCAGCGGTGGCTGGACACGGCCAAGTCGTACGCCGCCCACGGCGAGGCCGGCCACACCACACTGGAACGTGTCTGGGCCCGCCCCACCGCCGAGGTCAACGGCATCGGCGGCGGCTACCAGGGCCCGGGCAGCAAGACGATCATCCCGTCGTCCGCCATGGTGAAGCTCTCCTTCCGGCTGGTCGCGGGCCAGGAACCGGAGCACGTGGAGAAGGCCGTCCGCGCGTGGATCGACGAACAGGTGCCCGCCGGGATCCGCTGCGAGATCGACTTCGCCCCGGCCACCCGCCCGTGCTTGACGCCGCTCGGCCACCCGGCGCTGCGGTCGGTGGCCCGCGCGATGGGCCTGGCCTTCGGGAAACCGGTCCGCTACACGCGGGAGGGCGGCTCCGGACCCGCCGCCGACCTCCAGGAGGTGCTCGGCACCCCGGTGCTGTTCCTCGGCATCTCCGTCCCGTCCGACGGCTGGCACGCACCCGACGAGAAGGTGGAGCTGGACCTGCTGCTCAAGGGCGTGGAGACCGCCGCGCACCTGTGGGGCGACCTGGGGGAGCACTGGCGCCACGCACCCTGAGCGCCCCGCCGCCCCACGCCCCGCCGCCCCACGACCCGCCGAACCCGCCTGCCGAACCGAACCGCTCACCGGGGGAGTTGGAAGCACCCGTGACCACCTGGACCGACCGCACCGCCGACCGTCCCATCTCGCTCACCGCGCCGAGCGGCATCGACCGCGCCGCCCACCACCGCCTCGACGAGGCCTGGCTCGCGGCGGCATGGAGCCACCCCTCGACGCGCTGCTTCGTGGTCTCCGGCGGCCAGGTTCTCATCGACGAGACGCCCGACGGGCGCACCGAGCTCGTCATGACCCCCTCCTTCGAGGCCCCGCTCACCGAGGCGCACCGCTACTTCCTGGGCACCGACGAGGACGGGGTCAGCTACTTCGCCCTCCAGAAGGACTCCCTGCCCGGCCGCATGGACCAGTCGGCGCGGCCGGCGGGCCTGCGGGAGGCGGGCCTGCTCCTGGCCCCCCGCGACGCGGGCCTGATGGTCCACGCGGTCGCCCTGGAGAACTGGCAGCGCCTGCACCGGTTCTGCTCCCGGTGCGGCGAGCGCACGGTCATCGCCGCCGCCGGCCACATCCGCCGCTGCCCCGCCTGCGGCGCCGAGCACTACCCGCGCACCGACCCCGCCGTGATCATGGCCGTCACGGACGACGCCGACCGCATACTGCTCGGCCGCCAGGTCCACTGGCCCGAGGGCCGTTTCTCCACGCTCGCCGGCTTCGTGGAGCCCGGCGAGTCCATCGAGCAGTCGGTGCGCCGCGAGGTCCAGGAAGAGGTCGGGGTCACCGTCGGTCCCGTCGAATACGTTGCCAGCCAGCCCTGGCCCTTCCCGTCCAGCCTGATGCTCGGCTTCATGGCCCGCGCCACGTCGACCGACATCGAGGTCGACGGCGACGAGATCCACGAGGCGCGCTGGTTCTCCCGCGACGAGCTGGGCGCCGCCTTCGCGTCGGGCGAGGTGCTCCCGCCCTACGGGATCTCGATCGCGGCCCGCCTCATCGAGCTCTGGTACGGCAGGCCACTGCCGACGCGCGCGGCGTTCTGAGGCCGGTCGGCGGCCCGGACCGGGCGGTGTGGAGCGCCGGGCCGCCACGGACCACGCTGCGGATCATCGCCGTCTCGTTCTTCGTCCTCGCCGCCGACAGCACGGCCGTCGGCACGCACGAGGGCAAGGCCGGGCCCGCGGGCGACGGCTGCGGCTGCCGCCCCGGCTGCGGCTGCTGCGCCCGACCGGCCTGGCGCACGAAACACCGCGGCCCCCGACCGGCAGGAGGCTGGGGCGGGGGCCGCGTCTCGCGGAGGTCAGGCGCCCAGCGCCTGCTTCACCTGGGCGAGGCTCGGGTTGGTCATGACGACCTCGGTGCCACCGTTGGTGGGAATCACCTGAACCGTGGGGACCGTCTGGTTTCCGTCATTGGCCTTCTCCACGAAGGCCGCGGAGTCCGGGTCGTGCTCGATGTTGATCTCGGTGTACGCGATGCCCTCGCGGTCCATCTGGCTCTTCAGCCGGCGGCAGTAGCCGCACCACGTGGTGCTGTACATCGTCACAGTGCCCGGCATGTCTCTCGCGCTCCTTCGGCGACTCGGGGATCCGGCGGCTCGGGGATGAGGTCGCAGGAGGGGAACGTCCGCGAAGGCGCCACCATTCCCGCCCCGTGATGCCTCACATCGGCATGGGTACGACTATCGGAGCGTGCCTGTGGACAACCGGCTCACCCGTCTCGCGAGACCTGGCAGCATGGCGGTGTGACAGCAGCAACGCACTCCACCCTCTTCCCGCAGGTACCGGACTCGGCCGACGCGGTGCTCGAAGGGCTCGACCCCGAGCAGCGCGAGGTGGCGACCGCCCTGCGCGGACCGGTGTGCGTGCTGGCGGGTGCCGGCACGGGCAAGACCCGGGCGATCACCCACCGCATCGCCTACGGGGTGCGCGCCGGGATCCTCCAGCCCACCAGCGTGCTCGCCGTCACCTTCACCAACCGCGCCGCGGGGGAGATGCGGGGCCGGCTGCGCCAGCTCGGCGCCTCCGGTGTCCAGGCCCGCACGTTCCACTCGGCGGCGCTGCGCCAGCTCCAGTACTTCTGGCCGAAAGCGATCGGCGGCGCCCTGCCCAGGCTCGTCGACCGCAAGATCCAGCTCGTCGCCGACGCGGCCGCCGCCTGCCGCATCCGCCTCGACCGGGGTGAGCTGCGCGACGCCACCGCGGAGATCGAGTGGTCCAAGGTCACCCAGACCGTCCCCGCCGACTACGCCGCCGCGGCCGCCAAGGCCGGTCGCGAGACACCCCGCGACCCGGCGGAGATCGCCCAGCTGTACGCCGCCTACGAGGACCTCAAGCGCGGTCGCGGAGTCATCGACTTCGAGGACGTGCTGCTGCTGACGGTGGCCGTCCTGCAGGACCGGCACGACGTCGCCGATCAGGTCCGCGCCCAGTACCAGCACTTCGTGGTGGACGAGTACCAGGACGTCAGCCCGCTCCAGCAGCGCCTGCTGGAGCTGTGGCTCGGCGACCGCGACGACCTGTGCGTGGTCGGCGACGCCAGCCAGACGATCTATTCGTTCACGGGAGCAACGCCCGACCACTTGCTCGACTTCCGCGTCCGGCACCCCGGTGCCACCGTCGTCAAACTGGTCCGCGACTACCGCTCCACCCCCCAGGTGGTCCACCTCGCCAACGGGCTGCTGGCCCAGGCCCGGGGCCGGGCCGCCGACCACCGGTTGGAGCTGGTCTCCCAGCGACCGGCCGGCCCCGAGCCCGCCTACACCGAGTACCCGGACGAGCCGGCCGAGGCCGAGGGCGCGGCCCGCCGCATCCGCGAACTCGTCGACGCGGGCGTTCCCGCGGCCGAGATCGCGGTCCTGTTCCGGACCAACTCCCAGTCGGAGACCTACGAACAGGCCCTCGCCGACGCCGGTGTCCCGTACCAGCTGCGGGGCGCGGAGCGCTTCTTCGACCGTCCTGAAGTGCGCAAGGCCCACAGCGCCCTGCGGGCGGCGGCCCGCTTCGGCGGCAACGACTCCCTCCTGGACGACGTCGTCGACCTGCCCTCGCAGGTACGCGCGGTGCTGTCGGGGGAGGGCTGGACCTCGGAGCCCCCGGCCGGCTCGGGCGCCGTGCGGGAACGCTGGGAGTCGCTGGCGGCCCTGGTCGGGCTCGCCCAGGACTTCGCCGCCGCGAGAGCGGGCGTCACGCTGAGCGACCTGGTCGTGGAACTCGACGAGCGGGCGGGCGCCCAGCACGCCCCCACGGTGCAGGGCGTCACCCTCGCTTCCCTGCACTCGGCCAAGGGCCTGGAGTGGGACGTCGTCTTTCTGGTCGGCGTCACCGAGGGAATGATGCCGATCACCTACGCAAAGACCGACGAGCAGATCGAGGAGGAGCGCCGCCTGCTCTACGTCGGTGTCACCCGCGCGCGTGAACGCCTGCACCTCTCCTGGGCGCTCGCCCGCTCGCCCGGCGGCAGGCCGAGCCGTCGGCCCAGCCGCTTCCTCAAGGGCCTGCGGCCCGGCTCCGGCACGGCGGGCGGGCACGCCGCGGCGGGCGGCACCGGAGGAGTCGAGCACGGCCGCGGAGGAGGCGGCGCCGCGGCCGCCGTCCCGAGACGGACACCGCGGACGCCGGCCCGCTGCCGTGTCTGCGGGCGCACGCTCACCGACGCCGGCGAGATGAAACTGATGCGCTGCGAGGACTGCCCGTCCGACATGGACGAGGGCGTCTACGAGCGGCTGCGCGAGTGGCGGGCGGTCCAGGCGGGGCGCAGCGGGCAGCCCGCGTTCTGCGTCTTCACCGACAAGACACTGATGGCGATCGCCGAGTCCGTCCCCGAGGACGAGCGGGAACTGGTCCGCATCCCGGGGGTCGGAGCGCGCAAGCTCAACCGCTACGGAGCCGACGTCCTGGCCATCTGCGCAGGTCAAGAGGGAGTGGGGCTGGACGAGGGCGACTGATACAAACTCGTCGAGAAAATAGTTTGCGCATGCCCCGGGAATCCCCATAGGTTCTTGGTCACGGGAACAGCGGCCTTCCCGAAGGCCCTGACTCCGTGTTGTACTTGCATATACACGGACTGGTTCATCCCAGTCCCCCGAGACGCCGAGAGGAGGCGAGTCCAGTGATCAGCATCAAGACCAGCAGCACCGTCGGCTTCACCGCCAAAATGACCGATCGCTCGGCCGTCTCCCTGTGCATCCTCGGCGCCTCGAACTCGGGCACCGGTCTGTCCGGCATCCGTGCCGTGCGTCCGGCCGCCTCCTCCGTTGCCCCCGCGGGCCTTCCCGTCCGTGAGCGCAATGAGCGACCGACCAAGGCACTGGAAGCAGCTGTAACGGCACAGGCGCAGGCCTATGCCTTTACCGCGACCGGTGCCGGATTCCGGAAGCAGACGACGCAGCACCACCTGATGTGGGCCTTCCGTGGGCCAGAACCCTGGAGTGATCCAGCCTGATCTCGATCAGGCCGGCGCCTTCAGGGCCGCGGAACCCCACCCGGGATCCGCGGCCCTTCTGTTTGTCCCCGAACGGACGACAGCACGAGGGAGCCTCGGGACAAGAAAAGAACCCGGTACCAAGCCGCCACCCGGCCAACCGGCCGGAACGACCAGACGAGGAAGACCACCCGTGCAACTCGAAGCGCACGCCCCGTCCGTACCGCCTTCCGACACGATCCCCAAGCCCTGTTCCACGGAGGACTCCACCTTGACCCCGCTCACCGCGCTCACCGCGCTCGACGACGCCATCGAGAACCTCGGCGTGCCCGTCCCCTGCCGTTCCTACGACCCGGAGGTCTTCTTCGCCGAGTCGCCGGCGGACGTCGAGTACGCCAAGTCCCTCTGCCGCACCTGCCCGTTGATCGAGGCCTGCCTCGCCGGTGCCAAGGAGCGGCGTGAGCCCTGGGGCGTCTGGGGCGGCGAGCTGTTCGTCCAGGGTGTCGTCGTCGCCCGGAAGCGGCCTCGTGGTCGCCCGCGCAAGAACCCGGTTTCGGCATGAACATCACCGGAACGATCGACCGCCCCCTCACGTACGACCCCCAGAAGCAGGCCCCGATGAAGCCGTTCCCCCACGACACCGCAGGCTCCGCGCCCGAAGACTTCACCACCACCGGCGCGAGGGACTCGCGTCAGAACAGGACCCGCGAAATGCAACTCATCCCAGAAGCCCTGGCACGTGCGCATATGCACGACCGCCTGATCGAGGCGGAGCAGGAGCGCCGGGCGATGCGCCTGGCGACCGCTCGCCGCATGCAGCGCCGGGCGGAGCGCGCCTCGATGCGTGCCCGGCGTGCGCTCGCCATGGCGGTCATGCAGTAACCGACACACCTGAAGCGGTGGTCTCCCGGCCCGGGAGACGAAGCTCTGCCCGCGGGGGCCGGCCCGTCCGAACGGACCGGCCCCCGCGGTCCGTTCGGCGCGGGCGGCTCAGGCCTCCGCCGCCTTCTCCTCCTCGTACTCCTTGTACGCGTCCTCGACGGCCGCGGCCTCCTCTTCGTCCGTCTCCTCCTCGGGGACGAAGCCCACCAGCCAGTCGGCCAGCTCGTCACGCAGCCGGACCGTCGCTCCCAGCTGGCACAGCACCCCGATCGTGCTCAAGGTCACTCGATGGATCAGGAGGTAGGACGGCGGCAGATTCAGCTGCTTGGCCAGCTGGTAGGCGGGGGAGCGGGGGTCGCCGATGCGGGCCGCCTGACTCCGCATCCAGCCGCGGGTGAACGTGAACTCGTCGACCCGGGCCGGCTCGATGATCGGCAGGAGATATTCCAGAACGGCGTCGGGGTCCAGCTCTATCGACTCCCTGACGAACCCCTCCGCGCAGAGCATCTCGTAGACGGCGTCCGCCTCGCCGTCCAGCGTCATCCGCAGGGCCTCCCCGATGGGCTCGGGCAGACCGCCCGGGAGCCGGTCGACGGTGCCGAAGTCCAGCACGCCCAGGCGCCAGTCGTCCTCGCCGTCCGGGCCACCGGGGAGCAGGCGGAAGTTGCCGGGGTGCGGGTCGGCGTGCAGGAGTCCGGTGCGCGCCGGGCCGGAGAAGAGGAAGTGGGCCAGCAACTGGCCGGCGCGGTCGCGCTGCTCCTGCGTGCCGTCCGAGATGATCTCCGACATCGGGATGCCGTCGATCCACTCGGTGATCAGTACCTGGTCGCACTGGTGGACGACGTCCGGAACCAGGATGTCCGGGTCGTCCGCGAACTCCTCGGCGTGGATCCGCTGGGCCTGCGCCTCCAGGTCGTAGTCCAGCTCCTCCGAGACCCGGTCCTTCAGCTCCGTGATCAGCGGCTTGACGTCCATGCCGGGGACCAGCGGGCCGAGCAGGCGGGCGAAACGGCTGAGCTGGTTGAGGTCCGACAGCAGGGCCTCGCCCGCGCCCGGGTACTGCACCTTGACCGCCACCTCGCGGCCGTCGTGCCACACCCCCCGGTGCACCTGGCCGATCGAGGCGGCCGCGGCGGGCTTGTCGTCGAACTCCAGGAACAGGTCCTGCCAGCTTTCCCCGAGGCGCTCGGCGAGCACCGCGTGCACGGTGCGCGTCGGCATGGGCGGTGCCGCCTCCTGGAGTTTGGTCAGCGCCGCCCGGTAGGGCCCGGCGACCTCCTCGGGCAGCGCCGACTCGAAGACGGACAGCGCCTGCCCGAACTTCATCGCCCCGCCCTTCAGCTCGCCCAGCACCTTGAACAACTGCTCCGCGGTGCGCTGCTGCAACTGCTGGCCGACGAGCTCCGCCGACTCGCCCACGATCCGCTTGCCGAGCCCCCAGGTCGCCCGCCCGGCGAAGCCGAGCGGGAGCGCGGCGAGCTTGGCGGTCCGGGTGACCGCCTTGCGGGGAAGATCAGACATGAGCCCTCCAAGTCGCAGCCGGCCGCGCGGGTTCCGCCTCACGGCGTACTTCTGCTGACGGCCCTTGCCCCGCCATTGTCGCGCGCTCCTCCCCGTCCTCGGCGATGTGTTCCTCCTTACCCTTCCCCGCCGCTCCGCACGGGCACTCGGGGTGGGCCCGGACCGGACGGGACCGCCAGCGCAGACCGGGCAGCGAGACCTCCCAGCGGACGCCGGTGCTCGACGGGCTCCCGCCGTCCAGGAAGGCGAGGGCGTGGGCCGCCGCGAATCCGGCGACTGTCGCCGCGAGAGTGAGGTCGCAGGGCCGCACCTCGGGCCGGCGGCCGGAACGCCACTGGGCCACCAGGCGGGGCCAGGCCGGATCCCGGTCGGTGCGCTCCGCGTGCAGACAGCCCGCGCACCCGGTCTCGCCGGGCAGGACCAGGGGGCCGACGACACCCGTCCCTTCCACGACCCCGGCATACAGGTGGGGTGTTCCGGAGGCCATGAGGGACTCGGCCGCGACGGGATCGGGTGTGTGCACCGCCACGTCGTCGCGTGGGGTGACGATCACCAGGGAGAAGCCCGCGGTGTCCGCCTCGGACGGCGCCGCTGGGCCACGCCGCGGCGGCCGGTCGGGGGCGGTCCGGCGCACCATCCGACGGGCGGCCTCGTCCCGCCGGTCGCCGACGGAGTCGACCGGCAGTCCGCCCGGGGCGACGTCCCACGGCTCGACCCGTCCGCCGTCGCGGACGTCCACCTCGCCGATCCCCGCCCCCGACAGCAGGCCGGCGAGTACCGCGCCCACCCGTCCCGCACCTCTCACGCTCACCCGCAGGGCACGGCGGGCCGCCAGGTGTCTGATCGCGTCCCCCGGTTCGGAGGTGGTCAGGGACAGTGAGGCCAGGTCGGGGCGGAGCCGGTCGAGGACCTCCTTCTTCTCCCGCAGGGCGTCGGCGGCCGGTCCGCCGCCCGTGGCGTCGTCCAGCAGCCCGGCCCTCGCCAGTCCCTCCACCACCCGGTCGGCATGCCCCTCCGGCAGGTCCATGCGGTGCCCCTCCTCACGCAGGAGCTTCGGTCCGCGGGTGCCGTTGAGCAGTTCCAGGAAGCTGCCCGTCGCCGTGTCCACCGGGGCGAGCGTCAGCGCGTGCGCCGGTGTCATTCCGAACTGCACGGTGTTCAGATCGCGCCAGCCGCGCCGGAGCGCGGGCTTCACCATCGGATGCATTCCGGATCCCCCGTGATCTTCGTGATCTTCGAATGTGCGGGCACGCGGTCGGTCGTGAAACGGCCGACGAGTGCCAGCATGCCCGGCCGTGAGAAGAGGCGGCGAAAGTTGTCCACAGGCGGTGGGTATTCGTCGTACAAGTCCGACGGGCAGCTCGGCGTACAACTCGGCCGTCCACCGCAGTCCTCTCGAAGGAGGCGCGGCGGATCGGCACCGAACCGTCCCGGAGCCGGGACTTCCCCGTGTGCAGCGGGTAACGTCGTGGCGTGTCCGCCGACCCACTGCACCGTGCCGGGGCGCCCCAGCGCACGCCCACGAATCCGCCGCCGAACGGCTCGGGGACGAGCGCGATCGAGGTCCGCAGGAGCACCCGGCGCCGCCGGACGGTCTCCGCGTACCGCGAAGGCGATCGCACCGTCGTGCTGATCCCCGCCCGGATGTCCGAGGCGGAGGAGCAACGCTGGGTGAGCGTGATGCTGGACAAGCTCGCCGCCCAGGAGAGCAAGCGGGTCCTCGGCGACGCCGAGCTGGCCGAGCGCGCGCAGCGGCTGTCGGGCCAGTACTTCGATGGGCGCGCGCGGCCCACCTCGGTCCGCTGGGTCACCAACCAGAACACCCGCTGGGGCTCCTGCACCCCCTCCGAGGGAAGCATCCGGTTGTCACACCGCCTCCAGGGCATGCCCGAGTACGTCGTCGACTACGTCCTGCTCCACGAACTGGCGCACCTGCTCGTCCCCGGCCACGGGCCCCGGTTCTGGCGGCTGCTGGAGGCGTATCCGCGCACCGAGCGGGCGCGGGGCTACTTGGAGGGCGTGGTCGCCGCGGAGCGGCTGCCGCACGTACCCGGCGCGCGCAACGAGTAGCCGGGCCCCGGTCGGGCCTCTGCCCCGGGCCCCCGGTCGGGCCTCCGACACGGTGGCGCACGGGTTTCGTACCGGGTCTGTACCGACTTCCTCCGGTGTCGGGCTTTGCCGTTAGCCTGTCGCGACGCACTCACATTCGGATGGGGGACGGTCGAAACGCATGGCCAGGGAATTTCAACGCGGCCACAAGGCCAGGATCAGTGACCTCACCGCGGGCACGGATCTGTACGTAGGCGTGCAGATCTCCGGCCCCGGACTGAGCTTCGACATCAGCTGCTTCGGTCTCGACGCCGAGGAGCGGTTGTCGGACGACCGGTACTTCGTGTTCTTCAACCAACCGAAGACCCCCGAGGAGTCCATCCAGCTCCTGGGTGCGCAGGCGGGCGACACGGAGTCCTTCCGGGTCACCCTCGACAGGATTCCGCAGGGCGTCCAGAAGCTGTCCTTCACGGCGACGATCGACGGCGCGGGACAGATGTCGCAGGTGGGGCCCGGTTACATCCGCATCGTCGCGGGCGGCGAGGAGGTGGCCCGGTACCCGTTCAACGGCTCCGAGTTCTCCACCGAGCGCGCGGTGATGCTGGGCGACTTCTATCTGAAGGACGTGTGGCGCTTCGCCGCCGTCGGCCAGGGCTTCGACGGCGGGCTGGACGCGCTGCTGCGCAACTTCGGCGGCGAGGTGGCCGAGGAGGAGGCACCCGAGCCGCAGGCGCAGCAGCCGCAGACCGGTGCCGCTCCCGGCTTCGCGCCGCCGCCCGCCCAGGCTTCGGCCCCGCCGGCCTTCGGCGCCCCCGCCGCACCGGCACCGGCGCCGACGCCGCCGCCCGCGCAGCCCGCGCCGCAGGGCTTCGCTCCCCCGCCCGCCGCCACCCCGCCACAGGCTCCCGCCCCGGATGTGCACGCCGCGCAGACCATCGTCGCGCCCATGCACACGCCGCCCGGCGGCGCCCCGGTACCGCCACCGGCCCCGGCGCCCGCGCCGCACGGCCAGGTCCCCGGCCAGACGGCGCCCCTGCCCCCCGGCTACGGCCAGCCCCAGGCACCTCAAGCCCCCCAGGCCCCACCCCCGCCGCACGGCTACGGACAGCCGACCCCGCCGCCCGGCCACGGTCAGCCGACCGCGCCCCCCGGCTACGGACAGCCCACCCCGCCTCCGGGCTACGGCCAGCAGGCCGCCCAGGGCGCACCCCAGGGAGTGCCCTCGGGCGCGCCGCAGGGCGCCGGCGTCACCGCGGCGCTCCAGCAGTTCCGCGAGACGGCGACCGGGCAGCGCTGGACCCAGCAGAACAAGAAGCTGGTCCGCGTCGACCTCGGCGCCGAAGGCCAGCCGGTGCTGGCGCGGCAGGGCAGCATGGTGCTCTACCAGGGCAAGGTCGACTTCAGCTACAAGGGCGCCGGGTTCGCCGGGCGGGTCGTGGGCAACGCGACCGGCCAGGAGATGCAGCTCATGCGCTGTACCGGCAAGGGACAGGTGTTTCTCGCGGACAACTCCGCGATGCTGCACCCCATCGAGCTTCAGGGCGACGCCGTGTGCGTCTCCGCGGAGAACGTCCTGGCCTTCGACGAGAGCCTCCACTACGAGGTCCGCCGCATCGAGGGGCACGGCATCCCCGGTGGCGCGCTGTTCACCATGCAGTTCCAGGGCACCGGCACGATCGTCGTCAAGACGCGCGGCGTGCCCGTCGTACTGCCGGTCACGCCCACGACGTTCGCCGACTGCAACGCGGTGGTCGCGTGGTCCGCCGCGGCCCAGGTGGTCGTCTCCAGCCAGGTGCGGATGCGCCGCAACTCCTACGCGGGCGACACCGGCGAGAGCGTCAACCTCCAGTTCCGGGCGGCGCCCGGCAGCTTCGTCGTCGTCCAGCCGTACGAGATCTGAGGGAGAGCCCGAGATGAACCAGCCGCTCGCGGGCTACGCCCCCGCACCCGTCACCGCCCGCATGGAGAACCACGGCAACCACATGCTGAAGGTCGCCATGCAGACCGGCAACGACCTCCTCGCGCGCGTGGGGTCGATGGTCGCCTATGAGGGCTTCGTCCAGTACGAGCCCAACCCGCCGGCCGTCCGCCAGATCGCCAAGGACTGGATGACCGGCGAGGGCGCGCCCCTCATGAAGTGCTCCGGCGACGGACTGCTCTACCTCGCCGACTACGGCGCCAACGTCGTCGTGATCAACCTCAACGGCGACGGGATCTCCGTCAACGCCACCAACCTCCTCGCCTTCGACGCCCACCTGACGTGGGGCGTGGAGCGGGTGAAGGGCCTCGCGAAGTTCGCCGGGCAGGGCCTGTGGAACACCAGGATCTCCGGGCAGGGCTGGGTCGCGCTCACCTCACGGGGCAAGCCGATCGTGGTCGACTGCGGCGGCGGTGAGGACGAGACGTACGTCGACCCGGACGCACTGGTCGCCTGGTCCCCGAACCTCAAGGTGAAGGGCAAGCGCAGCTTCAAGGCGCAGTCGCTGATCGGCCGCGGCAGCGGCGAGGCCTTCCAGATGGCCTTCTCCGGTCAGGGCATCGTCGTCGTCCAGCCCAGCGAGGACAGCACCGACCGCCTCCGGGCGCGGGGCTGAGGGGGAGCCACCATCATGCAGAGCCCGATTTTCGCCTACAACGACCAGCAGACCCAGGAAGCCTGGAGCCTGCAGAACAAGCACATGCTCCGTGTCGCCCTGGAGGGCCACGACGACGTGCTCGCCCGCAAGGGCACGATGGTCGCCTACCAGGGTCTCGTCGAGTTCGACGCCGAGTACCAGAGCAACAACCAGTCACGCGCGCGTGCGCACACCGGTGAGGGCCTGGACCTGATGCGCTGCCACGGCCAGGGCACGGTGTTCTTCGCCAACCTCGCCCAGTGCGTCCACGTGGTCGACGTCGACCAGGACGGTCTCACCGTCGACAGCAGCTACGTGCTGGCGATGGACTCGTCCCTGCACCACGAGGTCATCGCCGTGGACAGCCTCTACGGCATCTCCGGCTCGGGGAAGTACCAGCTCAACATCACGGGCCGCGGCAAGGTCGCCCTGATGACGTCGGGCGTGCCCCTGTTCATGCAGGTGACGCCGGAGAAGTACGTCAACTGCGACGCCGACGCGATCGTCGCCTGGTCCACCGGCCTCCGGGTGCAGATGCAGGCCCAGACGCACTCCTCCGGGGTGTGGCGGCGCCGAGGCAACACCGGCGAGGGCTGGGAGCTGAGCTTCATGGGCAGCGGCTTCGCGCTCGTCCAGCCCAGCGAGCTGCTGCCGCCGCAGAACGCCCAGGTCGGCTCCGGTGTCGCGGCCCAGTACGGCATGGGCCAGCAGGGGGCGCGAGGGCAGAACCAGGGCAACGTCTGGAGCTGAGCGCGCGGCGTGTGCCGTAGGGAGCGTCGGTAAGGGGTGATCGCCTGGCGGTCACCCCTTACGGCTGTGCGGTCGTCCTGTACGGCTGCCGCCACCCCACGGCCGTGGCGGTCGCTCCCGTACGTCCCGCACGGCTCAGATCCGTGCGAGCGTCGCCTCCAGCAGACGTACCACCGAGTCGTCGGCGACCTCCGCGACCTCCGCGTACGGGAACCAGCGCAGGTCGAGGGACTCGTCGCTGATCGCCTCCACGGCCCCGGCCGGTGCCACCGCCGCGTACTGGACGTCGAGGTGCCAAGCGCAGGGCGTGTGGTGCCGGTCCAGCCGCACCGGGCCACCGGGGGCCAGCGCCAGGCCGTCGATGCCTGACTCCTCGGTGGCCTCGCGCAGGGCAGCCCGCGCCAGCGTCGCGTCGACGGGTTCGCAGTGGCCGCCCATCTGGAGCCACATCCGCATCTTCTTGTGCAGGGTCAGCAGGACCCGCCCGCGTGAGGGGTCGATCACCAGCGCGCTCGCCGTGATGTGCCCGTCCCCGCACGCCTTCCATACGCCGTCCGGGTGGGCGGCCAGATGGTCCAGATAGACCTGACGCAGCTCGTCCTGGCCCTGGTGACCCTTCAGGACCAGGACCGCGTCGTCATGGAGGCTCACTCGGTGTCGTCGCCCTTGCCCTCGGCCTTCCCGTCGGCGGCGTCGTCCCGGCCCTTCTCGTCCGGGCCCTTCCCGTCCTGGCCCGGCGCGTCCTTCTTCTTCAGGTCGGGCTTGCCGGCCGCCTCGCCGAGCATCTTGTCCAGCTCGGAGAAGTCGAGCTGCTCGCGGTGGACGAAGCCGTCCGGGTCGTTCAGGTCGTCGGCGGTCGGCAGCATGTCCGGGTGGGCCCACAGGCCGTCCCGGCCGTCGACGCCGCGCGCGTCCGTGAGGGAGGCCCACAGGCGGGACGCGTCCCGCAGCCGGCGGGGGCGCAGCTCCAGACCGATCAGCGTGGCGAAGGTCTGCTCCGCCGGGCCGCCGGAGGCGCGACGGCGGCGCAGCGTCTCGCGCAGCGCGTCGGCCGAGGACAGCCTGGGCTTGGCGGCGGAGTGCACCACCGCGTCCACCCAGCCCTCGACGAGCGCCAGGGCCGTCTCCAGCCGGGCCAGGGCCGCCTTCTGCTCCGGCGTGTCCTCCGGCTGGAACATGCCCTGCTGGAGCGCCTCCTGCAGCTGCTCGGGGTTCTGCGGGTCGAACTGCCCGACCACGTCCTCCAGCTTGGCCGTGTCGACCTTGATGCCACGGGCGTACCCGTCGACGGCGCCGAACAGGTGCGAGCGCAGCCACGGCACGTGCGCGAAGAGACGCTGGTGGGCAGCCTCACGCAGGGCGAGGTACAGCCGCACCTCCTCCTGCGGCACGCCGAGGTCCTGACCGAAGGCCTCGATGTTCGCCGGCAGCAGCGCGGCCTTGCCCGCCGGACCGAGCGGGAGGCCCACGTCGGTCGAACCGACGACCTCGCCGGCGAGCACGCCGACGGCCTGGCCGATCTGCGTGCCGAACATGGCGCCGCCCATGGACCGCATCATGCCGATCAGCGGGCCCGCCATGGCCTGCATCTCCTCCGGCAGCACGTCGCCCATGGCGTTGCCGACGCGCTCGGCGACCGGGTCGACCAGCTCCCGCCAGGCCGGCAGAGTCGCCTCGACCCACTCCGCACGGCTCCAGGCCACCGCGGTGCCCGAGCCCGACGGGAGCGCGGTCGCGTCGTCCAGCCACAGGTCGGCCAGGCGCACGGCCTCCTGGACCGCATTGCGCTCGGCGGGGCCGACGCTGGCGTCCTTGCGGCCGTCCGGCGTGCCCTGCGAGACCGTCTGGCGGGCGATCTGCTTGGCCATGTCCCAGTTCACCGGGCCGCCCTCGTAGGAGAGCATCTGGCCCAGCTGCTGGAACGCGGCGCCCAGGTCGTTGGGGTTCATGGAACCGAACATGGCAGCGAACGGGTTGTCCGCACCGGGGCCACCCAGGCCACCGGCTCCGGGCATCCCGAATCCGAACGGGTTGGCCGGTCCCTGACCACCGCCGCTCTGCTGGTCCTTCTTCTTGCCCTCGTCGCCGTCGTCCGGCTCCTCCGGCGGAAGGCCGAATCCGAATGGGGTGTCACTCACGGGGTTCCTCGGCTGGTAGGGCCGCCGGTTCTTTCCGGCGGCACGGCTGCCCGACTTCACCACCCAGCGTAGACACCCGGGGCGGTTCGGGCCTCGGTGCTTCGCCGACTGACGGCCTGCGGCAGGATGGATGCCACCTGGTACGCACGCGTCGCTCGCGCTCGTACTGAAGACAACCGCTGGAGACGCCCGGTGAGTTCCCCAGATCCGCAGGTTCGCGCAGCGCGAAACCAGTCAACCAGTTCCCTCCGCCCCGGCGCGCGCGGACCCGTGGTCGCGGTCACCGGTGCCGCGTCCGGGGTCGGGGCGCTGCTCACCGCGCGGCTGGCCGCGTCCGACGAGGTCAGACAGGTCGTGGCCATCGACGAGCGACGCGGCGAGTGCGAGGCGGCACGGTGGCAGATCCTGGACGTACGGGACCCCGCCATCGCGGAGAAACTCCGTGGTGCGGACGTCGTGGTGCACCTGGCGCTCGACCTCGACCTGGAGACCGACGCGGCCGCCCGGACGGCTTACAACGTCCGGGGGACGCAGACCGTCCTGACCGCCGCCGCGGCGGCCGGCGTCCACCGGGTCGTGCTCTGCACCTCGGCGATGGTCTACGGCGCCCTCCCGGACAACGAGCTGCCGCTGTCGGAGGACGCCGAGCTGCGCGCCACGGCCGAGGCGACGGGCGTCGGGGACCTGCTGGAGATCGAACGGCTGGCCCGGCGCGCCCCGCGGGCGCACCCCGGACTCAACGTGACCGTCGTCCGGCCCGCGGTACTGGTCGGAGGCATGGACACCGCGCTGACCAGGTACTTCGAGTCGCCCCGACTTCTTGTGGTGGCCGGTTCGCGGCCGGCCTGGCAGTTCTGCCACGTCGAGGACCTGTGCAGCGCCCTGGAGTACGCCGTCCTGGAGAAGGCCGACGGCGAGCTGGCCGTGGGGTGCGACGGCTGGCTGGAACAGGAGGAGGTCGAGGAGCTGAGCGGCGTCCGGCGCATGGAGCTGCCGTCCGCGGTCGCCCTCGGCGCGGCGGCCCGGCTGCACCGGATCGGACTGACACCCTCCCCGGCCGGTGACCTGGCGTACACGATGTACCCCTGGGTGGTGAGCGGCAGCCGGCTGCACGACGCGGGATGGCGGCCGAAGTACACCAACGAGGAGGTGCTCTCGGAGCTGCTGGACGAGGTCTCCGGACGGCACACCGTCGCCGGGCGCCGCCTCGGCCGCAAGGACGCGACGGCCGCGGGAGCCGCGGGCGCGACGGTGGCGCTGCTGGGCGCGGCGGCGGTGGTACGGCGGGCCCGCAAGGCCCGGCGCCGCATCTGACGTCCCGGGCCACCGCGCGGGCGCCGCATCCGGCGTCCGCGGTGGACGGCACCCCTGTAGGACGCTCCAACGCGGTACGCGCGCGTGCCGGGCGATCACGCTATTCCGTGTCGTCCGCGACGTGCGGCACGATGGGCGTATGGCAACCAACGACCACCCCGGTGAGCTGGCCGCAGCGGACCCCGTCAAGCTGATCGGCGTCCGCGAGACCCCCCTGTCCGTGGACGAGGTCTTCCGGGCCGTCGGGGACGACGCGGCCGGCGGGACCGCGCTGTTCGTGGGGACCGTCCGCAACCACGACGGGGGCACCGATGTCGACCGGCTCGGGTACTCGTGCCACCCCAGCGCCGAGGCCGAGATGCGCCGCATCGCCGAGAAGGTCGTCGCGGAGTACCCCGTACGGGCGCTCGCCGCGGTCCACCGCGTGGGGGACCTGGAGGTCGGGGATCTCGCCGTGGTCGTCGCCGTCTCCTGCCCGCACCGGGGTGAGGCCTTCGACGCCTGCCGGAAGCTGATCGACGACCTGAAGCACGAGGTGCCGATCTGGAAGCACCAGACGTTCTCCGACGGCACCGAGGAGTGGGTGGGCGCCTGCTGAAGGGTGCCGCCGACCCCCTCCTGGCCCTACCGTTCCCCCCTCCCGGCCCTGCCGTTCCCCCCACCCGGCTCCGGTTGCGTAACCCGCCCCCCGGCGTGAGCGTTGTCACTGCGGATGGTTAATCTGCTGATCAGTCAGTTGCGGACGTTCATGGGGCTGGGAGGTCGGGCATGGCAGCGCTTGCCTGGTTGCTGATTCCGCTTGTGGCCGCCGTCGGTGCCGGGCTGTGGGGCAGTTGGGCCAACCGCACCCGCAAGGCCCGCAGCGACGGTCCCGAACTGGACGGGTACGCCCGGTTCCGCGAGGCCATGGAGAAGCCCCGCACCGGTGCCTGAGGGGACCCGCCCTGACGGTGTTCCGACAGCCGCGTCCCGTACTGTCGTGCCATGCCACGCCGCACTGCGACGATGCTCGCCTCCACCCTGATGCTGATCGCGATCCTGTGCGCGGGTGTGTTCATCCCCGTGCCCTACTCGGAGATGTCACCCGGGCCGACAGTGAACACCCTCGGGGACCACGACGGCGAGCCGGTGCTGCAGATCTCCGGCCGCAAGACCTATGAGGCGAGCGGTCACCTGAACATGACCACCGTCCGGGTCACCAGCGCCGAGTACAAGATGAACCTCGTGGAGGCGGTCTACGGCTGGCTGGCGCACGACAACAGTGTGGTGCCCCACGACACGATCTACCCGGACGGCAAGACCGAGGAAGAGGCCACCCAGGAGAACGCCGAGGAGTTCAGCCAGTCCCAGGAGAGCGCGAAGGTCGCCGCCCTGGAGGCGCTCGACATCCCGGTGAAGTCCTCGGTGGTCGTCTCCACGGTCGTCAAGGACTCCCCGTCGCAGGGCAGGCTGCACGCCGGTGACGTGATCAGGGCCGTGGACGGTACGACGGTCAAGGAGCCCGCCGACGTCGCCGAGCTGGTGACCAAGCACAAGCCCGGAGAGGACGTCGTCTTCACGATCGTGCCCGCCGACGAGCAGGCCGACGCGGAGAAGGAGCGCCGGACGCCCACGAAGACGGAGCAGGTCAAGATCACCACCGAGGCCTCCGACGACAAGGGGGAGAAGCGGGCCATCGTCGGCATCTCCGCCGGGACCGACCACACGTTCCCGTTCTCCATCGACATCAAGCTGGCCGACGTCGGCGGTCCGAGCGCCGGCCTGATGTTCGCCCTCGGCATCTACGACAAGCTCACGCCGGGCGACCTCACCGGCGGCAGCTTCGTCGCCGGCACCGGGACGATCGACGACACCGGCAAGGTCGGTCCGATCGGCGGCATCAGCATGAAGACCATCGGCGCGCGCGGCAAGGGCGCCCAGTACTTCCTGACGCCCGCCGACAACTGCGCGACCGCCGCCGCGGACGTCCCCGACGGGCTCACCCTCGTGAAGGTGGACACCATCGACGACGCCCTCGGCGCGCTGCGCGACATCCGCTCCGGGAAGACCTCCGACCTGCCCGAGTGCGCGAAGGGGTAGCCGGCGGGCGGCCGGGCTACTCGGCGAAGGTCGCGGTCAGCGCCTGGGCCAGACCCGGCACCAGGTCGGAACCGGTGAGCACCTCGGTGGCGGAGTCCTTCTCGCGCAGCCGCAGGGCCGAGTCGCGGGCACCGTCGCGCAGCACCGCGACCGTCATGCGGACCTCCTGACGGTCCGGGTGCTCCGCCACCCACCGCGCCAGCCCCGCCTCGTTCAGGCCCTCCGGAACCTGAGCCTCGGCGGACGGCGGCAGCATCAGGCGTTCCACGGCGAGCGCGCAGCCGACCACCGCGTCGGGCCAGGCGATGGTGCCCAGGAAGTCGTCGAGCGGCTGGTCCGTTGGAATCTCGTCCTGCTCGATCGGGGTCAGGCCGGAAGTGTCCGGTTCGTCCTGAAGGCCGAGCCGGTCCGCGAGTGAGGGCTGATCGGTCCTCAGCCGCGCGGTGTCGACAAGTGCAAAAAGGCGTGCGGGCTGGTCCCAGCCGAGCCCGGAGACGTACTCGTCGATCTCGAGTACGGCCCGGGTGAGGGGGCTCGCAGCCATGGGGGTGTTGGACATGGTCACAATCCTGCCTCGTTACTGGCCCGAATCGGGAACCGAGTAAACGATGAGTAAGTTGCATAAGTGTGGGCCCTCGATCACGGGGGCCCACGGGGGGCCCGCGAACCCGAGGGCCTGACGGATCAACAGCGAACTTCGAGGTGCGCACCTTGGCTTTCCAGATGCCGGACCGCGGCGGAGGCCCCCCGTCGGGGCCGCGGATCAGAGTGGGCCGCCCGTCCCGGCGTGTCCGAACCCTGCTGCTGACACTTGGTGTCCTCGCAGTGCTCCTCATGGCGTTCACCATGTTCGCCGGGTTCTGGACGGACTGGCTCTGGTACAAGTCGGTCAACTACTCGTCGGTGTTCACGACGACCCTGTGGACCAAGATCGGGCTTTTCTTCGTCTTCGGCCTGCTGATGGCGCTCGCCGTCGGGTTCAACATCTGGTTGGCCCACCGCCTGCGCCCGCCGCTCAGCGCCATGTCGATGGAGCAGCAGAACCTCGACCGGTACCGGATGGGCATCGCCCCGTACAAGAAGTGGCTGCTGCTCGGCATCACCGCGCTGGTCGGCCTGATCGCCGGCGCCTCGGCGTCCGGTCAGTGGCGGACCTGGCTGATGTGGGTCAACGGCGTGTCCTTCGGGCAGAAGGACCCCCAGTTCAAGCTGGACGTCTCCTTCTACGCGTTCGACCTGCCCTGGTACCGGTTCCTGCTCGGCTTCGGCTTCGCCGCCGTGATCATCTCGGTGATCGCCGCCGCGCTCACGCACTACCTGTACGGCGGGCTGCGCGTCACCAGCCCGGGCGCGCGCGCCACGGCCGCCGCCACCGGACACCTGTCGGTGCTCCTCGGCGTCTTCGTCGCCCTCAAGGCGGTCGCCTACTGGCTGGACCGGTACGGGCTGGCGGTGAAGTCCAGCGACTTCAAGGCGACCGACAGCTGGACCGGCCTCAGGTACGTCGACGCCAACGCCTACCTGCCGGCCAAGACCATCCTGTTCTGCATCGCCGTCATCTGCGCGCTGCTGTTCTTCGCCACCCTGTGGCGGCGCACCTGGCAGCTGCCCGTGATCGGCTTCGGCCTGATGGTCCTCTCCGCCATCCTCATCGGCGGCCTGTACCCGGCACTGGTCCAGAAGTTCCAGGTCCAGCCGAACGAGCAGGCCAAGGAAGCGCCGTACGTCGAGAAGAACCTGGCGGCCACGCGCGAGGCCTACGGCATCCAGGGCACCCAGGTCTCCGACTATCCGGGAGTGGCCGAGACCAAGGACAAGACCAAGCTCCGGGACGACGCGAATGCCGCCGCGTCCATCCGGATCATGGACCCGAACGTCATCTCGCCCACGTTCCAGCAGCTCCAGCAGATGCGTAACTACTACGCGTTCCCGACCAACCTCGACGTCGACCGCTACTCCAAGGACGGCAAGGACCAGGACACGGTCATCGGTCTGCGCGAGCTGAACCTGGCCGGCATCCCGAAGAAGAACTGGATCAACAACCACTTCCGCTACACCCACGGCTACGGCGTGGTCGCGGCCAAGGGCACGGCGGTCGACTCCGAGGGACGCCCGGTCTTCACGGAGTCCGACCTGCCGTCCAAGGGCGACCTGGGCACGTACGAGCAGCGGGTCTACTACGGCGAGAAGACCACCACGTACTCGATCGTCGGCGGTCCCCAGAAGGAGATCGACTACTCCGACGACTCGGGGGAGAAGACCTTCAGCTACAAGGGGGACGGCGGGGTCGACCTGTCCAGCCCGGTCAACCGCGCGGCGTACGCGGCGGCGTTCAGCGAGCCGCAGATCCTCTACTCCGGTGCGATCGGCGAGGGTTCGAAGATCCTCTACAACCGCACGCCCAAGGAGCGCGTCGAGGCGGTCGCCCCGTGGCTGACCATCGACGGCGACGCCTACCCGGCGGTGGTGAACGGCCGTATCCAGTGGATCGTCGACGCGTACACCACGACGAACGGCTATCCCTACGCCTCCCGTACGACGCTCGGCGACACCACGGCGGACTCGCTGACCGCGGCCAACGACCAGCGCGCGGTGGTGGCCCAGGAGAACCAGGTCAACTACATCCGCAACAGCGTGAAGGCGACCGTCGACGCGTACAGCGGTGACGTGAAGCTGTACCAGTGGGACACCCAGGATCCGGTCCTCAAGACCTGGATGAAGGCGTTCCCCGACACGGTGCAGGGCAAGGACGAGATCTCCAAGGACCTGATGGAGCATCTGCGCTACCCGCAGGACCTGTTCAAGGTCCAGCGCGAGCTGCTCACGCGCTACCACGTGAAGGACGCCAACACGTTCCTCAGCGGCAGCGAGGTGTGGCAGGTGCCGGACGACCCGACCAACAAGTCGGGCGACGCGGTGCCGCCGTACTACCTGAGCATGAAGATGCCCGACCAGAAGCAGCAGGCGTTCTCGCTGACGACGACGTTCACGCCCAACGGACGTGACAACCTCAGCGCGTTCATGGCGGTCGACGCCGAGGCGGGAACCAACGGCTACGGGAAGATCAGAATCCTCAAACTGCCCACCAGCACGACCGTCAACGGACCGAAACAGGTCCAGAGTCAGCTGAACTCGGAGCAGGACATCGCCGAGACCATCCGGCTGCTGAGAGGCGGCGACTCGGAGGTCGAGTACGGCAACCTGCTGACCGTGCCGCTCGACGGCGGGCTGCTGTACGTCGAGCCGGTCTACGTCCGCGGTGGCGACCTCAAGTACCCCTTGCTGCGCAAGGTGCTGGTGAGCTACGGCGGCAACACGGCCTTCGAGAACACGCTCGACGAAGCCCTCAACAAGGTCTTCGGAGCGCAGGCGGCCGAACCGGAGCCACCGGAGGACACCGGCGAGGACCCCGGCCAGGACACGACGGAGCCACCGCCGACGTCCACCAACCCGACGGTCCGGGAAGCGCTCACTGACGCGCAGGAGGCCTTCGACGCCGGCCAGAAGGCGCTGGAGCAGAAGGACCTGACCGCGTACGCCGAGGCGCAGAAGGACCTGGAGGAGGCGCTGCAGCGCGCCGAGGACGCACAGGCCAAGGCGGACCAGGGCACCGGGGACAAGAACGGGGACGACAAGGCCAGTCCCGGCGCCTCCGCGAGCGAGGAGGCCGGCGGAGGCTCGGACACCGGCTGACACCCGGTGGCGGTGCCGCTGCCGACCGGCGTTCGAGCTGGTCAAAGCCCATCCCGCGCCGTGCTAGGGTTGTGAACACAACGGCGCGGGGTGGAGCAGCTCGGTAGCTCGCTGGGCTCATAACCCAGAGGTCGCAGGTTCAAATCCTGTCCCCGCTACTGAAATCGTGGGCCATGCGCACACGACCTCGAAGGCCCGGATCCCAAAAGGGATCCGGGCCTTCTCTGGTGTGCGAACGCATGTGCCGGTGAGCGCGACGGCCGCGCCGCCAGGGGGAGTTGGGCCGATCTGTGTTTGACTTGTCGTCCTGTGGGCATGTCGACAAAACGCTGAAGTGACCTCACTGGCTGCGGTATACCGGGTGTACCAAGGTTGCAGGTGGTGCGACGATGAACGTTATGGGGGACATGGCAAATCTGTTCGGGACAGGGCGTTTTGCGCCGCCGTCCGGTCAGGAGGAGGCCACGGACGAGGCTCAGGAGGCCGCCGACGAGGCCGCGGAGGAAGTGCGCCTGCGGCTGGCCGTCGACGGCGGTGACGTCGAGGCGATGAGCATGCTCGGCGCGATGCTGCTGCGCCGGGGCGACTTCGACGGAGCCGAGTCGCAGCTGCGGGCCGCCACGGCGGCCGGTGACCGGGCGGCCGCGAACAACCTCGGCGTTCTGCTGCACCAGCGCGGATACGCCGACGAGGCCGCGGGCTGGTGGCGGATCGCCGCGGTCGCCGGATCCGCGGCCGCCGCTCACGCGCTGGGGCGGCACTTCCGCGAGCGCGGGGACGAGCCCGCCGCGGAGTACTGGCTGTGCCAGTCCGCCGAGCAGGGGCACGTCCTGGGCGCCTATGCCCTCGCCGACCTGCTGGAGCACCGCGGCGACGACGCCGGGGCCGGGCGCTGGATGCGGGCCGCCGCCGAGCGCGGGCACCGGGAGGCCGCGTACCGGCTGGCGCGGACGCTGGACCGCGGCGCCGGGCCGGACCGCGCCGGCGACGACGCGGCCGCCGCCGGCGAGGAGGTCGAGCAGTGGTACCGGCAGGCCGCCGCACGCGGTCACCGGCGGGCCGCGCTGCACCTCGGGACGATCCTGGAGAAGCGGGGCGAACTGAAGGAGGCCGGCCGCTGGTACCTCACGTCCGCCAAGGAGGGCGAAGCTCGCGCGGCCTGCGCGCTGGGCTTCCTGCTGCGCGACGCCGGGGACACCGAGAGCGCCGCCGTGTGGTGGCTGCGCGCCGCCCAGGACGGCGACGGCAACGCCGCCAACGCCCTGGGTGCGCTGCACGCCGAGCGCGGCGAGACCCAGACCGCCGAACGCTGGTACCGGGCCGCGATGGATGCCGGGGACGACAACGGGGCGTACAACCTCGGCCTGCTCTGCGCCGAGCAGGGCCGCACCGCGCAGGCCGAGCAGTGGTACCGCCGGGCCGCGTACGCCGGGCACCGGGAGGCGTCCAACGCGCTCGCCATCCTGCTGCTGCGCGGCGGTGACGAGACCGGCGCGGAGCCGTGGTTCTCCAAGGCGGCCGAGGCGGGCAGCGTGGACGCCGCCTTCAACCTCGGGATCCTGCACGCGGGCCGGGGCGCCGAGCGGACGGCGCTGCGCTGGTACGAGCGGGCCGCGGCCGCCGGGCACACGGAGGCGGCGCTGCAGGTCGGCATGGCCCGCCTGCGTGCCGGGGACGAGCGCGAGGCGGAACGGTTCCTGCGGTGCGCGGCGGGGGGCGGCAGCGCGGAGGCCGCGTACCGGCTGGCGACCGTGCTGGACGCGCGCCGGCCGCCCGCGCCCGCGCACGAGCTGGGCGAGCAGGCGCAGGAGAAGTCGGAGTGCGAGGAGTGGTACGAGCGGGCGGCCTCCCAGGGTCACCGCCGGGCCCAGGTGCGGGTCGGGATGCTCGCCGCGGCGCGGGGCGACGTGGTGGAGGCGGCGCGGTGGTACCGGGAGGCGGCCGAGGCCGGGTCCCGCAACGGCGCGTTCAACCTGGGCCTGCTGCTGGCCCGCGAGGGCAGCGAGCCCGAGGCCGTCGTGTGGTGGCGCCGCGCGGCCGACGCCGGTCACGGACGGGCCGCGCTGCGGCTGGCGCTGGTCTGCGCGCGACGGGGGGAACTGGCGGAGGGGCAGCGCTGGGCGGACCGGGCGGTGTCGCTGGGCCCGGCAGAGGTGGGCGAACGGGCGGCCCGGCTGCGCGACGCCCTGCGGCAGGAGCTGTCGGCCTGAGGCCTGTCCCCGGCGGGACGCCGGGGCGGAAGCGATTTGCTTCTCGTCGTGGGGGTGACGTAATGTTCCATTCATCGACGCGGGGTGGAGCAGCTCGGTAGCTCGCTGGGCTCATAACCCAGAGGTCGCAGGTTCAAATCCTGTCCCCGCTACTGAAGGCCGAGGGCCGGAATCCGAAAGGTTTCCGGCCCTCGGTGCGTTCACGGCGAGCACGGGGGCGAAGCCCCGGTCGCGGTCATGACGAAGCCCCGGCGCCATCGGTGCCGGGGCTTCGTGCGTGCTGGTGGGACCTATGCCGCCGCGCAGTTCGGGCAGGTGCCGCGGTAGGTCACCTCGACGTCCGAGACGGTGAAGCCGAAGCGCTCCGAGTCGGGGAGGTCGGCCATCGGGTTGCCCGTCGGGTGGACGTCGCGGATCGCGCCGCACTGGGCGCAGACCAGGTGGTGGTGCGGCGTGTGCGCGTTCGGGTCGTAGCGCTTGGCGCGCTTGTCCGTCGCGACCTCCAGCACCTCACCGAGCGAGACCAGCTCGCCCAGCGTGTTGTAGACCGTCGCCCGGGAGATCTCCGGGAGCCTGCCCACGGCCCTGGCGTGCACCTCGTCGGCCGTCAGATGGACGTGTTCGCCGTCGAGGACCTCGGCCACGACGCGTCGTTGCGCGGTCATGCGCCATCCGCGACCGCGCAACCGTTCCAGTAGGTCACTCATACAGACCAGCCTAGCAGCTAGGGGGACCAGGTCCCGAACAGGTGTGACTTTGGAGCCGTACTTGACTTAGACATTGTCCATTGTAGGATCGAGAACGGCATTAGCCAAGGGACAGGTTTTGCAGGATTGGCGCAGGAGGCGTACGTGACTCAGGGACCGCTCACTACGGAAGCCGGTGCACCGGTGGCCGACAACCAGAACAGCGAGACCGCGGGCGTCGGCGGCCCCGTGCTCGTCCAGGACCAGCTCCTCCTCGAGAAGCTGGCCCACTTCAACCGGGAGCGCATCCCGGAGCGGGTCGTGCACGCCCGCGGCGCCGGCGCGTACGGCACCTTCACCGTCACCGCCGACGTCACCCCGTACACCCGCGCGAAGTTCCTCTCCGAGGTGGGCAAGGAGACGGAGACCTTCCTCCGCTTCTCCACCGTGGCCGGCAACCTGGGCGCGCCCGACGCCGTCCGGGACCCGCGCGGTTTCGCGCTGAAGTTCTACACCGAAGAGGGCAACTACGACCTCGTCGGCAACAACACCCCGGTGTTCTTCATCAAGGACGCCATCAAGTTCCCCGACTTCATCCACACCCAGAAGCGCGACCCGTACACCGGCAGCCAGGAGGCGGACAACGTCTGGGACTTCTGGGGCCTGTCGCCCGAGTCGACGCACCAGGTGACCTGGCTCTTCGGCGACCGCGGCATCCCGGCGTCGTACCGCCACATGGACGGCTTCGGCTCGCACACCTACCAGTGGAGCAACGAGGCCGGCGAAGCCTTCTGGGTGAAGTACCACTTCAAGACGGACCAGGGCATCAAGACCCTCACCCAGGCCGAGGCCGACAAGCTCGCCGGTGCGGACCCCGACTCGCACCAGCGCGACCTGCGTCAGGCGATCGAGCGGGGCGAGTTCCCCTCCTGGACCGTCGGCGTGCAGATCATGCCCGTCGCCGAGGCGGCGAAGTACCGCTTCAACCCGTTCGACCTGACCAAGGTGTGGCCGCACGCGGACTACCCGGTCATCGAGTTCGGCAAGCTGGAGCTCAACCGCAACCCGGAGAACGTCTTCGCCGAGGTCGAGCAGTCGATCTTCTCCCCGTCGCACTTCGTGCCCGGCATCGGCCCGTCCCCGGACAAGATGCTCCAGGGCCGCCTCTTCGCGTACGGCGACGCCCACCGCTACCGCGTCGGCATCAACGCCGACCACCTCCCGGTGAACCGCCCGCACGCCACCGAGGCGCGCACCAACTCCCGTGACGGCTTCCTGTACGACGGCCGCCACAAGGGCGCGAAGAACTACGAGCCGAACAGCTTCGGCGGCCCGTTCCAGACGGACCGCGCGCTGTGGCAGCCGGTCGCGGTCTCCGGTGTCACCGGCGAGACCGAGGCTCCGTCGCACGCCGAGGACAACGACTTCGTCCAGGCGGGCAACCTCTACCGGCTGATGACGGAGGAGGAGAAGGGGCGGCTGATCGACAACCTGGCCGGCGCCCTCTCCGGTGTCTCGCGCGACGACATCGTCGAGCGCGCGGTGAACAACTTCCGTCAGGCCGACGGTGACTTCGGCAAGCGGCTGGAGGCCGCGGTCCAGGCCCTGCGCGGCTGACGTCCAGCACTGGACCGCTTGTCGCGGCGGCGGGCCGGATCCCCGGGTACGGGGGTCCGGCCCGTTTCGTCGTTCGGCCCGTCCAGCGTTCAGCCCGTCGGCCCGTCAGGCCGTCAGGCCGTCACCGCCGGGGCGCCCGGCCGCGAACGCTCCGGCGCCCAGCAGCGGATGATGTCGCGCACCGAGACGATGCCGGCCGGCTCGCCGCCCTCGAGCACGATGAGGTGGCGGAAGCCGCCGTGCGCCATCGCCGCGGCCGCCTCCTCCACGGTCCAGGACGGTGCGGCGAAGACGACGTCGGTGGTGGTGTGGGCGTGGGCGCGCTCGGTGTCCGGGTCCTGGCCCTGGCCCACGGAGACCAGGACGTCGCGTTCGGTGAGGATGCCGATGCCGTCGGCGTCGGGGTCGTACACCACGGCCGCGCCGACGCCGCGTGCGGACATCAGGGCGGCCGACTGACGGAGTGTGTGGGCGGGGCCGATGGTGAGGACTACCTTGCTCATGACTTCGCGGACGAGCATGGGGTGGAGCCACCTCCTGCCGGTGATCCATGAGTTAGTTCATGGATTCACAAGTTCACAAGTGGGGGGACTCTCAGGGTGGCAGGTAAAGCGGGGGTCAACAAGGGGGCGTGGAGGGGGAGTCGGCGGGCGCTCAGTAGCGCTGGTTCAGATAGCCGAGGAGTTCGTCGTGCAGGCGGCCGTTCGACGCCGCCGCGTTGCCGCTGTGCGGGCCGTGGCGCCCGTCGAGGCCGGTGAAGGTACCGCCGGCCTCCGTGACGATGATGGCGTTCGCGGCCATGTCCCAGAGGGACAGCTCGGGTTCGGCGCAGATGTCCACCGAGCCCTCGGCGACCATCATGTACGGCCAGAAGTCGCCGTACGCGCGCGTGCGCCACACCTCGCGGGTGAGGTCGAGGAAGCCGTCCAGCCGTCCCTGCTCCTCCCAGCCGCCGAGCGACGAGTACGCGAACGAGGCGTCCGAGAGCGTGGACACCTGGGAGACCTGGAGCCTGGAGGCGGAGGTCAGGCTGCGGCCGGTGAACGCGCCGTGGTCCTGCACCGCCCACCAACGGCGCCCGAGGGCCGGGGCGGAGACCAGCCCGACCACGGGCTGATAGCCGCCCTCGCCGGCCTCCATGAGCGCGATCAGGGTGGCCCAGACGGGGACGCCCCGGACGTAGTTCTTGGTGCCGTCGATCGGGTCGATCACCCAGCGACGGGTGCCGGCTCCCGTGGTGCCGAACTCCTCGCCCTGCACCGAGTCGCGGGGGCGGGCGCGGGCGAGGTGGCCGCGGATGAGTTCCTCGGCGGCCTTGTCCGCCTCGCTCACCGGGGTCATGTCCGGCTTCGTCTCGACCTTGAGGTCGAGGGCCTTGAAGCGGTCCATCGTCGCCGCGTCGGCGGCGTCGGCGAGCACGTGGGCGAGGCGGAGGTCGTCGAGGTAGTCGGGCATGCGGCAACCGTATCGGCCCGGGACGCGCGGGAGCCACCAGGGGTTTGGCGGGCGTGGCGGATCACGGAGGCGGAGCCGCCGGGCGGATGCGCCCCATGGCCTGTGCCCGCTCCGGCGCGAGGACCCTTGACAGTGACCCCATACCCGTCAAATCTGGGCACGAAGCCGCTCGGCCCGAGGGAGGCGACGGTGCCCGCAGCCCGGAAGTCCCTGCTCGACGCCGCTTACCAGGCGTTGGCGCACCGGCCGTGGTCCGCCGTGCGGATGGTGGACGTCGCGGCGGCGGCCGGGGTGTCCCGGCAGACGCTGTACAACGAGTTCGGCAGCAAGGAGGGCCTCGCGCGGGCGCTCGTGCGGCGGGAGGCCGACGGCTATCTCGCGGGCGTGGACCGCGCGCTCGCCGGGCCCAGCGACCCGCGTGAACGGCTCACCGCGACCGCCGAGTGGATGACGTCCGCCGCCCACGAGAACGCGCTGGTCCGGGCGCTACTCACCGGCTGCTGGAGCGAGCGGCTGCCCGCACCGGAGCTGACGGCCGTGCCGTCCTCCTCCGCCGCGCCGGCCCAGCGCCGGGCCGACGGTCCGCTGCCCTCGCCCGGCGACTTCGTGGCTCTGGTCCGCGACCGTGCCGTGGCCGTCCTGTACGGCGCCGACCCGCCGGCCCCGCCGGACGCCGCCGAACTGACCCGCTCCTGCGAACTGGCCGTGCGGCTCGCCCTGTCCTGCGTCGCGGCACCGCCCGGCGACGGCGGCGTGGCCGACCTCGTGCGCACCGCCCTGCCGCGCCGGTCGACGGCGTAGGGCCTGTTGCGAGAGCCCCGCCCGTCGGGCGACACCGTGCACGCGGCTCAGTGCGCCGAGCCCGACAGCTGGAGTCCGATCACGCCGATGATGACGAAACTGATCGAGACGATCTTCAGGGTCGAGACCAGATCGCCGAGGAAGACCATGCCGTAGATGGCGGTGCCCGCGGCGCCGATGCCGGTCCACACGGCGTAGGCGGGGCCGACGTCGAGCCTCTTCAGGGCCAGGGTCAGCAGTCCGAAACTGCCCAGGGCGAAGGCGCAGAAGGCGACGGTGGGCCAGAGCCGGGTGAAGCCGTGCGACAGCTTCAGGCAGACGGCGAAGCCGGTCTCGAGCAACCCGGCCACGATGACCAGCAGCCACGCCATGTCTTGTCCTCCCGTAGTCCCGTACCGTGACCGCTGCTTCGTCCGGTGCTGTGTCCGGTGGCCGTTACCGGGTCGCTTCGTCCGGATGTGCGCGGGCTCGGTTCCGGCTTGGTGCGATTATGCACTCACCGGTACCACGGCACGGCAAACAACGCGGAGGTCAGTCGCCTTCCTTCCGTTCGCGCGTCGACAGCAGCCGGCGCAGCGAGTACAGCCGTGCCGGGTCGGCGTGGCCCTCGGCGACCCACGCGTCCAGCGCGCAGTCCTGCTCGTCGTGGCTGCACGCGCGGGGGCACCCCTCCGTGCCGGGCACCAGGTCGGGGAAGGCGTTGATGACCCGCGACGGATCGATGTGCGCCAGCCCGAACGACCGTACGCCCGGGGTGTCGACGACCCAGCCGCCCGCCTCGGACGACAGCGGCAGGGCGAGTGCCGAGGTCGTGGTGTGCCGGCCGCGGCCCGTCACCGCGTTCACATGACCCGTCACCCGGCGGCGGTCCTGCGGCACCAGAGTGTTGACGAGCGTCGTCTTGCCGACGCCGGAGTGGCCGACGAAGGCGGTGATCTTCCCGTCCAGATGCTCGCGCACCAGGCCGGCCGCGGCGCCGTTCTCCAGCTCCTCGCGACTGGTGACGACGTACGGGATGTCCAACGCGCCGTACAGCTCCAGGAGTTCGTCCGGCGGCGCCAGGTCCGACTTGGTCATCACCAGCAGCGGGGTGAGGCCGCCGTCGAACGCCGCGACCAGGCAGCGGTCGATCAGGCGGGGGCGCGGCTCCGGGTCGGCCAGGGCGGTGACGATGGCGAGCTGGTCGGCGTTGGCGACGACCACGCGCTCGTAGGGGTCGTCGTCGTCCGCGGTGCGGCGCAGCAGGGACGCGCGTTCCTCGATGCGGACGATGCGCGCGAGGGTGTCCTTCTTGCCGGAGAGATCGCCGACCAGTGCCACCCGGTCGCCGACCACCGCCGCCTTGCGGCCCAGTTCCCTGGCCTTCATCGCCATCACGACCCGGTCCTCGACCAGACAGGTCAGCCGGCCGCGGTCCACGGTGAGGACCAGGCCCTCCGCGGCGTCCTCGTGCTTGGGCCGGATGTGGGTGCGCGGCCGGTTGCCCTTGCGGTTGGGGCGGGAGCGGATGTCGTCCTCGTCGGTGTGCTTGCCGTAGCGGCGCATGGCGAACAGTCCCTACGCCCCGAGCATCCCGGTCCACAGGTCGGGGAAGTCGGGCAGGGTCTTGGCGGTCGTGGCCACGTTCTCGATGCGCACTCCCTCGACCGCGAGGCCGAGGATCGCCCCGGCGGTGGCCATGCGGTGGTCCTCGTACGTGTGGAAGACGCCGCCGTGCAGGGGACGCGGGCGGATGTGCAGACCGTCGGCGGTCTCGGTGACGTCGCCGCCGAGTTCGTTGATCTCCTTGGTGAGCGCGGCCAGGCGGTCCGTCTCGTGCAGCCGCAGGTGCGCCACCCCGCGCAGGGTCGAGGGGGAGTCCGCGAGGGCGGCGACGGCCGCGATGCCCGGGGTCAGCTCGCCGACCTCGCCGAGGTCGACGTCGATGCCGTGAACGGCGCCCGATCCGGTGAAGACCAGCCCGTAGTCGGCCAGTTCGCAGGAACCGCCCATCTCGGTGAAGATCTCCCGCAGCCGGTCGCCGGGCTGGGTGGTCTGGGACGGCCAGTCGGGGATCACGACCTTGCCGCCGGTGATCAGGGCCGCGGCCAGGAACGGCTGGGCGTTGGAGAGGTCCGGCTCGACCGTCAGGTCCCGGCCCAGGAGCGCGCCCGGCGTGACCCGCCAGACGTTCGGCTCGCCGCCCGACTCCGGGGTGTCGACCTGGGCGCCCACCGAGCGCAGCATGTCGACGGTCATCCGGATGTGCGGCATGGACGGCAGCGCGGAGCCGGTGTGGCGGACCTCGACGCCCTGGTTGAAGCGCGGGCCGGACAGCAGCAGGGCGCTGACGAACTGCGAGGACGACGACGCGTCGATCTCGACCGGGCCGCCCTCCAGCGCGCCCCCGCCGTGCACGGTCAGCGGCAGCGCGCCGCGCCCGTCGTCGTCGACGCGGGCACCCAGGACGCGCAGCGCGTCGATCACGCCGTGCAGCGGGCGCTCGTAGGACCGCGGATCGCCGTCGAAGCGGACGGGGCCGTCCACGAGCGTGGCGACCGGCGGGAGGAAACGCATGACCGTGCCCGCGTTGCCGACGTCGACCGTGGCCGGGCCGCGCAGTCCCGCCGGGATGACCCGCCAGAACTCACCGCTGCCCTCCGGGCCGACGCCCTCCTCGATCTCGACGCCCATCGCGCGCAGCGCCTCGGCCATCAGCAGGGTGTCGCGGGAGCGCAGCGGACGGCGCAGCCAGCCGGGCTCGGAGGCGAGGGCGGCCAGCACCAGGGCGCGGTTGGTGACCGACTTGGACCCGGGCACCTGGACGGTCGCGTCGACGGCTCCGCTCGCGTGCGGTGCGGGCCAGAGGGCGGTGTGCGTGGGGTTCACGGTCATGGGCCCCACTTTAATGGCTGAAGCCGATCGGAGATCTTGATCAAAAGCGGCGAAACCTGACCGAAATCGCGACAGCGCACATGCCGTGCATATATGCGGGCGCGGATATCCGGGCGCGTGCGGGCGCCCGTGCGTCACAGCTCAAGGAGCCAGCGTCCCCCGCCGACCAGCGAGCACAGCGACACCGCGTGGAACAGGAAGAACCAGACCCCCGCCGGCGCGTGGGTCAGCCGGGCCAGCTGGTCCGCGTCCGAGTCGCCCGCGCCGCCCCGGGCCCGCTTGGCCTGCAGCTCGAAGGCCGGACGCACCCCGCCGAGCAGCAGGAACCAGACCACCGCGTACGCGAACGCCGCCTGCACCTGAGGTCCGGCCAGCCAGGAGACCAGGACGAACGTGCCGCCGGTGAGCACCACCGTCAGCATCCCGTACGCGTTGCGGACCATCACCAGCAGGGCGACGAGCAGCGCCGTCGCCAGCCACAGCAGCAGGGTGATGCGCCCCGCGGCCAGCAGCGCGGCGCCGCCGAGGCCGAGCAGCGGGGGAGCGGTGTAGCCGGCCACCGCCGTCAGGATCATCCCGACGCCGGTCGGCTTGCCGCGGCTCACCGTCAGGCCGCTGGTGTCCGAGTGCAGGGTGATCCCGGTCAGGGTGCGGCCGGTGAGCAGCGCCACGAGCCCGTGTCCGCCCTCGTGCGCGATGGTGATCGCGTTGCGCGCTATCCGCCACGGGCGGTGCGGCACGACGACGACCAGCGCGGCCACCAGCGTCGCGATCACCACCCACAGGTCGGGATCGGGCTGGGTGCCGGATACCTCGTCCCACAGAGAGGGGAGCGAGGCCGTTGCGAGGTGGTCCATGTTCGGTGAGGGCTCCTCGTGTCTGCGCGGGGTCTGGCAGTGTGGCACGTATGTGCGGACGGTATGCGGCGAGTCGTCGACCCGAGGATCTCGCGGGAATCTTCGAGATCGAGAAGTGGGAGCCCAAGGAGAGCTTGGAGCCCGACTACAACGTGGCGCCCACCAAGGAGGTCCATGCCGTTCTGGACCGTCCCCTGAAGGACGCCGAGGACCCGGATCCGGTTCGGCAGCTGCGGAAGCTGAAGTGGGGGCTCGTCCCGTCCTGGTCCAAGACCCCCGAGGGCGGGGCGCGGATGATCAACGCCCGCGCGGAGACCGTCCACGAGAAGCCCTCCTACCGGCGCGCCTTCAGCAGCAGGCGCTGCATCCTGCCCGCCGACGGCTACTACGAGTGGGTCACCGGCAAGCAGGAGCGGGACCTGGAGGTCGAGGGACGCAAGAAGCGGCCCCGCAAGCAGCCGTACTTCGTCACACCCGCCGACGGGTCCGTGTTTGCCATGGCCGGGCTCTACGAGTTCTGGCGGGACAGGACGCTGCCGGACGACCACCCGCAGGCCTGGTGGGTGACGTGCTCGGTGATCACGACCGAGGCCGAGACCACCCCCCTGGCGGTCGCCCCGGCCGACGGGCCGCACGCGCTCTCCGACATCCACCCCCGGATGCCCCTGATGCTGACGCCGGACCGCTGGGACGACTGGCTCGACCCGGCACGCACCGACCCCGACGAGCTGAGGTCGCTGCTGGCGCCCCCGCCCGCCGGAATGATGCGGGCGTTCCCGGTCTCCACCGCGGTGAGCAACGTGCGCAACAACGGGCCGGAGCTGCTCAAGGAGCTGGAGGCGCCGGAAGAGGGCACACTCTTCTGACGTGACGCATGTGACGAAGAAGACGCCCGAGACGCCCGAGGCGGTCGAGGCGGTCGAGACCGACGCCGGGCCCGCCCGCATCACCTGGCACCGGGCGGGGAAGCCCCGTCTCGTCCTCGCCGCGAGCCACGGCGCCGGCGGCGGCATCGAGGCGCGCGACCTGCGGGCGCTGGCGGCCGCACTGCCCGCCCACGGAGTGAGCGTGGCCCTGGTCGAGCAGCCCTGGCGGGTGGCCGGCAAGAAGCTGGCGCCCGCGCCGAAGACCCTCGACACCGGCTGGCGCGGCCTCTGGCCCGCGCTGACCGCACCGGGACTGCCCGTGATCGCGGGCGGCCGCAGCGCCGGCGCCCGCGTCGCCTGCCGCACCGCCCGCGAACTCGGCGCCCACGCCGTCCTCGCCCTGAGCTTCCCCCTGCACCCGCCGGGCAGGCCCGAGAAGTCCCGCGCCGACGAGCTGCTGGGGGCGGGCGTCCCCACCCTCGTCGTGCAGGGCGGCAACGACCCCTTCGGGAGGCCGGGGGAGTTCCCCGAGGCCGCCGAGGGCACGTACGACCTCGTCGAGGTGCCGTACGGCGATCACGGCTTCGCCGTGCCCAAGCGGGCGGAGACCACCCAGGAGGCGGCCCTGGAGCTGATCACCGAGAGGGTCGCGAAGTGGGTCGGCTCACTTGGGTGAACGCCTGGGAATGACCGGCGTGCGCCCACTGTTGTGCCGGACGTACGTTGCTGAGAATCAGCACCGACGCCGTAGGAGAGGAAGTCCGCCGCATGGGTTCGACCTTCTGCCCTCGTCGCAGCAGCGGCCGCGCCGACCTGGACTGGACGGTGCTGCACGCGGCGAAGACCGCCCCTATTCGGGCGGCGGGCGGACCGGATCGTCGTCTATCCTCCGATTCGAGTGGGGCCGGTCTCGGTTTCACCACGTCACTGGAGGAGGTGGGTCCGGTCACTGGGACCGACGCAGGGACCGAACACGGCCAGGCGGAGCAGCCCGAGGGCCGGGGCACGAGCGCGGAGTCGACCGCCGAGCGCAGCGCGCGCTTCGAGCGGGACGCGCTGGAGTTCCTCGACCAGATGTACTCGGCCGCGCTGCGCATGACGCGTAATCCGGCCGACGCCGAGGACCTGGTGCAGGAGACCTACGCCAAGGCGTACGCGTCCTTCCACCAGTTCCGCGAGGGCACCAACCTCAAGGCGTGGCTGTACCGCATCCTCACCAACACCTTCATCAACTCGTACCGCAAGAAGCAGCGCGAGCCCCAGCGCAGCGCGGCCGAGGAGATCGAGGACTGGCAGCTCGCGCGTGCCGAGTCGCACATGTCGACCGGTCTGCGCTCCGCCGAGTCGCAGGCGCTGGACCACCTGCCCGACTCGGACGTGAAGCAGGCCCTCCAGGCCATCCCCGAGGAGTTCCGCATCGCCGTCTATCTGGCGGACGTCGAGGGGTTTGCCTACAAGGAGATCGCCGACATCATGGGGACACCCATCGGTACGGTCATGTCCCGGCTGCACCGTGGACGCCGTCAGCTGCGCGGCATGCTGGAGGACTACGCCCGCGACCGCGGTCTGGTCCCGGCCGGCGCCGGAGAGTCGAACGAAGCGAAAGGCTCGGGGTCATGAGCTGCGGAGAGCCGCACGAGACGGATTGCAGCGAAATCCTCGATCATCTCTACGAGTTCCTCGACAAGGAGATGCCGGACTCGGACTGCGTGAAGTTCGAGCACCACTTCGAGGAGTGCTCGCCCTGCCTGGAGAAGTACGGGCTGGAGCAGGCCGTGAAGAAGCTGGTCAAGCGGTGCTGCGGACAGGACGACGTGCCGGGTGACCTGCGCGCCAAGGTCATGGGCAGGCTCGACCTGATCCGGTCCGGACAGTCCGTGCCCGAGCACGACGTCACGGCCGCACCGCCGGCTCCCCAGGAGTCCTGAGCCCTCCCGAGTCACTCGTACGTGCTAATCCGCGGGTTATCTGCCCGCGGCCTCCCCACCGCCGTCCTAGGCTCCGGAGCCTGACAGGCGTGGCCGGGGGAGGGGATCATGGACGCGGTACCGGCTCGGGCGCGCGTGTACGTCGCCGGTGTCGTCCTGGCCGCACTCGTCTGCCTGCGGTCACTGCCCTCGACACCCACGCCCTGGCGGGCGGTGCTGCTGCTCGCCGTGCTGTACGCGGGCTCCGAGCTGGTCGCGCGGTTCCGCTCCGTCGGTACCTGCTACCCCGTCCTGCTCACGGGTGCCTTCCTGCTCCCGCCGTCCGCCGCGGCGCTCGTCGCACTGCCGGGAGCCCTGCTGTCCCCGGTGCCGAGGCGGCCCTTCGCGCTGCGGCGGGTCTGGCGGGCCGCACAGCTGACGCTCGCCGTCTGGGCCGCCGCGTACCTCCACGGGCGGCTCGGCGGGCGGGACGCGCTCGTCGAGCCCGACTTCCCGTACGCGCTCGTGCCCGCCGGGGCCGCGCTACTGGCGTTCTGCCTGGTACTCACCCTGCTGGACGGCGGCATCCTGGCGCTCGCCGACCCGGTGCCGGCGGGCCGGGCATGGCGAGGACTGTTCACCAGGACGCTCGGACCGGTCGCCGTGCACGGGCTCGCCGGGCTGATGATGGCCGTCCTGTGGCGCAGCCCGTACGGTCCGGTGGCCGCGCTGCTCGTGCTGCTGCCGATGTGTGTCGCGTGGTGGGCGTTCGCCCAGTACCACCGGGAGCGGGCCGCGCACCAGGCGACCATCCGCGCGCTCGTGCAGGCCGTCGACATCAAGGACGGCTACACCCGCGGACACAGCGAGCGCGTCGGCCGGGCCAGCATGATGATCGCCCGCGAGCTGGGCATGGACGACGAGCGGGTCGAGACGCTCCGCTTCGCCGGCATCCTGCACGACGTGGGCAAGCTCGGCGTGCCCACCCGGCTGCTGCGCAAGGAGGGGGCGCTGACGCCCGAGGAGCGGCGGGTGATCGAACTGCACCCGGAGTACGGGCACGAGATGGTGCGCGGCATCCGCTTCCTGGGGGAGGCCCGGGCCGCCGTCCTCCACCACCACGAACGGCTGGACGGCAGCGGCTACCCCTACGGCCTGGTCGGCGACCGCATCCCCGAGTCGGCCCGCGTGGTGGCCGTCGCCGACGCCTTCGACGCGATGACCTCCACCCGCTCCTACCGCAGGGCCCGTCCCGTCGCCGCGGCGGTGGAGGAGCTCCAACGGTGTGCCGGGAAACAGTTCGACCCCCGGATGGTGGGCGCGCTGGTCCGCGCCCTGGGCCGGCACGGCTGGCACCCGTCGGTCACGGCCGACGGCACCGCCGCTGTCCCGACGGCCGCGGCGATCCCCGGCCGGGCAGGTGGACGGGGCGCGCGCGACAGCGTCGGGAGACGTGCCGTATGAGCGGGCCACTGGCGCCCCGGCTGCGGGGCCGGCCTCCGCTGGTTCCCCTCCTCATCCGCGCCGCCGCCGGACTCGTCGTCGTGCTCTGCCTCGCCTCCGTGCTGTGGTCGGGGCTCGTCCACCGGCCCGTCGCGCTCGCCTTCGGTGTGCTGGTCGCCCTCGGCGAGCTGACCCGCCGCGCCGACGCCGAGGCCCGCGAGGCTGCTCCGCTCGGCGCCGCCGGGGCACTGGCGTACGCGCTGCTCGGGGAGGTCGCCGGGCGGCCCGCCCCGCACGGCGTCGCCCAGACCGTCACCGTCGTCCTCGCCGCGTCGCTGACCGGCAGCGTGCCCTACACGGCCCGGGGCAGCGGGCCCGTCCTCGACCACCTGGCGCGGCGCGTGCTCACCGTCGCCTTCGCCGCGGTGTGCTTCCAGCCGCTCTCCGTCCAGGGCACCTTCCGCGACTGGAGCGGCCCCGCGTACGCGCTGCTGCTGATCGCGCTGCTCGCCCTGACCACGCTGTGCGACGCCGTGCTCGCCGCGGCACCCGCGCACGCCCGCACCGGCTGGCCCTTCGGCCCGCTGCTGCGCGAGGAGCTGCGCGGCATGGTCGGGATCACCACCGCGGTGTGCGCGACCGGGGTGGTGATGGCGCTCGCGGTGGGCGTCGCGGGCCTCTGGGCGCTCCCCGTCTTCTGCGTGCCACTGCTGCTCGCCCAGCTGTCCTACCGCCGCTACGCGGCCGTCCGGGCCACCTACCGGCAGACCATCGCGTCCCTGGCCAGGGCCACCGAGATCGCCGGGTACACCCCGGCCGGACACGCGCGCCGCGTCGCCGAGCTGAGCGGGGCCGTGGGCCGCGACCTGGGGCTGTCGGGGCCCGAGCTGACCGTGCTGGAGTACGCGGCCCTGATGCACGACATCGGCCAGCTCAGCCTGGTCGACCCGGTACCCGCGGGTGCCACCGCCGGCCTGCCCGTCCCGGAGCAGCGGCGGATCGCGCTGCTGGGCGGCGCCGTGGTCCGCCAGACCGGCGTCGACCCGGCTGTCGCGGTGGTCGTGGAGCGCCAGGCCGACCCCTGCCGGGAGCAGCCGCCGGCCGCGCGGATCGTACGGGTGGTGAACGCCTACGAGGAGAAGGCGCGGGACGCCGGTCCCGGCGGCGGTCTCACGGCCCTGGAGGAGCTGCGCCTGGCCACCGCGGACGACTACGCTCCGGACGTGGTGGAAGCACTGGCCCGAGTGCTTTCGCGATCCAGTCTTACCTCGCCCTCGGCTGGGTAACCCATGGGTAATGAGCGCCTCTCCAGCCGTACGTGGTTTGATGCGCAGGAAAGGGTGTCCGGGGGCGCGAAAGGCACAGCCAGCCCACAGAACGGAACTGGCAGGCGGGAATGGTGAGGATCTTCGGCAAGGCACGGCACCGGCCCTCCGCCTCCTGGCGGCAGGCCACCGACCGCGCGTTCACGCTGATCGGCGACGGTCGCTACGAGGACGCGGGGGCGCTGCTGACGCGGGCCGCCGACCTGGAACCCTGGCTGTCGGAGTCGTGGTTCAACCTCGCCCTGCTGCACAAGTTCCGGCACGACTGGGAGCAGGCCAGGGCGGCCGGGCTGCGGGCCGTCGCGCTCCTCGACCGGGACACCGGCGCCCCCGACTGGTGGAACGTCGGCATCGCGGCGACCGCCCTGCAGGACTGGCCGCTGGCCCGCCGGGCCTGGCAGGCGTACGGACTGCGCACCCCCGGGGACGCGACGGACGCCGGTGAGCCGCTCGGCATGGAACTCGGCAGCGCGGCCGTACGACTGTCCCCCGAGGGGGAGGCCGAGGTCGTGTGGGGGCGGCGCCTGGACCCCGCCCGCGTGGAGGTGCTGTCCATCCCGCTGCCGTCGTCCGGGCGGCGCTGGGGCGAGGTCGTCCTGCACGACGGGGTGCCGCACGGAGAGCGGTCCACCGCGGCCGGGCACTCCTACCCGGTCTTCGACGAGATCGAGCTGTGGGCGCCGTCGCCCGTGCCCACCTGGGTCGTCCTCCTGGAGGCGGCCACCGAGTCCGACCGGGACGCGCTGGAGCAGCTGGCGGCCGACGCCGGATTCGCCGCCGAGGACTGGTCGTCCTCGGTCCGGCTGCTGTGCCGGATGTGCTCGGAGTCCCGGATGCCGTCCGACGAAGGCGAGGGCGAGCACCTCGACCCGCACGACCACAGCGAACCGGGACATCCCGGGCCCCTCGGGCACCGTACGGACGGGCAGCTGTGGGTGCCGGAGCGGGAGTGCGGGGTGGCTGCGCCGGCTGCGCTGGTGAAGGGGTTGCTGGACGGGTGGGTCGCGGACAGTCCTGATTCTCGGGATTGGCGGGATCTGGAAGAGGTCTGCTGAGGTCGTTCTTCGTCGGCCGGTCCGTCGTGGCTGGTCGCGCCCACGCGGCGGAGCCGCACATGGACACCGTCCCGCGCCCCTGAAAGGGCGCGTCACCGTACCCTGTATCAAGCATTCAGCCAGGTTCATCCAGGAAGGCATACGTCGGTCATGGCCCAGCAGGACACCGATCAGCAGCACGTGGGCGTGCTCCCCGTGGACGACGAGGGCTTCGTCGTCGACACCGAGGACTGCGAGGAGCGCGAGGCGGCCTGGCGTGAGCGGGGCGCCTCGCGTCCGATCACGGTGGTCGGCAATCCGGTGCTGCACACGGAGTGCGCGGACGTCACCGACTTCGGCGAGGGGTTCCAGCAGCTGGTGGCGGACATGTTCGCCAGCCAGCGCACCGCCGAGGGTGTGGGCCTGGCCGCCAACCAGATCGGCGTCCCCCAGAAGGTCTTCGTCTACGACTGCCCCGACGACGAGGGCGTCCGCCACGTCGGCGTGGTCTGCAACCCGGTCCTCGTCGAACTGCCCGCCGACCGGCGCCGCCTGGACGACAGCAACGAGGGCTGCCTCTCCGTGCCGACCGCCTACGCGCCGCTGGCCCGCCCCGACTACGCCGAGGTGACCGGGCAGGACGAGAAGGGCAACCCGGTCAAGGTGCGGGGCACCGGCTACTTCGCACGGTGTTTGCAGCACGAGACGGATCATCTGTACGGATACCTGTACATCGACCGGCTCTCCAAGCGTGAACGCAAGGACGCGCTGCGGCAGATGGCCGAGAACGAGCCGCGTTACCCCGTGGTCGCGAACGACTGATACCGCCCCACCCGTCACACCTCTCCCTTGCGCACGGCGCCTGTTCGGGTCTCCCCCGGGCGGGCGCCGTTCGTCTGCCGAAACCTGCCACACAACAGGAGAATTCAGGCATCTGGGGGTAGTGAATGGAGCAAATCCGTTCCCAGAACGGTCAGTTGTGGTGCTGAATGGGAAGTGCGGGGATTCGCAACGGCGCACGCCCCGCTCAGCGAGAGGGGTGCGCCACCGGCGGCTGAGAGGGGTTTGTCCGTGCATGCTTTCCCACATGGCACCACAGCGACACCGACCGCGATCGCAGTACCGTCATCGCTTCGTCTCCCGGTGATCGAGGCGGCATTTCCCCGGCAACTGCACCCGTATTGGCCGAGGCTCCAGGAGAAGACGCGTACCTGGCTGCTCGAAAAACGGCTCATGCCGGCGGACAAGGTCGAGGAATATGCCGACGGCCTGTGCTACACGGACCTCATGGCGGGGTACTACCTGGGTGCCCCCGAGCCGGTCCTGCAGGCGATAGCGGACTACAGCGCGTGGTTCTTCGTCTGGGACGACCGGCACGACCGGGACATCGTCCACGGCCGGGCCGGCGCCTGGCGGCGACTGCGCGACCTGCTGCACACGGCACTCGACTCACCCGGGGAACACCTGCACCACGAGGACACCCTGGTGGCCGGGTTCGCCGACAGTGTGCGGCGCCTGTACGCCTTCCTGCCGACGACCTGGAACGCCCGGTTCGCCCGGCACTTCCACGCGGTGATCGAGGCGTACGACCGGGAATTCCACAACCGCACCCGCGGAATCGTGCCCGGAGTCGAGGAGTATCTCGAACTGCGCCGGCTCACCTTCGCCCACTGGATCTGGACCGACCTGCTTGAGCCGAGCGCAGGCTGCGAGCTGCCGGACGCGGTACGGAAACACCCGGCCTATCGCAGGGCGGCGCTCCTGAGTCAGGAATTCGCGGCCTGGTACAACGACCTGTGCTCCCTGCCCAAGGAAATCGCGGGCGACGAGGTTCACAATCTCGGCATCAGCCTCATCACGCATCAGGGGCTCACCCTGGAAGAGGCCATTGTGGAAGTCAGGCGACGCGTCGAGGAATCCATCACCGAATTCCTCGCGGTGGAGCAGGAGGCGTTACGGTTCGCCGACTCGCTGGCCGACGGAACCGTACGCGGAAAGGAACTGAGCGGCGCCGTGCGGACCAACGTCGGCAATATGCGGAACTGGTTCAGTTCCGTCTACTGGTTCCATCACGAGTCCGGCCGGTACATGGTCGACAGCTGGGACGACCGGTCCACGCCCCCGTACGTCAACAACGAAGCGGCAGGTGAGAAATGACCGTCGAGTCCGTCAACCCCGAGACCCGCGCGGAAGCGGCGCCGGAGCTGCGCGAGCCGCCCTTCGCGGGTGGCGGCGTACCCCTGCTCGGCCACGGCTGGCGGCTGGCCCGCGACCCGCTGGCCTACATGTCCCAGCTGCGCGACCACGGCGACATCGTGCGCATCAGGTTGGGCCCCAAGACCGTCTACGCGGTCACCGCCCCCGAACTCACCGGCGCCCTCGCGCTGAGCCCTGACTACCACATAGCCGGTCCGCTGTGGGAGTCGCTGGAGGGCCTGCTCGGCAAGGAGGGCGTGGCCACCGCCAACGGCCCGCTCCACCGGCGCCAGCGGCGCACCATCCAGCCGGCCTTCAAACTCGACGCGATCCCCGCGTACGGGCCGATCATGGAGGAGGAGGCGCACGCGCTGACCGAGCGCTGGCGGGCGGGCCGGACCGTCGACGCGACCTCCGAGTCCTTCCGGGTGGCGGTGCGCGTCGCGGCCCGCTGCCTGCTGCGCGGGCAGTACATGGACGAGCGCGCCGAGCGGCTGTGCGTCGCGCTCGCCACCGTCTTCCGGGGCATGTACCGGCGCATGGTCGTCCCGCTCGGACCGCTCTACCGGCTGCCGCTTCCGGCCAACCGCAAATTCAACAACGCGTTGGCCGATCTGCATCTGCTGGTGGACGAGATCATCGCCGAGCGCCGCGCGTCCGGTCAAAAGCCGGACGATTTGCTCACGGCATTGCTGGAGGCGAAGGACGACAATGGCGACCCGATCGGGGAACAGGAGATCCACGACCAGGTCGTCGCGATACTCACCCCGGGCAGTGAAACCATCGCCTCCACGATCATGTGGTTGCTGCAGGCACTTGCCGACCACCCGGAACATGCCGACCGCATACACGACGAAGTCGAAGCGGTGACCGGCGGACGCCCCGTGACATTCAGGGACGTCCGCAAGCTCACGCACACCGGCAATGTCATCGTGGAAGCCATGCGTTTGCGCCCGGCCGTATGGGTATTGACCCGCCGCTCGGTGGCCGAGACCGAACTCGGTGGCTATCGCATTCCGGCCGGTTCGGACATCATCTACAGTCCGTACGCAATCCAGCGCGATGCGAAGTCGTACGCCGACAACCTGGAGTTCGACCCGGACCGCTGGCTTCCGGAGCGTGCTCGGAATGTGCCGAAATACGCCATGAAGCCGTTCAGCGTCGGCAATCGCAAGTGCCCCAGCGACCACTTCTCCATGGCACAGCTGACGCTGATCACGGCCGCGCTCGCCACGAAGTACCGCTTCGAGCAGGTGGCGGGCTCGAACGACGCCGTCCGGGTCGGCATCACCCTGCGACCGCACGACCTGCGGGTCCGGCCGGTGGCTCGGTGACGCTCAGGCGGCGGCCTCCGGGCCCCGGAAGGCGCGCCGGTAGGCGTGCGGCGTGGTGCCCAGGGCCCTGACGAACTGGTGCCTGAGGGCCGCCGCCGTACCGAAACCGGTGCGCCAGGCGATCGTGTCCATCGTCTCGTCCGTCGCCTCGAGGAGCCGCTGGGCCAGCAGTACGCGCTGGCGCAGGATCCAGCGGTAGGGAGTCGTGCCCGTCTCCTGCTGGAAACGGCGGGCGAAGGTGCGCGGGGACATGTGCGCCCGGGCCGCGAGCTGTTCGACGGTGACCTCCTCGTCGAGGTGCTGCTCCATCCAGGCCAGCACCTCGCCGACGGTGTCGCAGGAGGAGCGCGGCAGCGGGCGTTCGATGTACTGCGCCTGCCCGCCGTCCCGGTGCGGCGGCACCACCATGCGCCGGGCGATCCGGTTGGCGACCTCGGGACCCTGTTCCTTGCGCACGATGTGCAGGCAGGCGTCGATCCCGGCGGCGGTCCCGGCGGAGGTGATCACCGGTTCCTCGTCGACGTAGAGCACGTCGGGCGCCACCACGGCCCGCGGGTACTGGCGGCTCAGCTCGGCCGCGTGGCGCCAGTGCACCGCGCACCGCCGCCCGTCCAGCAGCCCGGCGGCGCCCAGTACGAAGACCCCGGAGCAGACGCTCAGCACGCGCGCGCCCCGGTCCACCGCCTGCCGCAGGGCGTCGAGCAGCTCGGGCGGATACTGCCGGCGGACGAAGTCGCTGCCCGCCGGCACGGCGATCAGGTCGGCCTCGGCCAGCCGGTCGAGGCCGTACGGCGTGGACACGGTCAGTCCGCCGACGTGGGTGCCGAGCGAGGGGCCCTCCGCGGAGACCACCGCGAAGTCGTACCCCGGCAGCCCCTCGTCGCTCCGGTCGATGCCGAAGACCTCGCAGACCACGCCGAGTTCGAAGGGATGCACACCGTCGAGCAGGACGGCGGCCACGTTTTCGAGCATGTTCCCAGTGTGCACCCAAAGTGGCAGGAAATCGAGGCCCTACGGCAGTCCTGCCACTCCCGGTAAGGAGTATCCGGCGCGACAGTGGTGTCATGAACGGAAACGAGATCGAAGCCCTGATCGGAATGCTCGTGACCTTCGGACTCCTGGTCCTCATGGTCCTCCCCTCGGTGATCGGCATCGTGCGCGACCGGCGCATCGACCGTCAGCTCAGGGAGGCCCAGGAGAACCGGGGAGAAAGGGAGACCGCTCGGACTCAGAAGTCCTCGTCCAGGTCGACGGTGCCCTCCACCGCCACCTGGTACGCCGAGGGACGCCGCTCGAAGAAGTTGGTCAGCTCCTGAACGCCCTGCAGCTCCATGAAGGAGAAGGGGTTCTCCGAGCCGTACACGGGGGCGAAGCCGAGGCGCGTCAGACGCTGGTCGGCGACGCACTCCAGGTACTCCCGCATCGAGTCGGTGTTCATGCCCGGGAGGCCGTCACCGCACAGGTCGCGCGCGAACTGCAGCTCGGCCTCGACGGCCTCCCGCAGCATGTCGGTGACCTGCTGCTCGAGCCGCTCGTCGAACAGCTCCGGCTCCTCCTTGCGCACGGTGTCGACCACGTCGAAGGCGAAGGACATGTGCATCGTCTCGTCCCGGAACACCCAGTTGGTGCCGGTGGCCAGACCGTGCAGCAGACCCCGGCTGCGGAACCAGTAGACGTACGCGAAGGCGCCGTAGAAGAACAGTCCCTCGATGCAGGCGGCGAAGCAGATGAGGTTCAGCAGGAAACGGCGGCGGTCGGCCTGGTTCTCCAGGCGGTCGATCGACTCGACCGAGTCCATCCACCTGAAGCAGAACTCGGCCTTCTCGCGGATGGAGGGGATGTTCTCCACGGCCGCGAAGGCGGCGTTGCGGTCCTCCGGGTCGGGCAGGTAGGTGTCCAGCAGCGTCAGATAGAACTGGACGTGGACGGCCTCCTCGAACAGCTGCCGCGACAGGTACAGGCGCGCCTCGGGGGAGTTGATGTGCTTGTAGAGGGTCAGCACCAGGTTGTTCGCCACGATCGAGTCACCGGTGGCGAAGAAGGCCACCAGCCGGCCGATCAGGTGCTGCTCCTCGGGGCTGAGCTTCGCGAGGTCGGCGACGTCCGAGTGGAGGTCGACCTCCTCGACGTGCCAGGTGTTCTTGATGGCGTCCCGGTAGCGCTCGTAGAAGTCGGGGTAGCGCATGGGGCGCAGGGTCAGTTCGAAGCCCGGGTCGAGCAGGTTCTTGGTGTTCTCGGTCATTACTGGCAGGCCTCGCAGGACTCGGGGTTTTCCAGGGAGCAGGCGACCGCCTCGGGGTCCGGGGCGGCCTGGGCGGGGACGGTGGCCCGGCCGGCGGCGCGGGCGATCCTCGTCGCCGGGCGCGAACGCAGGTAGTAGGTGGTCTTCAGGCCCTGCTTCCAGGCGTACGCGTACATCGAGGAGAGCTTCCCGATGGTCGGCGTCTCCAGGAACAGGTTCAGCGACTGGGCCTGGTCGAGGTACGGGGTGCGGGCGGCGGCCATGTCGATCAGGCCGCGCTGCGGGATCTCCCAGGCGGTGCGGTACAGCGCGCGGACGTCCGCGGGGATCCAGCTGAACTCCTGGACCGAGCCGTTGGCCTCGCGCAGCGCCTCGCGGGTGCGGGCGTCCCACACGCCGAGCCGCTTGAGGTCGTTCACCAGGTACGAGTTGACCTGGAGGAACTCGCCGGACAGCGTCTCGCGCTTGAACAGGTTGGACACCTGCGGCTCGATGCACTCGTAGACGCCCGCGATGGAGGCGATGGTGGCGGTCGGCGCGATGGCGAGCAGCAGGGAGTTGCGCAGCCCGGTGGTGGCCATGCGCTCGCGCAGCGCCGCCCAGCGCTCCGGCCAGGTGGTCTCGACGCCGTAGTGGTCGGGGTGGAGCACGCCGCGGGCGGTACGGGTCTTCTCCCAGGCCGGCAGCGGGCCGTTGCGCTCGGCGAGGTCGGTGGACGTCTCGTACGCGGCGAGCATGATCCGCTCGGCGATGCGGCTGGACAGGGCCTTCGCCTCGGGCGAGTCGAAGGGCAGACGGAGCTGGAAGAAGACGTCCTGCAGGCCCATCGCGCCGAGGCCCACCGGGCGCCAGCGGGCGTTGGAGCGACCCGCCTGCTCGGTCGGGTAGAAGTTGATGTCGACGACCCGGTCCAGGAAGGTGACCGCGGTGCGGACGGTGGCGTCCAGCCGCTCCCAGTCGATGTCGCCCTTCGCCACGTCGACGAAGGCGCCGAGGTTGACCGAGCCCAGGTTGCAGACCGCGGTCTCGCCGTCGTCCGTGACCTCCAGGATCTCCGTGCAGAGGTTGGAGGAGTGGATGACGTTGCCCGGCTCGGCCGTCTGGTTGGCGGTGCGGTTGGCGGTGTCCTTGAAGGTCATCCAGCCGTTGCCGGTCTGCGCGAGGGTGCGCATCATGCGGCCGTACAGCTCACGGGCGGGCAGGGTCCTGCGGGCGAGCCCGGCGGCCTCGGCCGCGCGGTAGGCCGCGTCGAACTCGGCGCCGTACAGGTCGGTCAGCTCGGGCACGTCGGCGGGCGAGAACAGCGACCACTGGCCGTCGGCGTCCACGCGGCGCATGAACTCGTCCGGGATCCAGTGCGCCAGGTTCAGGTTGTGCGTGCGGCGGGCGTCCTCGCCGGTGTTGTCCCGCAGCTCCAGGAACTCCTCGATGTCCGCGTGCCAGGTCTCCAGGTAGACCGCCGCCGCGCCCTTGCGCCGGCCGCCCTGGTTCACGGCCGCCACCGAGGCGTCCAGCGTCTTGAGGAACGGGACGATGCCGTTGGAGTGCCCGTTGGTGCCGCGGATCAGCGAACCCCGGGAGCGGACGCGGGAGTAGGCGATGCCGATGCCGCCGGCGTGCTTGGAGAGGCGGGCGACCTGGTGCAGGCGGTCGTAGAGGGAGTCCAGCTCGTCCTTGGGGGAGTCGAGAAGGTAACAGGACGACATCTGGGCGTGCCGGGTGCCCGAGTTGAACAGGGTGGGGGAGGAGGGCAGGTAGTCGAGGCGGCTCATCAGGCCGTAGAGCGCGCTGACCTCGTCCACGGAGCGGGCGGTGTCGTCCTCGGCGAGGCCGGCGGCGACCCGCAGCATGAAGTGCTGGGGCGTCTCGACGACCTTGCGGGTGATCGGGTGCCGCAGCAGGTAGCGGCTGTGCAGGGTGCGCAGCCCGAAGTAGCCGAAGCGGTCGTCGGCGGCCCGGTCGATCGTCGCGTCCAGCCGGTCCGCGTGCTGCCGTACGAACTCGGCGGTGCGGTCGGCGATCAGGCCCTCGCGGTGGCCGGTGGCGACCGACTCGGTGAAGGACGTGACGCCCTGGGAAGCGGCCTCCGCGCGGATGCCGATGGTCAGCAGCCGGGCGGCCAGGCGGGAGTAGACCGGGTCCTCGGAGATGAGACCGGCCGCCGCCTCCGTGGCCAGCTCCCGCAGCTCGGCCTCGTCCGCGTGGGCGGAGCGGCCGCGCAGCGCGGCGGCGGCGACCCGGCCGGGGTCGGCGTCGGGGAGGTCGGCGGTCAGCGCGGTCAGGGTCCGCAGCAGGGCGGCACCGGGTCCGTCGGACTCCTCGGTCACCGGCATCGCTGAAGTCGTCACCGGGGTCGCTGCGGCCGGATCGGCTGGCGCGATGGTCACGTGGGGGCACTCCCTCGCTCGGCACGGGGCCTGGCGGAGGGCAGGGGGCAGCACACGAGCGCACGCGGCGTCGCGTCCACCGGCCCACTCCACGAGGCCCGGACGTCATGGCACCCGGGCCGGGAGGCCGGGCGCACTGTCGGCAGGTCCTCGGACTGAGACACGCGTGCACGTACGTCCGAGAACGTACGGATGCACGCATGTACACCGTTGCGGGACAGTTCCGGATTCACACCGGATTCCCCTGCGGCGACAGCGAGCACGAGCATACATCTTGTGCCGGGCTCCGCCAGCACCCCCAGATGTTGTGTCCGCCAGCGTGTCGGGGTGGTGTCAGAGCGTCAGTTCGTAGGTGAGGAGAGTGATGTCGTCCAGCTCCGGCAAGGGGTTCCAGTCGCGGTCCGGGGTGCGGGTGAAGCCCAGGCGCGCGTAGAGGCGGTGGGCGGTGCGCATGGTGGCCTGGGTGGACAGCACGACGCGCGCGCAGCCCTCCACGGACCTTGCGCGGTCGACGCAGGCCCGCACGAGCGCCTCGCCGGCCCCGCGTCCGCGTGCCTCGCGGGCGACGGCGAGCATGCGTATCTCGGCCTCACCGGGCCGGGCGATGTCCGCCATGGGCCCGCCGGAGGGCACGAAGGTCACGCCGCCGAGCACCCCGCCGTCCGCCGCGGCGACCAGCACCTCGGCGGCCGCCGCCCGCTTGCCCACGGCGCGCAGCTCGTGCAGGTACGCGTCGTCCTCCCCGAAGTCGAGGAGGCCGTCGCGCAGGTAGGCCTGTGCGGTGATCTCGCCGAGGGTGTCGTACTCCTCGGCCGCCGCCCGCCGTATCACGAAGTCCATGACCCCGAGTGTGCCCGACGGGTACGACAACGGGCCGCCGGATTTCTCCGACGGCCCGCTGCGGAAGAAGGACCTGTGGGGAAGGACCTCCAGGAAGGACCTAGTGCGAGGTGCCCGCCGTGGCCGGCGGCAGTTCGACCTCGACGCCCGGGTCGCCCGCGTCCGCCGTGTAGTCGCTCGGCTTGGTCTCGTCGACGCCGTCGGGCGCCTTGACCGCCCGCAGGACGAAGGTCAGGACCACGGTGACCAGGATGTTCAGCACGAAGGCGGTGAGACCGATGTAGCCGATCTCGCCGATGCCGGGGATCTCCTCGGAGGAGCCGCCGAAGTGCTTCTGCGTCGGCGAGGCCACGCCGTAGGCGGCGACCGTGCCGTAGACCATGCCGACCGCCCAGCCGCCGAGCAGCGCCCAGCGGTGGAACCAGCGGGTGAACAGGCCGCCGACCAGCGCCGGGAAGGTCTGCAGGATCCAGATGCCGCCGAGCAGCTGGAAGTTGATCGCGACCGTCTTGTCCATGCCCAGGACGAAGACCAGCGCACCCACCTTCACCAGCAGCGACACCAGCTTGGAGACCTTGGTCTCCTGGGCCGGCGTGGCGTCCGGCTTGATGAAGTCCTTGTAGATGTTGCGGGTGAAGAGATTCGCCGCCGCGATCGACATGATCGCCGCCGGCACCAGCGCGCCGATGCCGATGGCCGCGAAGGCCACGCCCGCGAACCAGTCCGGGAACATGTTCTCGAACAGCTGCGGGATCGCCAGCTGCCCGTTCTCCACCTTGACGCCCGCCGCGATCGCCATGAAGCCCAGCAGCGCGAGCAGACCCAGCATCAGCGAGTACAGGGGCAGGATCGTGGTGTTGCGCCGGATCACCTCACGGCTGCGCGAGGACAGCGTCGCGGTGATCGAGTGCGGGTACATGAACAGCGCCAGCGCCGAGCCGAGGGCCAGGGTGGCGTACGTCCACTGGCCGCCGTGGTCCGGCACCAGGCCGCCCTTGCCCGATTCGGTGAACTTGTCGCCGGCCGCGGCGAAGATGTCGTCGAAGCCGCCCAGCTTGATCGGGATGTAGATGATCGCCACCGCGATCACGATGTAGATCAGCGTGTCCTTGACGAACGCGATCAGCGCGGGCGCGCGCAGCCCCGACGAGTAGGTGTACGCGGCCAGCACACCGAAGGCGATCAGCAGCGGCAGGTCCTTGATGAACCAGTTGGTGTCCTCGCCGCCGCCGACGCCCATCACGTCGAGCACGGCCTGGATGCCGACCAGCTGGAGCGCGATGTACGGCATCGTCGCGAGGATGCCGGTGACGGCGACCGCCAGCGACAGGCCCTTCGAGCCGAACCGGCCGCGCACGAAGTCCGAGGTCGTCACGTATCCGTGCTTGTGGGAGACCGACCACAGGCGCGGCAGGAAGGTGAAGATCAGCGGGTAGACCAGGATCGTGTACGGCACCGCGAAGAAGCCTGCCGCGCCCGCCGCGTAGATCGCCGCCGGGACGGCCACGAAGGTGTACGCGGTGTACAGGTCGCCGCCCAGCAGGAACCAGGTGACCCAGGTGCCGAACGACCGGCCGCCGAGGCCCCACTCGTCGAGGCTGTGCTCGTTCGCGGCCCGGCGCCAGCGGGCGGCCAGGAAGCCCATGGCGGTGACGAGGACGAAGAAGAAGATGAAGACGCCGAGCGCGACGCCGTTCACGCCGTCGTTCATTTGGCCCCGCCTTCCCGGCGGGCGCGCTGGTCACGCTGCCACAGCTGGTACGCGATCACCGTGAGCACGGTGGAGATGAGTACCCACGCCATCTGGTACCAGTAGAAGAACGGTATGCCGATGAAGGTCGGGTCCGTCTTCGCGTACGAACCGACCCAGAGCATGGCGACGAACGGTGCGACTAGGCAGAGGCCGATGACGACGCGCACAGGCGTCACCACCGGGCCTCTGCTCACTTCCGGGGCTTGTGACATGCGGTGGCTCCGTCCCCTCGCTGATCACCTCGTGCAGTGCGCACGAAATGTAGGTGACGGCGTCAGGACAGCGGAAGCCCTCGTCCGCATATCGGTCCTGAACTGCAACTTCGCGGTCGGGAGCGGTATGTTCTGCCCGGTTTGTGCTAGGGAGTGCCGTTTGGATCTGGCCGGCTCCGGGCAACGGCGCCTTGCAACCGGCCCGAGCGGGGTCTGGCGCGTGCAGCTGCAAGGCGGAGGAGGGCGACAGGGCGGAGCCCTGGCAACCGACGACAACGCCGCAGATGTGCGTGCCAGACCCCGCGACCCCGGCGAGATCCAAACGGCACCCCCTAGTCCTGGGGGCGCTTCAGGCGGGCCACGAACTTGTAGCGGTCGCCCCGGTACACCGACCGCACCCACTCCACCGGCTGACCGGTGCGGTCCTGGGAGTGCCGGGAGAGCATCAGCATCGGCAGGCCCACGTCGGTGCCGAGCAGGCCGGCCTCGCGCGGGGTGGCCAGCGAGGTCTCGATGGTCTCCTCGGCCTCGGCGAGATGGACGTCGTACACCTCGGCGAGCGCGGTGTACAGGGACGTGTACTTCACCAGGGACCGGCGCAGCGCGGGGAAGCGCTTCGCCGAGAGGTGGGTGGTCTCGATGGCCATCGGCTCGCCGTTGGCCATGCGCAGCCGCTCGATGCGCAGCACCCGTCCGCCGGCCGTGATGTCCAGCAGGCCGGCGAGCCGGTCGTCGGCGGTGATGTAGCCGATGTCCAGCAGCTGCGAGGTGGGTTCGAGGCCCTGGGCCCGCATGTCCTCGGTGTAGGAGGTGAGTTGCAGCGCCTGCGACACCTTGGGCTTGGCGACGAAGGTGCCCTTGCCCTGGATGCGCTCCAGGCGCCCCTCCACCACCAGCTCCTGGAGGGCCTGGCGCACGGTGGTGCGCGAGGTGTCGAACTCGGCGGCCAGGGTGCGCTCCGGCGGGACCGGCGTGCCCGGTGTCTGTGTCCGGGTCATGTCGAGCAGATGCTTCTTCAGACGGTAGTACTTGGGCACGCGCGCGGTACGGACGGTCGCCCCACCCTCGTTCTCCGCACTGCTGACGTCGGTGCTCATGCTCTGCCTTCCCGGCTCCGGGTGCCGAAGTGACCGGCATTCCTGTCGGTCACGGCTCACATCGTGGCACGGCTTCGTGCCGGGATGGCCCCGCACGCTCCGTGATCCCTTCTGTATACCCCCGGGACCCCCCTTGGTCTAGTCCACAGTCGGGTCGGACGTCGCTGGTACGCGCGTTCGGGACCGTACCGGCACGTCGTTCGGCGGGTGGTGGTACACCCGGTCCCGGTCCGCCCGATCTGGGGCTTGCGCAATGAAAGGTCCCTGCATATCTCGGTCGCATCACGGACGCGGGGAGCGTGGTTGCACACCCTTGACAGCCCTATTGGTCTGGGCCAAGCTCCCCGTACTGGTCTACACCATTGGTCCAGGTCCCGGCCCCATGGGCGGTCCGCGTCGACGAGCAACCGCGGGGAGGCAGGGGGGTTTTGTGGCATCCCTGAGGAGGGTGGCGTGAAGCGCAAGCTGATAGCCGCGATCGGTATCGCGGGCATGATGGTCTCGATCGCGGCGTGCGGGGGCGACAGCGGCGACGACGGCAAGAAGGCCGGGGCGGACGGCTACGCCGGTGAGACGCTCACCGTGTGGGTGATGGACGGGTCCTCGCCGGACCAGTGGCAGAAGGACGTGGCGGCCGCCTTCGAGAAGAAGACGAAGGCGAAGGTCAAGTTCGAGGTCCAGACGTGGAACGGTATTCAGCAGAAGCTGACGACCGCCCTGTCCGAGGAGAACCCGCCGGACGTCTTCGAGATCGGCAACACCCAGACGCCGGCCTATGCGAAGACCGGTGGTCTCGCCGACCTGGCCGACCTGAAGAGCTCGATCGGCGCGGACTGGTCCGAGTCCCTGAACGAGTCCGCCGTCTTCGACGGCAAGCAGTACGCCGCCCCGTGGTTCGTGGTCAACCGCGTGGTGGTCTACAACAAGAAGGTCTGGGCGGACGCGGGCATCAAGGAACTGCCCAAGACCCGCGACGAGTTCTACGCCGACCTCAAGACGATCGGTGAGAAGACCGACGCCGAGCCCATCTACCTGCCGGGCCAGAACTGGTACCACTTCGTCGGCCTCGCGATCGGCGAGGGCGCCGAACTGGTCAAGAAGGACGGCGACAAGTACGTCTCCAACCTGGCCGACCCGAAGGTCGCCGCGGCCATGGAGACGTACAAGAAGTTCCAGTCCCTCTCCAAGGCGCCCAAGGACAAGGACGAGGCCACCCCGCAGCAGGGTGAGGTCTTCGCCAAGGGCAAGACCGGCGCCTTCATCGGCATGGGCTGGGAAGCCGGCATCGCGATCGAGACCAACCCGGCGATCGAGAAGGACCTCGGCTACTTCACCATCCCGGGTGAGACGGCCGCCAAGCCCGAGGGCGTCTTCCTCGGCGGTTCCAACCTGGCCGTCGCCGCGGGCAGCAAGAAGCAGGAGCTGGCCAAGGAGTTCCTGAAGGTCACGCTCTCCGACGAGTTCGAGGGCGCGCTGGCCAAGGCCAACGGCGTCATCCCGAACAAGGACGCGCTCCAGTCCAACCTGAAGGGCAACGCCGCCGCCGAGGCCGCCGCGCCGGCCGCCGAGGGCGGTGGCACCACGCCGCTGATCCCGGAGTGGGCCGCGGTCGAGAACGCGCCCAACCCGATCAAGACCTACATGACCGCCGTGCTCAACGGCAAGAGCACCGCCGAGGCGGCCAAGCAGGTCGAGGAAGAGTTCAACAAGCGCCTGTCGCAGCAGCAGTAGCACCGGGTGTGCCGGGGCGGGTGGCCGGTGACGGCTCCCGCCCCGGCGACCGTACGCGGGTCGACGTACACAGGTCGAGAAGAGAGAACGCGAGCATGACCGTGCAGACCGAACGGCCGCCCTCGGGCCCGGCGGACGTCCGCAAGGCGGACGGCGGGGGATCCGGCGGACCGAGAACGAGAGCCGCGTCGCGCGCCGGCGCCCTCGCCCCGTACCTGTTGCTGCTGCCCGCCGTCGCGGCCTCCGTGCTGCTGCTCGGCTGGCCGCTGCTGAAGGACGTCCTGCTGTCCTTCCAGAACCTCAACATGGCGCAGCTGATCCAGCACGTCACCGAGTGGAACGGCGTCGAGAACTACAAGGAGACCCTCACCAGCGAGCAGTTCTGGCGGGTCACCCTCCGCTCGATCCTCTTCACCGCGGCCAACGTCGCCCTGATCATGGTGCTCGGCACTCTGATCGGCCTGCTGCTCGCCCGCCTCGGCAGGCGGATGCGGTTCACCCTGCTGATCGGCCTGGTGCTGGCCTGGGCGATGCCCGTGGTCGCCGCCACCACCGTCTACCAGTGGCTCTTCGCCACCCGCTACGGCGTCGTCAACTGGGTCCTGGACAAGCTCGGCTGGCACTCCATGGCCGACTACAGCTGGACCAGCAGCCAGATGTCGACGTTCTTCGTTGTCACCCTGCTGATCGTGTGGATGTCCATCCCGTTCGTCGCCATCAACCTGTACGCGGCGACCACCACCATCCCGGGCGAGCTCTACGAGGCCGCGTCCCTCGACGGCGCCGGCGTCTGGCGGAGCTTCACCACGGTCACCATGCCGTTCCTGCGCCCCTTCCTCTACGCCACGACCTTCCTGGAGATCATCTGGGTCTTCAAGGCGTTCGTGCAGGTGTACACCTTCAACGAGGGCGGCCCGGACCGGCTCACCGAGATCCTGCCCGTGTACGCCTACGTCGAGGGCGTCGGCAACCAGCACTACGGCATGGGCGCGGCGATCGCCGTCCTGACCATCCTGATCCTGCTCGGCCTGACCGCCTACTACCTCAGGATCGTGCTCAAGCAAGAGGAGGACGAGCTGTGAAGCGCTCGCTCTTCGGCCGCGTCTGGCCCAACGCCACGGCGGTCGTCCTGTTCATCGGCTTCGTCTTCCCCGTGTACTGGATGTTCGCCACGGCCCTCAAGCCGCGGGGCGACATCCTCGCCGACAACCCGGTCTGGTTCCCGACCGACATCACCTTCGACCACTTCGAGACCGCGACGGGCGCCGACCACTTCTGGACGTACGTCACCAACTCGCTCACGGTGACGATCTGCGCGGTGGTCTTCTCGCTGGTCATCGCGCTGGCCGGGTCCTTCGCCCTGGCGCGGATGCGGTTCAAGGGGCGGCGCGGCTTCATCATCGGCTTCATGCTGGCCCAGATGGCGCCCTGGGAAGTCATGGTCATCGCGATGTACATGATCGTGCGGGACGCGTCGATGCTGAACAGCCTCGTGCCGCTCACGCTCTTCTACATGATGATGATCCTGCCCTTCACCATCCTGACGCTGCGCGGCTTCGTCGCCGCGGTGCCCAAGGAGCTGGAGGAGTCCGCGATGGTCGACGGCTGCACCCGCGTCCAGGCGTTCCGCCGGGTCATCCTGCCGCTGCTCGCGCCGGGCCTGATGTCCACCTCGCTGTTCGGGTTCATCACCGCGTGGAACGAGTTCGCCCTGGTCCTGGTGCTCAACAAGGACACCGAGGCCAAGACGCTGCCGCTGTGGCTGTCCAGCTTCCAGACCCAGTTCGGCGACGACTGGGGTGCGACCATGGCCGCGTCGTCCCTCTTCGCCATCCCGATCCTGATCCTCTTCGTCTTCCTCCAGCGCAAGGCCGTCAGCGGCCTGACCGCCGGCGCCGTGAAGGGATAACGCCACCCGATGACGACCATCGCCAGCGGCACCGACACACTCACGCAGAACGCGCTCACCGTTCTCCAGCCCGGCTTCTCCGGCACCACCGCCCCCGACTGGCTGCTGCGCCGCCTCGGGGAGGGGCTGGCCTCCGTCGCCCTGTTCGGGCGGAACGTCAAGACGCCCGACCAGGTGGCGGCCCTGACCGCGCAGCTCCGCGCCGAACGCGAGGACGTGCTGGTCGCCATCGACGAGGAGGGCGGCGACGTCACCCGCCTCGAGGTGCGCACCGGCTCCTCCTTCCCCGGCAACCACGCCCTCGGCGCGGTGGACGACGTGGGCCTCACCCGCGAGGTCGCCGCCGAACTGGGCCGCCGGCTCGCGGACTGCGGCGTCAACTTCAACTGGGCGCCGTCCGCCGACGTGAACTCCAACCCGGACAACCCGGTCATCGGCGTACGCTCCTTCGGCGCCGCCACCGACCTGGTCGCCCGGCACACCGCCGCCTACGTCACCGGCATGCAGTCAGCGGGCGTGGCCACCTGCACCAAGCACTTCCCGGGCCACGGGGACACGGGCATCGACTCCCACCACGCCGTGCCGCGCATCGACGTGGACGCGGCGGTGCTGGCCGAACGCGACCTGGTGCCGTTCCGCGCGGCCATCGCCGCCGGCAGCCGAGCGGTGATGAGCGCCCACATCCTGGCCCCGGCCCTCGACCCGGACCGTCCGGCCACGCTCTCCCGCCGCATCCTGACCGACCTGCTCCGCGGCGAGCTGGGCTATGACGGCCTCATCGTGACCGACGGCATCGAGATGCGGGCCATCTCCGGCACCTACGGCATCGAACGCGGCAGCGCCCTGGCCATCGCGGCGGGCGCCGACGCGATCTGCGTGGGCGGCGGCCTGTGCGACGAGGACACCGTGCGGCGGCTGTCCGACGCCTTGGTCGAGGCCGTCCGCTCCGGCGAGCTGCCCGAGGAGCGGCTGGCCGACGCGGCCGACCGGGTCCGCGCTCTGTCCCGCTGGACCGCGGCGAACCGCCCGGACGCCCGTACGGCCGGTGCCCCGGACGAGGAGGTGGGCCTGCGCGCGGCCCGCCGTGCCCTGCGCGTCACCGCGACCGAGGGCTCCGGCCCGCTCACGGTGCCGCCGTTCGTGGCCGCCTTCACCCCGGTCGCGAACATCGCGGTCGGCGACGAGACCCCCTGGGGCGTCGCCGCCGAACTCCGCCGGCTGCTCCCGGGCACGGAGACCGGCAGCTTCACCGGACCCGACGCCGGGCACGAGGCGCTGGCCGCGGCGGGCGCCCGCCGCGTCGTCGCCGTCGTCCGCGACGAGCACCGCCATCCCTGGATGGCGGCGGCCCTCGACACCCTGCTGGCGGCCCGGCCCGACACGGTCGTCGTCGAGATGGGCGTCCCCCGGGCCGAACCCCGCGGCTCCCTCCACCTGGCCACCTACGGCGCGGCCCGCGTCTGCGGCCGGGCGGCGGCGGAGGCGGTCGTCGGAATCTGACGGCACCCGCCGGGTGTGCGAAGCGATCGGGGTTCGGAGAATCTTCCCGGTCTACGCGGCGCGCTTGAGTTCGGCTCGGCCGAACAGCAGCGCGTAGCCGGTGGGGAGCTGGTGCAGGATGCGGGTGACGAGGTCGGGGCCGGCGTGGGCGGCGACGGCGGCGAAGACGGAGCCGGTGTCCCAGCGGGTGGTGGCCAGGGAGGCCCCGGAGCGGGCGGCGAGGTCTTTGACGAAGGCCCATCCGGTCAGCGGCCGGGTGTCGGGGATCTGCGCGGTCAGGACCCGCGCGGCCTCCAGGGGCAGGCAGGCGGCCAGGTCGACGCGTTCGTCGCCGGTCAGCCTGCGTCCCAGCCCCGAGAGGACCAGGCGGACGGCTTCGTCGGCTCTCTCGAGGGTGGGGTAGGCGCCTTCGTAGCGGACCTTCTCCAGCATCTGCTCGTACGCCGTCCCGTACGGCTGCTGGTGCTCGGACGGTACGCGCACGTCGGTGATCACTGCGGTGCATGCCTTTCGTTGAGGGGGGGGCGGGTGTGTGGCACCGAGGTAGGGGTGAGTCGGGTGGGCCGGGGGCGGCGCCCAGGTCGCGGTCTGCTCCGCCGGTAGCGGTTCGGTGCTCTGCTCCGGGTCGAGAAGGTGCGGAGGACGGGTGAGGGGGGAGATCGGGGGCCCGTCCTCCGCACCGCCGGCCGTGTCAGCCGGAGATCTCCTTGCGGCCGGAACCGACGCCGATGGAGATCTTGCGGGGCTTGGCGCGCTCGGCGATCGGGATGCGCAGGGTGAGCACGCCCGCGTCGTAGTCGGCCTCGATGTGCTCGGTGTCGAGCGTGTCGGCGAGCACGATCTGGCGGGAGAAGACGCCCAGCGGCCGCTCGGAGAGTTCCATCTGCACGTCGTCGGCCTTCGCCACCGGTCGGCGCTCGGCCTTGACCGTCAGCATGTTCCGCTCGACGTTGATGTCGATCGCGTCCGCGCTGACGCCGGGCAGGTCGAAGGCCACCACATACTCGTGGCCCTCGCGGTAGGCGTCCATCGGCATCGCCGACGGCCTCGACCAGGTGCCCGGACCCATCAGCTGCTGCGTCAGCCGGTCCAGCTCACGGAAGGGGTCAGTGCGCATCAACATCGTGAATACACCTCCAGCAGTTCAGGCAGTTGCTGCCAATGCGCTTCACTGACACTGTTGTAGCATGTCATCCAATGGATGACAAACGAGATGTCATCCTCGCAATGACAAGCAATGACAAGCAACGACAAGCCCGAGGGGGTGCCCGTGACCCCGGCCGACCAGCCGTCCCCGTCCCGCACCGACGCCCACAGCCCGGCGTCGTTCCTTGCCGCCGCGGCGGCTCTTGATGCCATTGACAACGTCCTGCGCGACGCCCAGCAAGCGGCCGAGGACGTTCCCGACACGCCCGGTCCCGGGCCGGAGCAGGCGCTGGCCTCCCTGATGCTGCTGGGTCAGGTGCGCGAGCGGCTCGCCGGATGGGAGACCGGCCTGATCGAAACGGCCCGCGACGCGGGAGCCAGCTGGGCCGACCTCGCCCACCCCCTCGGCGTCGCCAGCCGCCAGGCCGCCGAGCGCCGCTACCTGCGCGGCCGCCCCGGCCCCGCCGGAACCACCGGCGAAGAGCGTGTGACGGCCACCCGCCAGGCCCGGGCCGCCGAACGGACCGTCGCCACCTGGGCCCGCAGCAACGCGGCAGACCTGCGCCGCCTCGCCGGCCAGATCACCGCACTCACCGACCTTCCCCCTGCCGCCCGCCGCCCGCTCGGCGAGCTCCACGCGGCCCTCGCCCACGACGACCCCGCCGACCTCATCGCCCCCTTGGCCGCCACCCGCCCCCACCTGGCCGCCCATCCCGGCCTCGCCGCCCGGCTCGACACCCTCGCACCCCCGTGACGGCCCCACCCCGCGCACCCCGCCAGCGGCCCGGTCGGCCTCCGGCCGGGAACCGGCGCCGGTGGTACGACAAGGGCGCCGGCCCCCGTGCGGGGTGCCGGCGCCCTACGCGCGTCCCTCGGACCACCCGCGGTGTGGTGGCCGGGTGCTGCCGGACCGGTCAGATGCCCTGCCAGTCCGGCTTGTGGGCGTAGGTGTGCCGGAAGTAGTCGGCGAGCTTCAGCTTGGAAGCGGCCGCCTCGTCGACGACGACCGTGGCGTGCGGGTGCAGCTGCAGCGCGGAGGCCGGACACACGGCCGCGACCGGGCCCTCGACGCTCGCGGCGACGGCGTCCGCCTTGCCCTCACCGGTGGCGAGCAGCACCACGTGCCGCGCCTCCAGGATGGTGCCGATGCCCTGGGTGATCACGTGGTGCGGCACCTGCTCGATGTCACCGTCGAAGAAGCGCGCGTTGTCGACGCGGGTCTGCTCGGTGAGCGTCTTGATCCTGGTCCGGGAGGCCAGCGAGGAGCACGGTTCGTTGAAGCCGATGTGTCCGTCGGTGCCGATGCCCAGCAGCTGGAGGTCGACCCCGCCGGCCCCGCTCAGCGCCCGGTCGTACTCCTCGCACGCCGCCTGGACGTCCGCGGCCGTGCCGTCGGGGCCGGTGAACGCGTCCATGCCGATCCCGAGTGGCTCGAGCACCTCGCGCCGCAGCACCGAGCGGTACGACTCCGGGTGCTCCGCCGGCAGCCCCACGTACTCGTCGAGCTGCGCGATCCGCGCCCGCGCGGTGTCCACGGCGCCCGAGCGCACCCTGGCCGCCAGTGCCTCGTACACGGGTAGCGGCGTGGAACCGGTGGCCACCCCGAGCAGGGCGTCGGGCTTGCGCCGGAGCAGCTGCGCCATGGCCTCGGCTATGAGTTCGCCGCCCGCCTTGGCATCGGGAACGATGACAACTTCCACGCTGGCCTGCCGTTTCGAAGAGAGGACTCACCCGGGGTCCGGGACTGGCTATGTGGTTTAGACCAATCTAACAGAGCAGGTCCCCGCGGGCGCGTCGAATCGGTCAGGCGGACGGGGGTGTCAGGTCAGGGAACCTCCCGTCGCGTCGACCCAGCTTCCGGTGACCCACCGGCCCTCGTGCGAGGCGAGGAACGCCACCACGTCGGCCACCTCCGACGGCGTCCCCACCCCGCCCAGCGCGGAGAGAGCCGCCGCCCGGTCCCAGCCCTCCGCGCTGCCGTGCAGCAACTCGGCCGTGTTGTCCGTGTCGATGATGCCGGGAGCCACCGAGTTCACCGTGATGCCGCGGGCGCCCAGCACCTTGGAGAGGTCGCGCGAGAGCACGTCCAGCGCGCCCTTCGTCATCGCGTAGGCCACGTTGTCCGGCATCACGGCGGTGCGGGCCAGTCCCGAGGAGACGTTGATGACCCGGCCTCCGTCGCGCAGCCGACCCAGGCCGTGCTTGAGCAGGAAGAACGGCGCCTTTACATTGACCGCGAAGACCGCGTCGTACTCCTCCTCCGCTATCTCCGCGATCGGATGCGTGCTGCCGATCCCCGCGTTGTTCACCAGGATGTCCAGTCCGTCGGCGTGCCGGTCGAACTCCTCCCACAGCGCCTCGGCGGCCCCGGGGGAGCGCAGGTCGGCCCCGATCGTGAACGCCGAGCCGCCCGCCGCCTCGATCGCGGCCGCCGTGTCCTTCGCCGCCCCCTCGTTCCTCCCGTAGTGCACCGCGACCCGGGCGCCGTCACGCCCCAGCCGCTCGGCGATCCCGCGTCCGATGCCCCTGCTCGCTCCCGTGACGAGAGCCGTCCTGCCCGTGAGCGCGCTCATGGCGGCGCCCCCCTTCGCATTTGAATAGCGGTCGCTACAAAAATGACCGTACAGCAGTCCGGCGACATTTCTCTAGTGCCCGCTATAAAATCCACTCCATGGTGAGCAGGGAGCGCGGCGGCGAGACCGGTGACGGGCAGGGCGAGAGGCAGGGCGAGGGGCTGCAGGGTGCCGGGCCGGGCCGGAAGGGCGTGCGGTCCGGGGCGCCGGCCGGGGCCGCCACCGGCCGGGGCCGCGGACGCCCGCGCTCCTTCGACCGCGCGACGGCCTTGGAGGCGGCCCTCATGACCTTCTGGGAGCGCGGCTACGAGGCCACCTCCGTCTCCGACCTCACTCGGGTCATGGACATCGGCGCCCCGAGCCTCTACAGAGCCTTCGGCGACAAGCGCTCGCTCTTCGAGGAGGTCGTCCGGGAGTACGGCGTGCGGTACGGCTCCTTCGGCGACCGTGCGCTCGCCGAGGAGCCGACCGCCCGTGCGGGGATAGAGAGGATGCTGCGCGAGGCCGCCGACGAGTACACGGTCCCCGGCCGGCCGCACGGCTGCCTCGTCGTCCACGCCGCCGCCAACTGCTCGACGCCCGAGGTGGAGGAGTCCCTGCGGGTGCGGCGCAACGCCAACATCGCCGCGATCGAGAGCCGGATCTCGGCCGACGTGGCCGCGGGCGTACTGCCGCCGGGCACCGACGCCGCCGCCCTGGCCCGGCACGCCGGCGCGATGATCCAGGGCATGTCCCAGCAGGCGCGCGACGGCGCGAGCCGGACGGAGCTGGAGGCGCTGGTGGAAATTGCCCTGGCGGTCTGGCCCCGCGGGTGAGCCAACAGGGTTAGGCTGCTGGCGGGTGCGCGGACGCCTGGAAACGGGCGGATCGCGCAAGAACAAACACGGTCGACCGCATGGACACGCTCAGTGGTCTAGTCCAGAATGGTGACGAGACGCTGACCGTGCCACTCACGCGAAGTGATCGTCAGGCTTCCGCCTTCCCCGCACAGGAGGGCGGACCGAGGAACCGGAGCTCTCTGCCCTGACTGCCCCGGTTCCTCATCCTTCGGCCGACCGGGACCGCACACCCCACGGCCGATGTTGCTCCGGGCTGCGGTGCCGGGAGGGTTGAGGGTCCCTCCCAGGCGCCGCGGCCCGCGGGTGTACCGCCAGGTACGCTCAGCCCCGTGCCCTCCATGAACGAACTGGTACGCCAGCACACCGCGCTCGACGACTCCGACCTCGAGTGGCTCCACCTGCTGGTCTCGGAGTGGCAGCTGCTCTCCGACCTCTCCTTCGCCGACCTGGTCCTGTGGGTCCCCACCCTGGACGGCACCCGGTACGTCTCCGTCGCCCAGATGCGGCCCAACACCGGCCCCACCTCCTACCAGGACGACATGGTCGGCCACCTCGTCCCGCGCGGCCGGCGCCCCATGCTGGACGCCGCCCTGGACGAGGGCCGGATCGTGCGCGAGGGCGACCCGGAGTGGCGCGAGGAGGTCCCGGTCCGGGTCGAGTCCATCCCGGTACGCCGCCAGGGGCGCGTCCTGGGCGTCATCGCCCGCAACACCAACCTGCTCACCGTGCGCACACCGAGCCGCCTGGAACTGACGTACCTGCAGAGCGCCTCGGACCTCGCACAGATGATCGCGGCCGGGGCCTTCCCGTTCGAGAACCAGCAGGTCGACATGGACGCCTCGCCCCGTGTCGGCGACGGCCTGATCCGGCTCGACGCGGACGGCCTCGTCCAGTACGCCTCCCCGAACGCACTGTCGGCCTACCACCGCATGGGACTCGCCGCCGACCTGGTCGGCTGCCACCTGGGCCGGACCACCGCCGAACTCGCCCCGTCCCGCGGGCCGGTGGACGAGGCGCTGGCCAAGGTGGCCAGTGGCTGGGCGCCGCGCGAGTTCGAGATCGAGGCGCACGACGGGGTGATCCAGTTCCGGGCCATCCCGCTCAAGCCCAAGGGAACACGCATCGGTTCACTCGTACTGCTGCGCGACGTCACGGAACTGCGCCGCCGCGAACGCGAGTTGATCACCAAGGACGCCACCATCCGGGAGATCCACCACCGGGTGAAGAACAACCTCCAGACGGTGGCCGCCCTGCTGCGCCTGCAGGCCCGGCGCATCGAGTCCGACCGGGGCCGCGAGGCGTTGGAGGAGGCGGTGCGCCGCGTCGGTTCGATCGCGATCGTGCACGAGACGCTGTCCCAGAACCTGGACGAGCGGGTGGAGTTCGACGAGATCGCCGACCGGGTGCTGGCGATGGTGGCGGAGATCTCACCGGGCAAGGTGACCGGCCGGCGCACGGGCCGCTTCGGCATCCTCGACGCCGAGGTCGCGACCCCGCTCTCGATGGTGCTGACCGAGGTGTTGCAGAACGCCCTCGAACACGGCTTCCGGCAGGGCGACACCGGGACGGTCGAGGTCTCCGCGGTCCGCGGCGGCACGCCGAAGGAGGCCCGGCTCCGGGTCACCGTCCAGGACGACGGCGCGGGTCTGCCTCCCGGCTTCGACCCGCACCGCTCGGGCAACCTCGGCCTGCAGATCGTCCGCACTCTGGTGGAGGGCGAACTGGGCGGCACCTTCGACATGGTCCCGGCCCCGGAGCGCGGCACTCAGGTCATTCTGGACATTCCCGTGCCCGCGGCGAAGTAGCGCGCGGGGCCGCCGGGTCCTCGGGCGGCCCTTGGGCAGTTTTCGGGCATTCCTCGGGCCGTCTTCGGAGAGTCTTCGACAGCAAAAAGCCCCGGACCGGTGAAGGTCCGAGGCCAGTGCTCGTGCGATCGCATCGGGGGTACTGCGCGCTGCGGCTCGGGAGCGGGGGATGCGTACTCGCTGTACGCGCCGCCAAGCTCAGGCAGGGTGGCTGTGTCAGGCGGAGGCCTGACGGGCCCGGTTGCGGGCGGCACGGCGCTTCATCGCGCGGCGCTCGTCCTCGCTGAGACCACCCCAGACGCCGGAGTCCTGACCGGACTCGAGCGCCCACTGCAGGCACTGCTCCATGACAGGGCAGCGACGGCAGACGGCCTTGGCTTCCTCGATCTGCAGCAGCGCGGGACCGGTGTTGCCGATGGGGAAGAAGAGCTCGGGGTCTTCCTCGCGGCAAACGGCGCGGTGACGCCAGTCCATGGCTGCTACCTCTCCTTGGTATTACATGCGGGTTGCTTGTGAATGTGAACGCTTTCACGAATCCCTCAACAAGTGAAGGGCCGACAGCCAGGTTCCCTGGCGTGGTCCTGTGGTTTGAAGAGGGGTTCCGGTGATCTGTGGAGGCCGGTCTTGCGGGCCGTCCCGATCGCCAAGAAGAGACTCGCAAACCTCGGCGGCGGATACAACCCCTTCCGGAAAGTTTTTTTTGATTCTTCGGTGTCGACTAGGTCACAGCCGTACTTCCATGGGGTGGACCCTGGTCTAAACGTTCGAGTGAAAGGACTTTCGCCCCTTCTGCTCACACAATCACACGCAGTGCACGGCGTACGCCTGTGAACGTCACGCTGGTTCGCAGCCCCAGGTGGTCACCGTCCATCTGGAGGGGGAGCGGCACCTTCGAATGCAAGGTGAAGTCGGTCAAGTCGTGCAGGGAGACCGCGTGCCGGCCCCGGGGGCCGCGCTCGGGGGACGAAGTGAGCAACTGGGTGCCATACCGGGCGACAGCGGCCGTCGACAGGCGGCTGAGGCCGAACACGTCGAGCGCGGTGTCGAACGAGGCTTCAGGTGACGCGTAGATCGGGCGATTGCCGAGGAACGTCCAGGGGCACGTGTTCGAGACTATGGACAGCACCAGATCGGTGACCGGGTCCTCGCCCGCCCGCTCCAGAGTGATCGTCCCGCTGCGGCGGTGCGGCTCGCCGACGAGTGCGCGCATCACCTGGCGGACGTAGAGGGCGTGCGTCGACTTCTTGCCGCGCTCACGGTGCTGCTCGACGCGGCCGACCACGCCGGCGTCGAAGCCCAGGCCGGCGTTGAAGGTGAACCACCGGGACGGGACCGCCTCGTCCTCCGACCCCGGCGTCCCCGAGGCCAGGCCGAGCCCGACGGTCCGCTCGCTGCCCTCGCGCAGGGCGTCCAGGAGCGCGCCGGTGGCCTCCACCGCGTGGTTGGGCAGGCCGAGGGCGCGGGCGAACACGTTGGTGGAACCACCGGGGACCACCGCGAGGCCGGGCAGATGCTCCGGATCGGGGCCGGCGTGCAGCAGACCGTTGACGACCTCGTTCACCGTGCCGTCGCCGCCCAGGGCCACCACCAGCTCGATGTCGTCACTCTGCGCCGCGTGCCGGCCGAGGTCGCGCGCGTGCCCGCGGTACTCGGTGGTGACCGCCTCCAGCTTCATCTCGCTGGCGAGGGCGTGGATCAGCACGTCGCGCGTACGCGCACTCGTGGTGGTTGCCGCCGGGTTGACCACGAGAAGTGCACGCATGGTTTGCAGGGTACCTACTGGGTGGTACCCGGCCCAGACCGAGGTGAAGATCGCCGCCGTGGAACCGCGCACGTGACAGGGCGGACACCTCGCGGACGCGGATGCGCGGAGGGCTACCCTTCAGGGGTGAGCAGTGAGCCGAACCCCGTTTCCGAAGCCGCCGAAGAGGCGGGCCCCCGTCCCCGCCGGCTGACCGCCGCGGCCGCGCTCGCCGCACTGGAGGGCCTGGCGCTCGTCGTGGGCGGCGCCTGGATGCTCGTCGGGGGGCTGACCGGCCATCCCGACGACCGGACCTCCGCGATCACCGGTGGGGTCACCCTGATCGTCCTCGCCCTGCTGCCGCTGCTCGCCGCGCGCGGGCTGCTCGGTCGACGCGGCTGGAGCCGGGGACCTGCCGTGATCACGCAGATCATGGCGCTGCCCGTGGCCTACAACCTGCTGACGACGAACGGCCCGGCCATTCCGGCGGGCATCGTGCTCGCCGTGGTCTCCGTCACGGCGCTGGTGCTGCTCGTCAACCCGGAGACCACCCAGGCCCTCGGCATCCGGGGCCCCGGCAACGCCGAGAAGTAGGCGGGGCCGCCGCCCGCCGACGCGGGCGCTGCGCCTACTCCTCGACCAGGAGCTTCTCCCGCAGCTGCGCCAGGGTGCGGGCCAGCAGCCGAGAGACGTGCATCTGCGAGATGCCGACCTCCTGCGCGATCTGCGACTGGGTCATGTTGCCGAAGAAGCGCAGCAGCAGGATCCGCTTCTCGCGCGGCGGGAGGTCCTCCAGCAGCGGCTTGAGCGACTCCCGGTACTCGACGCCCTCCAGGGCCTCGTCCTCGGCGCCGAGGGTGTCAGCGACCGCCGGGGACTCGTCGTCGGTGTCCGGCACGTCGAGGGAGAGCGTGGAGTAGGCGTTGGCCGACTCCAGGCCCTCCAGGACCTCCTCCTCGGAGATCGCGAGTTTCTGCGCCAGCTCGTGCACCGTGGGGGAGCGCCCGTGCAGCTGGGAGAGTTCCGCGGTGGCCGTGGTCAGGGCCAGCCGCAGCTCCTGGAGCCGGCGCGGGACGCGGACCGCCCAGCCCTTGTCCCGGAAATGCCGCTTGATCTCGCCGACCACCGTCGGTGTCGCGTACGTGGAGAACTCCACCCCGCGGTCCGGGTCGAAACGGTCGACCGACTTGATCAGTCCGATGGTGGCGACCTGGGTCAGGTCGTCCAGGGGCTCGCCGCGGTTGCGGAAGCGGCGCGCGAGGTGCTCGACGAGCGGCAGGTGCATCCTGACCAGCCGGTTGCGCAGCTCCGCGTAGGCGGGGCTGTCCTTCTCCAGCGTGCGCAGCTCCGCGAACAGGAGGCGCGCCCCGCTGCGGTCCTGCGGGTCGTGCCGGGTGCCCTGCGTGCCCCGGGCACCCGGCGCGTCGTCCTCGGAGTGTCGCTCGTGCTCGCTCATCGTCCCGCCCGTTGCCCTTTCCCGAGCCTTCTCCTCCGCTCGGACGGGCTGGACGGGGGTGTCCCCGGTCCGCTGCCCGTCGCCCGGAACGACGGCCTCGGGAGAGGTCTCGTCCTCCGGATGCGGCCGGGCCTGCTCGGGGATGCCGTCGATGCCGTCCGCCGTGCGCCGGGCCTCGTTCGGAGAACGCTCGCCCCCGGCCGGCCGCTCCCGTGTGCCGCGCTCGTCGTCCCGCACCGGCCCGTCCCCGTCCCCGTTTCCGTCCCTCACGTCGGCCCGGGTCCCGCGCCGCGCTGTTTGTAGAGGCTGATCGAAACGGTTTTGTCCTCGTCCACGGCGGAGGAGACCTTGCCCGCGAGGGCGGACAGCACCGTCCAGGCGAAGGTGTCCCGCGAAGGGGCGTGGCCGTCCGTGGTCGGCGCCGAGACGGTGACTTCGAGCGAGTCGTCGACGAGGCGGAAGACACAGCTGAGCACCGAGCCGGGCACGGCCTGCTGGAGCAGGATCGCGCAGGCCTCGTCGACTGCGATGCGCAGGTCCTCGATCTCGTCGAGGGTGAAGTCCAAGCGGGCTGCGAGGCCGGCCGTCGCCGTACGCAGCACCGACAGGTAGGCACCCGCGGCCGGCAGCCGGACTTCGACGAAGTCCTGGGTCGCGGGCTCGCCTGCGATCTGGGACACCCTCACCTCCAAGGTGGTACAAGCGTTACAGGGCCAGGGGGTCGCCCTCGGGGTAACGCGATACGTGGTTCAGCGGTGACGTTATCGCGCTCCGAAGTTTCCTGTCCCCGAGACCCCAACCCCATGCTGTCACTCATAGTAAACACACGAACACGCACAGTGGCTAGGGGTTCGGCGGGCCCAAATCGGAAGAGCGCGCGCCGGGTTGACGTACCCAGGCGTCAGACGGTCGAACCGTACCGGGCCGAGGGTCACACGAGGACGTGGTCGACGAAGCACCAGCGCCAGTTCTCCCCGGGCTCGAAGGTGCGCATGACCGGGTGGCCGGTCTCCTTGTGGTGCGTCGTCGCGTGCTGCCCCGGCGAGGAGTCGCAGCAGCCGACGTGACCGCAGTCGAGGCACAGCCGCAGCTGCACCGGGTCCGTGCCCTCGGCCAGACACTCCGGACAGGTCTCACCGCGCGGCTCCGGTTCGGGGTGCGGCAGCGCGTCGGCGTGCGTGCACTGTTTCATGATTGCCAGGTTACGACGGGTGTGCGGATCATCGCGCGGAAAAAGAGGGCGGGCGAGGACATGGACGTGATGCCGCTGCTGTCGCTGGTGGCGGGCAGTGCCGCGGTCGCCGCCGCGGGACGGCGGGTGCCGGTGCCGGTGCCGCTGCTGCTGGTGGCGGTGGGCCTGGCGGTGAGCTACGTCCCGGGCGTGCCCGACTACACCCTCGACCCGCACATCGTCCTGCCCCTGCTGCTGCCCCCGCTGCTCTACACGGCGGCCACCGACAGTTCCTACCTGGACCTGCGGGCGCAGGTGCGGCCGGTGGCGCTGCTGTCCGTGGGCTACGTCCTCTTCGCGACCTTCGTCGTCGGCTGCGCCGCGTACCTGATCGTGCCGGGTCTGCCGCTGACGGCAGCCCTGGTGCTCGGCGCGGTGGTCGCGCCGCCGGACGCCGTCGCCGCCACGGCCGTCGCGCGCCGGGTGGGGCTGCCCTCCCGGATCACCACGATCCTCCAGGGCGAGTCCCTGGTCAACGACGCCACCGCGATCACCGCCTTCAGGGTGGCGCTCGCGGCGGCGGTCGGCGAGGGCGCCACGTGGGCCGGCGGGATCCTGGAGTTCGTCGTCGCGGCGATCGGGGGCGTCGGCGTGGGGCTGGTGCTGATGGCGCCGCTGCACTGGCTGCGCACCCATCTGCGGGAGGCGCTGCTGCAGAACACGCTCTCCCTGCTGATCCCGTTCTTCGCCTACGCGGTCGCCGAGCAGGTGCACGCCTCCGGGGTGCTCGCGGTGGTCGTCGTCGCGCTCTTTCTCGGCCACCGCGCGTGGGAGGTCGATTTCGCCACCCGCCTCCAGGAGGAGGCGGTGTGGAAGATGGTCGCGTTCGTGCTGGAGTCGGCCGTGTTCGCCCTGATCGGACTCCAGCTGCCCGTCGTGCTCAAGGGGCTCGGGGAGCACGAGGGCGCCGAAGCCGCCTGGTACGCCGTCGCCCTCTTCCTGGTGGTCGCGGTGGCGAGGTTCGTGTGGGTGTATCCGGCGACCTACCTGCCGCGCCTCTCGGCCCGCGTGCGCGCGCGTGAGGGCGACCTCTCCTGGACGGGGCCGTTCATCATCGGCTGGGCGGGGATGCGGGGCGTGGTCTCGCTGGCCATCGCCTTCTCCATCCCGCTCACCGTCCACGACGGCGATCCCTTCCCCGAGCGCAACCTCATCCTGTTCCTCACCTTCACCACCGTCATCGGCACGCTGGTCGTCCAGGGCGTCACCCTGCCGCCGCTGATCCGCCTGCTGAAGTTCCCCACCCGCGACGTGCAGACCGAGACGCTCGCCGAGGCCAACGCCCAGGCACAGGCCTCCCGGGCGGCCGAGCGGCGCCTGGACGAGCTGCTGGCCGACGAGCGCAACGCCCTGCCGGGCCCGCTCGCCGAGCGCCTGCGCACGGTCCTGGAACGGCGCCGCAACGCCGTCTGGGAGCGGCTCGGGCAGGTCAACCCGGTCACCGGCGAGAGCGTCGACGACACCTACCGGCGGCTGTCCCGGGAGATGATCAGCGCCGAGCGCGACGTCTTCGTCCGGCTGCGGGACGGCCGCTACATCGACGACGAGATGCTGCGGACGCTGCTTCGCCGCCTCGACCTGGAGGAGGCGGCGGCCTACCGGGAGGCCACGTGAGCGGGGCGCGCCCGGGAGGCGGTCACGGGAACGGCCGGCCGGTGACGACCGCGGCCACGGTGGTCCCGCGCGGGAAGGCGCCCTCCCGGGCGAGGGCGAGCAGGGCATGCAGCAGCTTGGCGACGTACACGCGCTCCACGGGCAGGCCGTGGCGGTGTTCGAAGTCGTCGGCGAAGGAGTCCAGCTCCGGCGTCGTGCGGGCGTAGCCGCCGCAGTGGAAGCGGTCGTCGAGGCTCCAGTCGCCGCGCGGTCCGCCGAACGCACGGTCCTGGAGCCGCCGTATGTCGTCGGCCAGGAAGCCGCCCTTGAGCACGGGTATCCCCAGCGTCCGCCGGCCCCGGGGCAGTCCCGCTGCCAGACCGGCGAGCGTGCCACCGGTGCCGCAGGCGACGGCGGCCACGTCGGCGTGTCCGCCCAGCTCCGCGCCGAGGGCCCGGCAGCCGCGGACGGCCGACGCGTTGCTGCCGCCCTCGGGGACGACGACCGCGTCCTCGGCGGCCACCGCGCGCAGCAGCGCGGCCAGGGTCTCCGGCTCGCTCTTGCGGCGGTACGTCGAGCGGTCGACGAAGTGCAGTCGCATGCCGTCGGCCGCGCACCGGGCCAGGGAGGGATTGAGCGGCCGCCCGGCCAGTTCCTGACCACGCACCACGCCCACCGTCGACAGGCCGAGCAGTCGCCCCGCGGCGGCCGTGGCGCGCAGGTGGTTGGAGTAGGCGCCGCCGAACGTGACGACGGTGCGGCCCCGCGCGGTGGCGAGGTTCGGCGCCAGTTTGCGCCATTTGTTGCCGACCAGGTCGGGGTGGATCAGGTCGTCCCGCTTCAGCAGCAGGCGGACGCCGTGCCGCTCGAACCGCCCGTCGACGATCTCCTGGCAGGGTGACGGAAGGCGGGGGCCGAGAGCGGCGAGGTCGGAGGGGTCGGTGCCGGTCACCGGGCCATTCTCACGTCGCGCCGCGGGTGCGTCACTTCAGCCGGTCCCGGATCCGCGCGCGCATGGACGCCATGGTGAACCCGCGCGGGTCCACCTTCCCGGGCTGCCACTCCAGGTGCCCGATCACGGACCGTTCGTTCCACCCGTGATGGCGGCAGACCGCGGCGGCGGCCCGCTCGATGGCCTCCAGCTGCGCCGCCGGCCAGGGGTCGTCGCCGTCGCCCAGGTTCTCGCACTCGAATCCGTAGAAGTGCCGGTTGCCGTCGGTATTCGCCTCGTTGTCCTTCGGCAGCGCCCGCTCGGCGATCACCGCGCGCAGGACGTCGTCGTCGCCGAGGCCGGCGTGGTTGGCCCTGCCGTACCCGACCAGATGGATCCGGCCGTCCTTCGTGATGACCCCGTGGCACAGGGGGCCGGGCAGGCCCTCGTAGCCCTTGCGGCAGATGTCCACCGTCCGAGCGCTGCCCTTCGTGACCGTGTGGTGGATCATCACGCCGTTCACGGGCCCCCAGGGGCCCTTGTGGTTGCGGTTGTGGTCGCGCCAGTCGCCGACCTCGACGACGGTGAGCCCCTCCGCCTTCAGTGCCTTGAGGAAGCTGCTCGCGGACATGGGTGAGGCCACGGCCGACTCCTTCACGCTGTGTGACGGCCGCCTGGGCACGACCGTCTCGTACGGTGCTTGTACCGAAACGGAGCCCCGGCTACTACTTGCCCGGCGCGCGTGCGAGCGTTTTCGGCCAATCTCGTCCCGGGCCTGGGTGTTGAACAGGACCGAACAAGACTCCGAGACGGCGAACAAGCCCCCATGTCTGCCCCGGCTTCCGGTGATCCATTCCCGCTCTTTCGTGTAATAGCACTGGCACGCTCCGTGAGGAAGGCTGGTCCACGCACATCGATGCCGGGCGCAGCCGTCCGGTACGACCGGGAGGGCAATTCCTTATGTCGGTAGGCGAAGAGGTCCGCACCGAGCAGACCAGGCCGCAGCAGAGCCTCGGCACGGCGGCCGCGCGGAACCTGGCCACCACGACCAAGTCCGTTCCTCAGATGCAGGAGATCAGCTCACGCTGGCTGCTGCGCTCGCTTCCCTGGGTGGACATCCAGGGCGGCACGTACCGGGTGAACCGGCGTCTGACCTTCGCCGTCGGCGACGGCCGCGTGACGTTCGTGAAGACCGGCGACCGCGTCGAGGTCGTCCCCGCGGAGCTGGGCGAGCTGCCGGCGCTGCGGTCGTACGAGGACGACGAGGTCCTGTCGGAGCTCGCGCAGCGTTGCGAGCAGCGGGAGTTCGGCCCCGGCGAGGTCATCGCCTCGTTCGGCGGCCGGGCCGACGAGGTGTACCTGCTGGCGCACGGCAAGGTGGAGAAGATCGGCACCGGTCCCTACGGTGACGACGCGGTGCTCGGTGTCCTCGCCGACGGCGCCTACTTCGGCGACCAGGCGCTGCTCGACGGGGACGCCATCTGGGAGTACACGGCCCGCACGGTCACCGCTTGCACCGTGCTCGTGCTGCCCCGCCAGGAGGTGGACCAGGTCGCGGAGCGCGCGGAGTCCCTGAGCGCGCACCTGGAGGAGCAGCGCTCGCTCCCGGAGCAGAACACCAACAAGCACGGCGAGAAGGCGATCGACCTCTCCGCCGGTCACAGCGGCGAGCCGGACATCCCGCACACCTTCGTCGACTACGACGCCCGGCCCCGTGAGTACGAACTGAGCGTCGCCCAGACCGTGCTGCGCATCCACTCGCGCGTGGCCGACCTGTACAACCAGCCGATGAACCAGACCGAGCAGCAGATCCGGCTGACGGTCGAGGCGCTGAAGGAGCGCCAGGAGCACGAGCTGGTCAACAACCGCGAGTTCGGCCTGCTGCACAACTGCGAGTACGACCAGCGGATCCAGCCGCACGACGGCGTGCCGGGACCGGACGACCTGGACGAGCTGCTGAGCCGCCGCAGGGGCACCAAGCTGCTGCTCGCCCACCCGCGTGCCATCGCCGCGATCGGCCGGGAGCTCAACCGGCGCGGACTGGTCCCCGAGACGATCGACGTCGCCGGCCACCGCATTCCGACCTGGCGCGGAGTGCCGATCTACCCGTGCAACAAGATCCCGGTCACCGAGGCCCGTACGACCTCGATCATCGCGATGCGTACCGGCGAGCAGGAGCAGGGCGTCATCGGGCTGCGGGCCACCGGCATCCCCGACGAGATCGAGCCGAGTGTGTCGGTGCGCTTCATGGGCATCAATGAGCAGGCCATCATCAAGTACCTGGTCACGGCCTACCACTCGGCCGCGGTCCTGGTGCCGGACGCGCTGGGCGTCCTGGAGAACGTCGAGATCGGCCGCTGGCAGTGATGCCGGTCCGCCCGACGCCGTGTCCCCGCCCTCCCGGGCGGGTACACCCCCGGGGTACGGGAGCGGGCCCATGGGGGAGGTGAGTCCATGACGGAGACCGGGTGCGGCGCCACCGCGACCCGCGGTCCCACCGGAGCGCCGGAGAGGCACAGGCCCATCGGTACCCAGCGTGCGGACGAGCCGGGCACCCCGGCCGGCGGAGCCGGGCCGCAGGTGTCCGAGGGGCAGGAGGCGGCGGTGCTCCTGAGCGAGTCCCGGGCGTCGGTCGACCCCGAACTCCGGGCCGCCATCGCCGCACTGCCCCCGATGATGCGCCGCGTCGCGCTCTACCACTTCGGCTGGCAGCACGCGGACGGCACGCCCGCCGAGGGCAACGCGGGCAAGGCGATCCGTCCCGCACTCGTCCTCACGGCGGCCGCCGCGCTCGGCGGGCCCACGGCCCGTACGGCGGCGGTGCGGGCCGCCGCCGCGGTGGAGCTGATCCACAACTTCACACTGCTGCACGACGACGTGATGGACCGGGACACCACCCGGCGTCACCGGCCCACCGCCTGGACCGTGTTCGGCGACGCCGACGCGATCGTCACGGGCGACGCCGTTCAGGCACTCGGCCTGCGGCTGCTCGCCGCGGACCCGCATCCGGCGTCCGCGGCGGCGGCCATCAGACTGGCCGACTGCGTCATGGAACTGTGCGAGGGCCAGCACACGGACACGGCGATGGAGCGGCGCGCGCCCCACGAGGTCACCCTCGACGAGACGCTCGCCATGGCGGAGGCCAAGACGGGCGCCCTGCTGGGATGCGCCTGCGCGCTCGGCGGGCTGTACGCCGGTGCCGCCGACGAGGACGTCGAGGCGCTGGACGCCTTCGGCCGGCAGGCCGGGCTGGCCTTTCAGCTCATCGACGACGTCATCGGCATATGGGGCGACCCGCGCCACACCGGCAAGCCGGCCGGCGCGGACCTGGCCGTCCGCAAGAAGTCGCTGCCGGTGGTCGCCGCCCTCACCTCCGGAACCCCGGCCGCCGCCGAACTCGCCGCGCTGTACGCGGCACCGTACGACGAGGACAAGGAGGACCTGGAGCGCACCGCCCTGGCCGTGGAGCGGGCCGGCGGCCGGGACTGGGCGCAGGCCCAGGCGGCCGACCGGATGGCACGGGCGATGCAGGAACTGGCCCGTGCCGTGCCGGAGCCGGAGTCGGCGGGCGGACTGCTCGCGCTGGCCGAGTTCGTGACCCGGCGCACCACCTAACGGCCGTCCGACCGCCGCCCGCCGCACCATCCGGCCCGCCCGGGCCGGCCGCAAGACCCCGGAGCCCGTGCAGGGCCGTACGGCACCTGACCCGACGTACGGCCGCACCGCCGACGGCTCCGGTCCGGCGGGTCCCGCACTTCCCCACGGTGTGCGGGGCCCGCCCCCTTCACCTGCCCGGCCGACGTGTGAGGCCTCCCGGATAGGCTCAACCTCCGTACACACGAACGATGTTGAGCCGAAGGGGCGGGACGGGCCATGGGCGTGGTGATCCGGACGGCGGGGGAGGACGACCGGGAGCGGGTCGTCCGGCTCCTGGACGAGGCCTTCCAGAACGACCCGGTCAGCAGCTGGGTCTTTCCCGGCGCGGAGTACCGCCGGCTGACCCATCACCGGCTCATGGCGGCCTTCACCGACGCCGTGCTGGCCGACGGGCACATCGATCTCACCGAGGACGGCGCGGCCTGCGCGCTGTGGCTGCCCGTACCCGCGCACGAACCGGCCGGGGACGAACAGGCCGCCGAGGGGCCCGTCGAGGACGTCCCCGCCCTGGTGCGCGAGGCCGTCGACCCGGACAACGAGCGCGTCGAACTGATAGCCCGGCTCACCGAGGGCATCCACCCCACCGGCCGGGCCCACGAGTACCTGTGGATGATCGGCGTGGCCCCCGGGCGGCAGGGCGAGGGTCTGGGTACCGCGCTGATGGAGTCGGTGCTCGACCGCTGCGACGGCGAGGGGACGCCCGCCTACCTGGAGGCGAGCAGCGCCCGCGGCCGGGTGCTGTACGAGCGCCTGGGCTTCGAGTTCACCGGTCAGGCCCTCCAGCTGCCCGACGGTCCCGTGATGTGGCCGATGTGGCGTGAGCCGCGGAGCGGATAATCAGAAGACCAGACAACTACACACGGAGTACTGTGAGCGTAGTGGTCAAGGGGTGGCCAGGAAGAAGGAGACCGGTTTGCGCAAGCTCACGTACTTCATCGCCTGTTCGATCGACGGCTTCATCGGCGGCCCGGACGGCGACGCGTCGTTCATGTACCCGTTCGTGGACGAGGAGTTCTTCGCCTTCCTGAAGGCGGAGTACCCGGAGACGGTGTCGAGCTTCGGCCGGCAGCAGCGCGGTATCGACGACCTGCCGAACAAGCGGTTCGACACGGTGGTCCAGGGCCGGGGCAGCTACGACCTGGCGCTGAAGGAGGGCGTCACCAGCCCATACGGACACATGCGCGAGATCGTCGCGTCGCGCACCCTCACGGAGTCGCCCGACCCCAACGTCGAGATCGTCTCGACGGACCTGGTCGGCAGGGTCCGTGAACTGAAGGCGGAGGAGAGCGACTTCGACATCTACCTGTGCGGCGGGGCGGCCGTCGCCGGGGAGCTGGTCGACGAGGTCGACGAGCTGGTGATCAAGACGTACCCGGTGGTGCTGGGCACCGGCATGCCGATGTTCGCCTCGGGCTTCGAGGTCTCCGAATTCGTGGCGGGCTCGGTGCGCACCTTCGGCAACGGTGTCGTGGTGCGCACCTACGACCGCAGGCGCTGAGCCGTCCGTGCACCGGAGGCGAGAGGGGTGCGGACACGCGGAGGGGCCCGGCCGGGTTGCGGCCGGGCCCCTCCGGTCAGTCCTGCGGCCCGCGATGGTGCACCGATCGCCGGCCCGGGATGCAGGGGTCAGGCCTTCTTGGTCTCCCAGAAGATCTTGTCGACCTGGGCGATGTAGTCCAGGGCCTTCTGGCCGGTCGCCGGGTCGGTCGAGCCCTTGGCGGCCGAGAGGGCCTTCAGGGTGTCGTTGACCAGCTGGTGCAGCTCCGGGTACTTCTCGAAGTGCGGGGGCTTGAAGTAGTCGCTCCACAGCACGGACACGTGGTGCTTCGCGAGTTCGGCGCGCTGCTCCTTGATGACCGTGGCGCGGGCCTGGAAGTGCGGGTCGTCGTTACCGGCCATCTTCTCCTGGACGGCCTTCACCGACTCCGCCTCGATGCGGGCCTGGGCCGGGTCGTACACGCCGCAGGGCAGGTCGCAGTGGGCGCTGACCGTGACCTTGGGGGCAAACAGGCGGGAAAGCATGAAGCGTTCCTTCCTCGTGATCGTCTTCTCAGGGGGGACATTACTCCCTGGGTGGCCCGATTTCGCGAGTGCCCCCGTGGGCTTGGGACAAAAGTCCGGGGGTGAGACTGAGACTGATGGAGGAAAGACCGGGAGGTGCCGGGTGATGCCGGAGCGGCCGTCGCAGGAGACCGAGCGCGCGAGAGGCGCGCTGCCCTTCGGGCCGGCCGAGGTGACCGGGCCGTCGATGGTGCCCACGCTGCACCACGGTGACGTGCTGCTCGTGCACTGGGGGGCGCGGGTCCGGCCGGGTGACGTGGTCGTGCTGCGGCATCCCTTCCAGCAGGACCTGCTGGTGGTCAAGCGGGCCGTCGAGCGGCGCGGGACCGGCTGGTGGGTGCTCGGGGACAACGCCTTCGCCGGCGGCGACAGCACCGACTACGGGGTCGTCCCCGAGGACCTGGTGCTCGGCAGGGTGCGCCTGCGGTACCGGCCGCCGCGGGCGGGTCAGCGCTCCCCGTTCGCCGTGGCCCGCTGGGCGCTGTCCGCGCTCAGGCCGGTGCCGGCCGCCCGGTCCGCCTCCAGACGCTTGCGGGCGCGGTAGGCCGCCACGTTGGCGCGGGTGGCGCAGCGGTCGGAGCAGTAGCGACGGGAGCGGTTGGTGGAGGTGTCCAGGTAGGCGTTGCGGCAGGGGACCGCCTCGCACAGGCCCAGGCGGTCCACTCCATACTCGGTGAGGTGGAAGGCGAGGCCCATCGCCGCGATGGCGGCGAAACCGGCGGTGGCGTTGGACGGGTGGTCCGCCAGGTGCATGTGCCACAGCGGGCGGCCGTCGTCGTCGCGGTGGTCGTGGCCGGAGATCTGCGGGCTCACCGGGAACTCCAGGAGCAGGGAGTTCAGCAGGTCCACGGCGAGGGTCTCGTCGCCGCCGTCGGCCGCCTCGAACACCGCCCGCAGCCGTCCCCGGACCGAGCGGAAGCGGGTCACGTCCGAGTCGGCCGCCCGCCGGGCCGCCGACTGGTTGGCGCCGAACAGTTCGCGGACGGCCTCGACCGAGGTCAGGGAATCCTGTCCTCGGGACGGTTCCTCGGTGTTGACGAGACGTACGGCGTAATCCGAGTAATAGGCCAGTTCCACTTGTAGTCCTTACGAAGGGGCTCTATGGTCGTGCCTGCGGTCGGGTAACAGCTGATCGTGCTTCCAGGGTATTACGTCACGCATGCACGGAGGGGCCCGATGACGGACGCCGACACCACGAACACCACCGACGCCACCACGGCCGGCGCCGACTGGCGGGCCTGGCAGGAGAGCTGGGACCGGCAGCAGGAGTGGTACATGCCGGACCGGGAGGACCGCTTCCGGATCATGCTCGACATGGTCGAGGCGCTCGTCGGCACCGCACCGCGTGTGCTGGACCTCGCCTGCGGCACCGGCACCATCACCGCCCGGCTGCTCGCCCGCTTCCCCGGGGCCACCAGCACCGGCGTGGACCTCGACCCCGCGCTGCTCGCGATCGCCGAGGGCACCTTCGCCGGCGACGACCGGGTCTCCCTCGTCACCGCCGACCTCAAGGACCCCGACTGGCCGGCGAAGCTGCCGCACGACTCGTACGACGCCGTCCTGACCGCCACGGCCCTGCACTGGTTCCACGCCGGCCCCCTCGCGGATCTCTACGGCCGGGTCGCGGGCCTGGTCCGCGACGGTGGTGTCTTCATGAACGCGGACCACATGATCGACGACACGACGCCCCGGATCAACGCGGCCGAGCGTGCGCAGCGGCACGCGCAGATGGACGCGGCCAAGAGCGGGGGCGCGCTCGACTGGGCCGAGTGGTGGCAGCTCGCCGCCAAGGACCCGGTCCTCGCCGAACCGACCGCCCGCCGCTTCGAGATCTACGGTGAGCACGCCGACGGCGAGATGCCCTCGGCGGCCTGGCACGCGCGCGTCCTGCGCGAGAAGGGCTTCGGCGAGGCGCGGCCGGTGTGGTGCTCGCCGTCGGACACGCTGCTGCTCGCGGTGAAGTGAGACCGTGACACGGCGGAGGGGCGGTACGGATCTTCCGTACCGCCCCTCCGCGCGCGACCGCCCGTCCTCAGAGGACCTTGGACAGGAACGCCTTCGTCCGCTCGTGCTGCGGATCGGTCAGGACGTCGCGCGGGTTGCCCGACTCGACGACCACGCCGTCGTCCATGAAGACCAGGCTGTCGCCCACCTCGCGGGCGAAGCCCATCTCGTGGGTGACGACGACCATCGTCATGCCGGACTCGGCGAGGTCGCGCATGACGTCGAGGACGTCACCGACCAGCTCCGGGTCCAGGGCCGAGGTCGGCTCGTCGAACAGCATCAGCTTCGGGTCCATCGCCAGCGCCCGCGCGATCGCGACCCGCTGCTGCTGGCCGCCGGAGAGCTGCGAGGGGTAGTTGCGGGCCCGGTCGGCCAGGCCCACCCGCTCCAGCAGGGCGCCCGCGCGCTCCCGCGCCTGCGCCTTGCTCACGCCCTTGACCTGGATCGGCGCCTCCATGACGTTCTCCAGCGCCGTCATGTGCGGGAACAGGTTGAAGCGCTGGAAGACCATGCCGATGTCCCGGCGCTTGACCGCGACCTCGCTGTCCTTCAGCTCGTAGAGCTTGTCGCCCTTCTGGCGGTAGCCGACCAGCTCGCCGTCGACGTAGAGCCGTCCGGCGTTGATCTTCTCCAGGTGGTTGATGCACCGCAGGAAGGTGGACTTGCCGGAGCCGGAGGGGCCGATCAGGCAGAACACCTCACCCGTCTTCACCTCCAGGTCGATGCCCTTGAGGACCTCGATGGCGCCGAAGGACTTGTGGACGCCCTCGGCCTTGACCATGGCGGTCATGCGGCACCTCCCGTCGTGCTGGAGCGGTTCGACAGGGAGAGCAGGTTCGCCCTGATCTTCTGCATCGGCGTCGGCGGCAGGCTGCGGCTGGAGCCGCGGGCGTAGTGCCGCTCCAAGTAGTACTGGCCGACGCTGAAGATGGAGGTCAGCAGCAGGTACCAGGCCGCCGCAAGGAACAGCATCTCGGCGGGTGCGCCCGAGGTCTGGCCGATGTCCTGGGCCACTCTGAACAACTCGGAGTACTGGACGACCGACACCAGGGAGGTCGTCTTCAGCATGTTGATGACCTCGTTGCCCGTCGGCGGCACGATCACGCGCATCGCCTGCGGGACCACGATCCGGCGCAGCGTCTTGGTGTGGCTCATGCCGAGCGCGTGGGCCGCCTCGGTCTGGCCCTCGTCGACCGCCAGCAGGCCGGCGCGGCAGATCTCCGCCATGTACGCGGCCTCGTTGAGGCCGAGGCCGAGCAGCGCCGTCAGGAACGGCGTCATGAAGTCGGACCACTCGTCGCGGTAGAACGGGCCGAGGTTGATGTACTCGAAGACCAGGCCCAGGTTGAACCAGACGACGAGCTGCACCAGGACCGGGGTGCCGCGGAAGAACCAGATGTAGAACCACGCGATGGACGAGGTCACCGGGTTCTTCGACAGCCGCATCACCGCGAGCATGATGCCGCCGACGATGCCGATGAGCATGGCCAGGACGGTGATCAGCAGCGTCTTGCCCATACCGGACAGGATCCGGTCGTCGAAGAAGTAGTCCGGGATCGCAGCCCAGTTGATCTTGCCCTGGGAGAACGCGTACACGACCGCGGCCAGCAGCGCGATCGCGACGACCGCGGTGACGTAGCGGCCGTAGTGCCGGACCGGGATGGCCCTGATGGCCTCCGGGCCGGCCGGCGGGGTGTCCGCCGGGCCGGAGCCCGTCTTGTCGATGTCAACAGTCACGGATGTTGCCTTTCAGTGCCCGCCGCGCGGTCACTTGCCGCCGTTGATGGTGGCCTCCGTGAGGGCACCTTCCGCCACGCCCCACTTGTCCATGATCTTCTTGTACTCGCCGTTGGCGATCACCGCGTCCAGCGCCGCCTTCAGGGCGTCGCGCAGCTGCGTGTTCTCCTTGGCGACCGCGATGCCGTACGGCGCGGCCTCGACCTGCTCGCCGACCAGCTCGAAGTCCTTGCCGCCGCCGGAGGTCTTCACCGCGTACGCCGCCACCGGGAAGTCGGAGGAGCCGGCGTCGGCGCCGCCCGCGCGCAGGCGGGTCTGGGCCTGCTGGTCGTTGTCGAAGGCCTCCATGGAGATCTTCTTGCCGGCCGGGCACTTCTCGTTCTCGGCCTTGGCCAGGTCCTCGGAGACCGTGCCGCGCTGGAGCACGAGCTTCTTGCCGCACAGGTCGGACCAGGTCTTGATGCCCTGGTCGTCGCCCTTCTTGGTGTAGATGGAGACACCGGCGGTGAAGTAGTCGACGAAGTCGACGCCCTGGCCGACCTTCTTGCCGGTGTCCGAGTCGATGCCCTCCTGGCGGTCCTTGGTGTCGGTCATCGCGGACATGGCGATGTCGTACCGCTTGGAGCGCAGACCCGTGATCAGGGTGTCGAAGGTGCCGTTCTCGAACTCGAACTTCACGCCGAGCTGCTTGCCCAGGGCGTCCGCGAGGTCGGGGTCGATACCGACCGTCTTGCCGGAGTCGTCCTTGAACTCGACGGGCGCGTAGGCGATGTCGGAGCCGACCTTGACGGTGCCCTTGTCGCGGATCGACTGCGGCAGCTTGTCGGCCAGCGGAGCACCGTTCGAGGACTGGTTGTCGCTGCCGGAGTCGCTGTTCTCGGTCTGGTCGCCGCATCCGGTGAGCAGCAGCGCGCCTGCGACCGCGATCGCACCGACCGCTGCTAGCCGGGAGTGCGCGGCGGTCGTACGACGGGTGGAGCTTGCGGTCATGGGGTTCCTCCGGCGGATGGATGGAGTTGCCGATGGGGACGGTGGTGTTCCGATGGAGCGGGACGCCTGCCGGGGGACCGGCGGGCGCCGTGGGTCGACGTGAGCACACACCTTCGAGTGCCGCGACCTCGTGTGATTACGGCATCTTGCCATTCGGACTCGGCCATTCAGGGGGGCCGTCATGTCAAAATCGGATAACGGGTCACCCCCCGAACCGCATCAGGTCGGTACATCACGACCGAACCTTTACGGGAATCTGCCCCTCCGGCCGGAAGATCTGCGGAATTTCTCGTTATCCGGGCATGGATCATCAGCGCGTACGGCCGTTGCAAGTGGCTTCTCCCGCTCTGTCAAGGGGTGCCGTGAGGTTGTCCTGATCCCCGGCTATGAGCCATGTCACCGACATGCGGCGTTCGGGGTCCGACATGTGAGCTTGCTCTTATCCGACTCGTCGCCGGAGGCGTCCGTCGGGTAAGAAGGTTCTTTACACCCCTCATCAGGGGCTCAGGGCGCGTGTGCGGCGCGCCCGTCGCGCGGGGTCCTCGTGGCCCGTACAGCCATCCTCCCGCGCGGTGCCCGCCCATTCCTCACCAGGAGTGGACAACCCTCAAACCATGAACTCTTAAGGGGTAAGACAAAGTGGCAGCGGAGATCGTCAATCCTCGCAGCGACAACGGAGCCGGTGCGGAGCAGGGGGCGGGCGCGGAGCCGCTCGACTCCTTCGACCCCGCGTTCGCGCTGCACCGCGGCGGCAAGATGGCCGTGCAGGCCACCGTGCCGGTCCGTGACAAGGAAGACCTGTCCCTGGCGTACACGCCCGGCGTCGCGAAGGTGTGCAGCGCGATCGCCGAGCAGCCCGACCTCGTCCACGACTACACCTGGAAGTCCTCGGTCGTCGCGGTCGTGACGGACGGCACGGCGGTGCTGGGGCTCGGGGACATCGGGCCCGAGGCCTCCCTCCCGGTGATGGAGGGCAAGGCGATCCTCTTCAAGCAGTTCGGCGGGGTGGACGCGGTCCCGATCGCCCTGGACTGCACGGACGCCGACGACATCGTGGAGACGGTGGTCCGCCTCGCGCCCTCGTTCGGCGGCGTCAATCTGGAGGACATCTCGGCGCCGCGCTGCTTCGAGATCGAGCGCAAGCTCCAGGAGCGCCTGGACATCCCGGTCTTCCACGACGACCAGCACGGCACGGCGGTCGTGACGCTGGCGGCGCTGCGCAACGCGGCGCGGCTGAGCGGGCGGACGCTGGGCGAGCTGCGCGCGGTGATCTCGGGCGCGGGCGCGGCCGGTGTCGCCATCGCCAAGATGCTGGTGGAGGCCGGTATCGGGGATGTCGCGCTGGCGGACCGCAAGGGCATCATCTCGGCGGGCCGGGCGGACCTCACGCCGGTCAAGCAGGAGGTGGCCTCCTTCACCAACAAGGCGGGGCTGTCCGGCTCGCTGGAGGACGCGCTCGCGGGCGCCGACGTCTTCATCGGCGTCTCCGGCGGCACGGTGGCCGAGGACGCGGTGGCCTCGATGGCGAAGGGCGCCTTCGTCTTCGCGATGGCCAACCCGAACCCCGAGGTGCACCCGGAGGTCGCCCACAAGTACGCGGCGGTCGTCGCCACGGGGCGCTCGGACTTCCCGAACCAGATCAACAACGTGCTGGCGTTCCCGGGCATCTTCGCGGGCGCGCTCCAGGTGCGGGCGTCGCGGATCACCGAGGGCATGAAGCTCGCGGCGGCCGAGGCGCTGGCCTCCGTGGTGGGGGACGACCTCGCCGCGGACTACGTCATCCCGTCCCCGTTCGACGAGCGGGTCGCCCCGGCGGTCACGGCGGCGGTGGCGGCCGCGGCCCGTGCGGAGGGTGTGGCGCGCCGGTGACGGTGTGACGCGCGTGTGCGGTGAGCGGCCTCGTCCTCCTCGGGAGGGCGGGGCCGCTCCCGTTTGCAGGAGGCCGCCGCCTGGCCCGGCGGCGGCGCTGGTGGCAAGAGGGTGTGTGTCACAGGGCGTCGTGGTTCCGGTCGGCGGGTGGGGAACCTATCGTCAGGGCCATGTTCGCTGTCTACGCCGCCCGAATCGACCGCGACGAGCCGCTGACCGGCCTGGAGTTGGGGGAGCGTCCGGCTCCCGAGGCCCGGCCCGGCTGGAGTGTCGTCGATGTCAGGGCCGCCTCCCTCAACCATCACGACCTCTGGTCCCTGCGCGGCGTCGGCCTCCCGGAGGACCGGCTGCCGATGATCCTGGGCTGCGACGCCGCCGGTGTCGACGCGGACGGCAACGAGGTCGTCCTGCACTCGGTGATCGGCCAGACCGGCCACGGGGTCGGCCCCCGGGAGCCGCGCTCCATCCTCACCGAGCGCTATCCGGGGACGTTCGCCGAGCAGGTCGCCGTGCCCACCTGGAACATCCTGCCCAAGCCGAAGGAGCTGTCCTTCGCGGAGGCCGCCTGTCTGCCCACCGCCTGGCTGACGGCGTACCGGATGCTGTTCACCAACGCCGGGGTGCGTCCCGGCGACTCCGTGCTGGTGCAGGGCGCCGGCGGCGGGGTGGCCACGGCCGCGATCGTGCTCGGCCGGGCCGCGGGGCTGCGGGTCTTCGCCACCAGCCGGGACGAGGCGAAGCGGAAGCGGGCCCTGGAACTGGGCGCGGTCGAGGCGGTGGAGCCGGGCGCGCGGCTGCCGCAGCGGGTGGACGCCGTCATCGAGACCGTGGGCGCCGCCACCTGGTCGCACTCGGTGAAGTCGCTGCGGCCGGGCGGGACGCTGGTCATCTCCGGCGCCACCAGCGGCGACCGGCCCTCGCACGCGGAGCTGACCCGGATCTTCTTCCTGGAGCTGCGGGTCGTCGGCTCCACGATGGGCACCAAGGACGAACTGGAGGACCTGCTCTCCTTCTGCGCCGCCACCGGCGTACGTCCCGTCATCGACGACGTGCTCCCGCTGGACCGGGCCCGTGAGGGCTTCGAGCGGATGGCCTCCGGGGAGCTGTTCGGCAAGATCGTGCTCAGCGGTTCCTGACTCCGCGGACCCGCGATGTCAACTGGGGTTGACGGCGAGTGGATGTCAACCTAAGTTGACCCGTATGAGCGAAGCAACGGATCTCGCCACGCGTGCGGGTGACCGCGACCCCAGGGTCGGGCTGCGGGCCGTCGCCGCCCTGCGGAGGCTGCTGGAGCAGCTGGAGGCGGTGCAGGTGCGCAGCGCGCGCCACCAGGGCTGGTCGTGGCAGGAGATCGCCACGGAGCTCGGAGTCAGCAGGCAGGCCGTGCACAAGAAGTACGGGAGGCATTGATGTTCGAGCGGTTCACGAAGGATGCCCGGACGGTCGTGCAGGGGGCCGTCGGGCATGCCGAGGCCGCGGATGCGCGGACCGTCGACACCGGACACCTGCTGCTCGCCCTGCTGGACCGGGAGGGCAGCCGGGCCTCCTTCGCGCTGACGGCGCTCGGGGCCGGCGGCGAGCGCCGGGACTCGGTGCGGCGGGCGCTGGCGGAGGCGCGGCGCCGGGCCGGTCTGACACAGGCCGAGACCGATGCCCTCGCCGGACTGGGGATCGACGTCTCGGAGGTCGTCGCCCGGGTGGAGGAGGTGCACGGTGTCGGGGTCATGTCCGGCGAGCGGAAGGGCGGCGGACGGCGCTGGTCCGGGCACCGGGGCTTCGACCGGGGCGCCAAGGAGGTCCTGGAGAAGGCGCTGCGGGTCGCCGTCGCCCGGCGCGACCGGCGCATCGGGGACGAGCACCTCCTCCTCGCGCTGACGATCCGCCCTGGCGTGCCCGCGGAGGTGCTCGCCGACCACGGGGTGACCCACGAGTCGCTGACCCGGGTGCTGGGCGACGGCTCCGGGGAGGGCGCGGGCGCGGCCTGAGCCCGACGCCCCGCGTCCGACGCCCCGCGTCCGACGCCCGCGTCCAACGCCCCGCATCCAACGCCCCGCGTCCGACGCCCGTGGCCGGGCGCCGGGGGCCGTGCCCCTGAGGTCAGGCCTTCGGCGTCCGCAGAATCGCCCCGATGTGCGCCGCCGCCGCCGACAACTGCCGACGGGCGTCACGGAGCTGGTCGGGCGTGACGCCCCGGTCCCGGGCGGCGTCACGGATGTCGTCCCGGAAGCGGTCGAGCAGCCGGTCCAGGTCACGGGCCGGGTCCCCGGTGGAGTCCGCCGCGTCCTCGTGGGCCCAGGCCGGGGCGTAGCCGGCGGGGAAGTCCTCGGGGGTGGCGGAGTACTCGGGCCGGGGGGCGGTGGAGCCCGTGTCGGTGCGGCCGAAGCCCCAGTCCTTGCCGAACTCCTTCCCGAAGTCCTTGCCGAAGTCGCCGACCTCCTTCGCCAGTTCGCTCAGCCCCTCGCGCAGTCCCGTGGGCCAGTCGCCCCGCGAGAAGTGGTCCTGCACCTGCTCCTGGACCCGCTGGGCGATGCGCTGCACCTCCTCCTGCGCCTGGGTCCGGGCCCGCTCCTGGGCCTCCTTGGCCTGACGCCGGGCCCGCTGGGCCTCGTCGCGGGCGCGCCTGCTCTCGTCCTTGGCGCGGCGGGCCTGCTCCTTCCACTCCTGCTTGACCCGGCGCATCTCCTCCTTGGCGGCCCGCCAGGCCTCCTTGTCGTCGACGCCCCCGGCCCCGCCCGCCTCGTCCTGCGTCCCCGGTCCGGCGCCCTGGCGCGCCGCGCTGGCCGCGGCCCGCATCTCCCGGCGCAGGTCTCCCGCCGCGCCGCGCACGTCGGCCCGGATCTCGGCGGCCAGCTCGGCGACCGACTCCCGGATCTCCAGCTCCAGATCGGCCAGCTCGCCGCTGCGCTCGGCCAGCTCGGCCCGGCCGGCGTCCGTGATGGCGTACACCTTGCGTCCGCCCTCGGTGGTGTGGGTGACCAGCCCCTCGGCCTCCAGCTTGGCCAGGCGCGGATACACCGTGCCCGCCGACGGGGCGTAGAGGCCCTGGAAGCGCTCTTCGAGGAGCCGGATCACCTCGTAGCCGTGGCGCGGGGCCTCGTCCAGGAGCTTGAGGAGATAGAGGCGCAGTCGGCCGTGGGCGAAGACGGGGGGCATGTCAGAGCACCTTCTTGTCGGTCGTGCCGTCCGACGGGGCGGCGGTGTCGCCGTGGTCCCGGACGGCAGCGGAATTGTCCCCCGGGTCGCCCGGCGCGTCGTGCGCCGGGCCGGTGTCCCGCGGCTCCCGCTCCCACGGAGTGTCCGCCGCGGCCGGCCGCCGCAGCAGGGCGATCGAGCCGGAGATCGTGGTGGCCTTCAGCCGCCCGTTGCCCGCGCCGAGCCGCCCGGTGATCCGCTTGGCGCCCCACTGGCCGCCCACCCGGAGGTCCTCGAAGGCGCTGGAGACCGCGCCGCTGGCGGTGTTGGCCTCCACCTGGGCGTCGGCGGGCTGGGGCAGCCGGATGGCGATCTCGCCCGAGACGCTGTTCAGGCTGATGTCGGTGGGGCCGCCGGCCGGGTCCAGGTCGACGATCATCGATCCGCTCACCGAATCCGCCCGTACGGAGGAACCCGCCTCCACCACCGTCAGGTCACCGGAGACGGAGTGGAAACGCAGGTCTCCGGTGAGGGCCTGGGCCTCCACGTTCCCCGAGACGGTGTCCGCGCGGACCGGGCCCGCGAGGCTCACCAGGGTGGTGTCTCCGGAGACGCCCTTCACCTCGGCGTGCCCGTCGAGTCCGGAGACGACGGCCGCGGCGCTGACCGCGCCCACCTCCACGCGGGTGCCGGTCGGCACCGCCAGGGAGACCACCGCGCTGCGGCGCCAGCCCTTGCGGTCGAGCCACTTGAGGAAACCCTTCCAGGGCAGGTCCTCGTAGGCCACGGTGAGCGCGCCGTCCTCATGGGTGACGATCAGGGGTGGTCCCTCGATCTCGGAGACCTCCAGGCGGGCGGAACCCTCGTCCGTGCCCACGACGTTCACCGTTCCATCGACGATGCGTACGTGCAGGCGGCTCACGGACTCGTCGAAGGTGAGTTTCCTGGGCTCCGCGACGGACCACTCGGACATGGTGCAGACCTCCTCGACCGAACGCGCCATATCGCGTCCTCCGTCATTCACGATATATCGCGGCTGCGGAAAGTCAAGACACCGGAGTCCGCTGCGGTGAACGCGCCCGCCGGACGCCCGGCACCCGACGCCCGACGGACCGCCGGGCTCCGCTCCCCGGCCGGGGCGCACGGCACCCGCCCGGTGCCCTTTGCATAGTCTTGGGGGCCGATTCGGAACACGGACGCACGCAGGAGAACGCCACATGTACTTCACCGACCGCGGCATCGAGGAACTGGAGAAGCGGCGCGGCGAGGAAGAGGTCACCTTCGAGTGGCTCGCCGAACAGCTGCGTACCTTCGTCGACCTCAATCCGGACTTCGAGGTCCCCGTCGAGCGCCTCGCCACCTGGCTCGCCCGCCTGGACGACGAGGACGAGGACGAGGAGTAGGGCCACTCGGTCTGAACCACTCGGACTGAACCACTCGGCCTGAACCACTGGGCAGGGCCAGGGGTTTAGCCTGCTCCCCCCGGTGGGGTAAGAGACCTCCACAGCAGCGGGGGAGCCGGAAGCGAACGGACGGGGGCGCCGTGGCCGGGGGGATCGAACAGGTACGGCTCGACGACGGGACCGTCGTCTGGGCCAGAGTGAGCGCGCCCGACGACGCGACGACCGGTGACGGCTTCGAGGACACCGGAGTACGGGACCGCGTCATCGACATGGCCGGGGGCCTCGCCGGCACGGTCGGTGGTGTCGTGCGCTCCCTGCGCGCCGGACTGGACACCCAGGAATCCGTCGAGGTCTCCGTCGGCTTCGGCATCGAGCTGTCGGCGCAGGCCGGCAGCGTCGTGGCCGCGATCGCGGGCGGCGGCGGCAACGCCTCGCTGAACGTGTCGTTGACCTGGACCGAACCCGCCCGCCGGGACGGCGCGCCGCGACCCGGACCGGAGGGCGGTGCCGTTCCCGCGCCCGGACCTCCGGTGTCCGGGGCCGTATGAGCGCCCTCGAAGACCTGGTGCGCCCCTCGCTCGCGCGCATCGTCGCACCGGGTGACGGGTATGCACCGGAGCGTGGCGAATACTGGGGATCGGGATTCTTCATAGCGCCGGGCTGGCTGTTGACCTGTGCTCACGTCGTGGGGAAGGGGGGAGCGGAGGTGTGGCGGAGTCGGAGCCCCGTGGGGGTCACCTGGCAGGGCGGCACCACCACGGGCGAGGTGGTGCTCGCCAAACCGCGCCCCGAGCCCGCGCACGCGGGCCGCGCGCGCTGGGACTTCCCGGACATCGCACTCGTCCGGGTGCACGGCGCCGACGACGCCCCGTGCGTCTGGCTGAGCGATCGCGCCCCGACCATCCCCGCCCCGGTCTCGCTGCACGGCTGGTCGCGGCAGACCGGCGCCCTCGGCCTCAGACACGGCGTCGGTGAGGCCAGCGGCCGGGACGGCAAGGCCCTGTTGCTCACCGGCGCCCTGCCGGTCGAGGGCCTGTCCGGCGGACCCGTGGTCGACCTCCGCCACGGCTCCGTCATCGGCATGAACAAGGGCGTCCGGCAGTCGGAGGGGGCCGCCGTCCCCGTCACCGCGCTGCGCGAGCTGCACGACGTGCGCGGGGGCGACATCCTGCACACCGTCATGCGCGAGCACGACCTGCACCACCTCGCCCGCTTCAACCGGCCCGGAGCGGACACCGACTGGACGCGGGTGCAGACCGGGCTGCGCGACCCGGGCACCCCCGGCATCCTCGACCCCGCCCAGCGCCTCCACCTCTACGGCCACCTCGCCCAGTTGCCGCCGCCCAGCGGCCCGGGGGAGATCCTGGACCTCGTGCAGGAGGCCAAGTCCCGCGTGGTGCAGTCGGACTTCCGGTCCCCCTTCCCCGAGGACCCGCGCACCTGGCGGGAGGGCGCGGCCCTGCTGCACGGGCTGCGCGACCTCGGTGACAAGGGAGGCAGGCCCGAACTCGACCTGGACGCCGTACTGCTGTACGCGGCCAAGGTGGCCCGGCACACCGTGCTGGAACACCCGGGCGGCACCGACCCGGAGCGGCTGCGGGACTTCACCCGGTGGATCGGGGAGCAGGCGGTCCTGTACGCCCGGCCGGTCATCCGCGAGGACATCGACCGGCTGCTCGACGACGTGCGCGAGCCGGCCGTCGCCCGGCCCGCCGGTCCTGTCCTCGTGCGCGAGACACCGGCCCGCACCGGAGCCGACGTCCTCGTCGACATCGGGGAACCGGTCTACGGGGAGCGCTACCCGCTGAGCGTGCGACTCCTGTACGACGGCCGGGACGTCACCCCTCTCTACAGCAACGACCTCGGCGTACGGCGCCACGAACTCCAGGAGTACCTGAGGGAGCCGCTCGCCGAAGCGCTGCGGCTGGGCGACCGCGGTGAACACCTGGCGGTGGTCGAGGCGTTCCTGCCCCGCGCCCTGCTCGACGAGCCGATAGACGAGTGGCGGCTCGTCCCCGAGAGGGACGTCGCATCCGGTGAGGGGGGCGAGGACGAGGAGACCGACTTCTTCGACGAGCAGTCCATGCCGCTCGGACTGCGCCGTACCGTGCTGCTCCGCGACCGCCGCCGCAACGCCAAGGCACCCATCCCCGAATGGCGCCGGCGCTGGACGGCCACCGCGCGGGGGCCGCTCTCCGGCATCCCGCTGCGCGGCGAGTCGACGGACAGCGGGCACGAGTCCGGCGGGCGCCGGGAGAGCAGGCTCGGCACCTTCCGCCGGCTGTCGGGCAGCGGCGACGGCTGCGTCCCGGTCTTCTGCGGGCCCGTCGGGAGCGGCGCCGGGCGGGAGGCCATGGACGTCGCCCTCGCCGCCGGACACCCCCTGGTGCTGTGGCGCAGAGACGGCCACGACCACGACGGGTGCCGGGCGTTCCACCGGAACGCCGCCCGCCTGCTGTCCCTCGCGGGCCGGGCCGAGGGCCTGCACGCGCACGTACGCGACCAGCGCATCGGGGCCTCGGACCCCGACATCGCCCTGAGCGAGGGACTCACGGGCAGGATCGCCGTCCTCTTCGACCCCCCGGACCGTCCACCGTACGGGGCGGAGACGATGCGGCCGCCTCCGCTCGCCGGACCCCGGACCGCCTGATGCCGCGTCAGAAGCCGTCGGCTCCCCGGTGTCGGGGCATCAGGGAAGCAGGAGCGTCCGGGAGTCTCGGCGGGCCCGGCGGCCGGACGGTACCGTCGTACTCGAACGGCCCGGACCGCTGCAGGATCACCAGAGCCGGAAGGAGCCCATGGTGAACGACTGGCGGATCTACCGCGGAGTGGGTCAGCCGCACGACGGTGTACGGCGGTTACCGGAGCCGCCCCCCTGGCGCGACTTCACACGGGGACAGGACGGCACGCCGGCCGGGTCGGAGGACCCGGGCGGAGCCCGCCGGCTCGGAGTCCGCCGCCGCCGTGCGGAGAACTACGCGCCCCGCCCCGCCGAGGTCGACGCCGTCAACGCGGCCCTCTACCTGCGCCGCCCGCTCCTCGTCACCGGCAACCCCGGCACCGGGAAGTCCACCCTCGCCTACGCGGTCGCCCACGAGCTGAAACTGGGCCGGGTGCTGCGCTGGCCGATCGTCAGCCGGACGAGCCTGCAGGACGGTCTGTACCGCTACGACGCGATCGGACGGCTCCAGGACGTCCAGTTGGAGCGCGCCCGCGGCGCCGGGGGCAACGGACACGACGGCGGCAACGGAAGCGAAGGGGACGACGGAGCGGACAGGGACCGGGGCATCGGTGCGTACATCCGGCTCGGACCGCTAGGGACCGCGCTGCTGCCCTCCGAACTGCCCCGGGTCCTGCTCATCGACGAACTGGACAAGAGCGACCTCGACCTGCCCAACGACCTCCTGAACACGCTGGAGGAGGGCGAGTTCGCCATCCCGGAACTGGAACGCGTCGCCGACAGGCAGCCCGTGGTCGAGGTGCTCGCGCACGACAGCGGCCGGATCGCGGTGCACGGCGGGCGCATCGCCTGCACCAGCTTCCCGCTGATCGTCCTGACCTCCAACGGCGAGCGTGACTTCCCGGCGCCGCTGCTGAGGCGCTGCGTCCAGCTCGAGCTGGAGCCGCCGGGGGAGGAGCAGCTCACCGCGATGGTGGAAGCGCACCTCGGCGAGGAGGGGGTCGCCGCGGGACAGGACCTGATCGGCAGGTTCCTCGACCGGGAACCGGGCGAGGTGATGGCCGCGGACCAACTCCTCAACGCCCTCTTCCTCACCCAGCACACGCCCCACGCGGAACGGCTCACCCGCGAGCGCATCGCGGACCTGCTCATGCAGCGGCTCGACCGGTCGAGGTGAGTGCCCGATGCAGGGGGCGCCGCTGGAGGAGCTGATCGGCCGACTGCGACGCGCCGGCCTCGACGTCACCGCCGAGGACGTCGCGGACGCCGTCTGGCTCGCCCGCCGGCTCGGCTCGGCACCGCCCCGCGCCGCCGTCGGCCGCCCCGACCCCGCCACGGGCCCCGGTTCCGGTTCGGACCCCGGCTCCGGCTCCGAACCAGCCGGTACGCCGGAGAGCGGATCGCAGACCCCGCCGGCGTCGCCCGACCCCCACCTCGCCACCCCGGACGGCGCGGCACGGCCCGCCCCGGACCGCACCACCCCCGGAACCCGGGCGTCCACCCCGGTACCCCTGCGTGCCGCGGGCGCCGCCACCGGCCGATCCGACGGCAGCGGCACCTACGCCACCTTCCCGGTGCGCGCCCCCGCCGCCACCGCGCTGCCCGGCCTCCTCGGCCTGGAGAAGGCCCTGCGCATCCTGAGCCGCTACCGGGTCGCGGGCACCGAGTACACGGACGGCGGCATCGACGAGGAGGCGACCGCCGAGCGCGCCGCCGCGACCGGCTTCGTGCTGCCCGTACCCCGGCCGGGCCGCAGCAGGCGGTGCGACATCTGCCTCCTGGTGGACACCGGGCCCGCGATGGCCGTGTGGGGACAGCTGGTCGAGGAGCTGCGCCAGGCCTGTCAGCAGTCGGGAGCGTTCGCCGCCGTCCGGGTCCATCATCTGTACGCCGATGCCGCCGGGAGCCCGGCGATCGGTCCCGCCGCCGAGCCCGGCCGCCCGCTGCGGCTGCGCTCGCCGGACGAGCTCCACGACCCCTCGGGCCGCTCCGTCACCCTGCTGATCAGCGACTGCGTGGGCACCCTGTGGCAGAGCGGCGGGGCGCAACGGCTGCTGGGGGAGTGGCCGCGCTCCTCGCCCCTGGCCATCGTCCAGCCGCTGCCACCCCGCCTGTGGGGCCGCACGGCCCTGCCCGCCGAGCCCGGACTGCTGGTCCGGCCGGCCGAGTTCGGCGGCCGTCTCACCTTCCACCCGGACGACGAGCCGTGGGACGAGCCCGACGCACCCGTCACGGCGGTACCGGTCCTTCAGCCGACACCCGAGGCGTTCGAGACCTGGGCGCGTCTGCTGGCCGGCACCGGTCCCACCAGTGAGCGGGCCTGGGCCGCCCTGACGACGCACCGCCCCGCGCCGGAGGCCGCGGCCGGCCCGGTCGCCCGCGACGACGACGAACTCGTCCGTGCCTTCCGGGCGACCGCCTCGCCGGGGGCGTTGCGCCTCGCCGTCTATCTGGCCGCCGCCCCGCTCACCCTGCCCGTCATGCAACTCGTCCAGCGTGCCATGCTCCCCGACACCGGGCCCATGGAACTGGCGGAGGTCCTGCTGGGCGGGCTGCTGCGCCGGCTGCCCGGCCCCGACGAACAGCCGTGCTTCAGCTACCCGGGCCGAGTGCAGGACCTGCTGCTCTCCACGCTCGACCAGGACACCGCCGGACTCGTCCTCAAGCACTGCTCGGACTACGTGGAGCGCCGCTTCGGCAAGGGCACCCGCAACTTCGCCGCGCTGGCCGCGGTCCGCCTCGCCGGGCGCGACGCCGGGGCCGCCGATCCCGGGTCGCGCACGGACGACGACGCCGGGCCGAACGCCGGGGACAGCGTCGAGGCCGAGCTGTTCGCCCGCGTCCCCGCCCAGGTGCTGCGCTTCTACCTGCCGGACCTGGTCACGCCCGAGCCCCTGACGGAGGCGGAGCGGCTGCTCGGCCAGTGGCGGACGCTGGCCGACCCGGATGTGCTGCACCGGGCGCGGGAGCACGCCGAGGCTGCGGTGCGGGCCGCCGCCGGGACCGCTGCCGACGCCGCCTTGGCACCCGACGGGGACGACGGCGTACGGGCTCGGCTGGTCCTCGGCCGCGTGCTGCGCGCCGAGGCCGACACGGTGGCGGGCCGCGCGCCGGAGCGCCGGGCGGACCTCCTCGCCGCCGCCACCGGGGAACTGGCCACGGCCCACCGCGCGGCGCCGGACGACAGCCCCGCGCAGGCGGACTCCGCGCTGGAACTCGCCGCCGGGCTGCACGCGTTGTGGCGCGTCACCGGCGACCCGGACCGCCTCATGGCCGCGCTCGACGTCCTGGCCCCCGACATCGCCCCCTGGCCCGCGGCGGTCCGCCGCGCCTTTGAGCCCACGGAGGCCGGGTCCGCCGCGGACCGCCACCGCACCGAGACCTGGCGCGCCGTCCACCGGGCGCGGCTGCTGCGCCGCGGCCGGCTCCTGCTCGACCTGGGGCACCACCGCGAGGCCGCCGCCGACCTGCGCCCGGCCTGCGCCCTGCTCGACGAGTCCGGCGCCCCCGGCCCCGTACGCAGCCGGGCCCTGCTCGACCTGGCGCGGGCGCTGCGCGGCGACCCGGCGGACGAGGCGGCGACCCGGGAAGCGCTGCTGCGGGCGGAGCGGGCCGCCGGCGACGACCCCGCCCTGCGGCTGCCCTGCCTCGCCGCCCGCGCCGCGTTCCACGACACGGCGGGCGAGGCGCAGGAGGCCGACGAGGCGTACGAGACGGCCGTGCTGCTCGCACCGCCGGAGAGCGTCGTACGCTGCGGGCTCCTCACCACCTGGGGCGAGTCCCTGCTCCGCAGGGCGTCCCGGGGGGACGGCGCGGGTCTCGTGGACCGTGCGGAGTCCGTACTGAGGGAGGCCCTCAAGGACCTGCCGGCCCGCTCCGCGCAGCGCGGCCGGCTGCAGGCGCTCGTGGGCAGCGCCCTCGCCCAGCGCTTCCGTCATCTGGGCTTCCTGCCGGACCTGTTCGAGAGCCGGCACCTGCTGGGGCAGGCCGTGCGGGCGGCGGCCGACGTGGGCGTACGGGCCGAGGCCTGGCTCCAGCTCGGCAGGGTGCGGCTCGAAGGGTGGTACCGGGCCGGCGCGCCCGTGCTCTTCGAGGCGCTGCACGCGTACGAGAACGCCGAGCGCGAGGCGTGGGAGGCGTACCCGGCCGGGCCGGGGCCGGCGACGGTGGCCCGGGCCCGGCACGGGCGCGGAGCGGTGCTCGTGCTGCTGGGCCGGCCCAGCGCGGCCGGTGCGGCCTACCGGGCGGCGCGGGAGCAGTGGCAGCGGCTCACGGGGTCCCTGCAGGAGGTCGACTGGGACGACGTGGAGCTGACCCGCCGCGCGGGAGACGACCTCGCGGCGGGACGGACCCCCGAGGCCCCGTCCCGGACCATGCCCGAGGAGGAGTGGAGGCGGCTCTCACCGCCTTGGCACCCTTGGGGAGAGCGGTCCAACCCGGCCGAGTTTGCGCGCAGTTGATCGGTGAAGGGTTTCCCTCTCCGGCCGGTCGGGAAGAACTGGGCAACCATCGCGAGGGGACGGGGCGGACGTGGGCAGGGAGGAGCCGAGGGTGGCGGAGCAGGGGATGGGAACGCCCGGTCGCGGCGGGGGCGCCGGACCGACCGTGCTTCTGCCCGGGCTCACCGATGCCGACCTGCGGACATTGCGTGCCATGGACGATCCGGAACTCATCGCGGCCGTCGACCGGGTGCTGGCCGGCTCCGACGATTCCCAGCAGGTCTGGCATTCCGGTGACAGCGAGCGGCTGATGCCGGAGGGCTCCGGAGAGTGCTCGTTTTCGGCCCGACTCGCCGAGTCTCCGCCGACTCGGGTGTCCGGGGGATGACTCCGTCCTCCGTACCGCCCGGCGTCTTCGTCGCACTCGCCCGGACCCGACCCCTGCCTGCCGCGACCGCGGCACTGCGTGCCGCGATCCACGCGCGTCGCATGCTGCTCCTCAAGGCCCTCCTGGTCCGGGTCGAACGACAGGGCCCCTCGCTGTCCCCCGCCGCGCACCGGGACTTCGAGGACGACTGGGCGCTGCTGGAGCGCGCCGAACGGGCCGACGGGGCGGCGGTGCGCGACGTCCTCGACTACCCCACGGTCGGCGCCTGGCTCACGGAGGCGCTCGCCGCGCGGCCGGGAACAGCCTTCGAGGCCCATCTGCCGCACCTGAGGGGCGTCGCCGTCGCCGCCGCCGTCCGGTCCGGCCGGGCGCCGTCCGGCAGGTTCACGGCACCTTCGGGACTGCTGGCGCTGCCCGGCCTGGGCGTCCTGCGCAGTCCTTCGGGGTGGGCCCGGGCGAGCGGCGGTGCGGGGCCTGTGCGGCTCACCGCGGAGGCGGGCCCCGACGTCGTGACCGCGCGCCCCCGCCGGAGGCCGTCAGGCGCCGGGCCACCGGGACCGGAGGAGGGAACCGGTTGGCGCGCCCTGCGGAAGCTGCCGGGCGGTGACACGGTCCTGGACGACCTCGACCCCTACCGCGTGCCGTCCCGCGGCATCGGCAGGGCGGGCGCTCCCGCGGCCGACCGCGCACGCACCGAGTACCGCGCGTGGGCGGGGCGGTGGCGCCTGGCCCGCGCGCTGCTGTCGGCGACCGACCCCGGACGGGTCGCGGAGACGGACGGGCTGGTGCGTTCCGTCGTGCCGCTCGCCACCGGCCGCGGCGCGGGAGCCCCGAGCGGGGCGACACTCCGTGCCGCCCCGGGCGCCGTGCTGACCCGGATGCCGGCCGACGCGCCGGAACTGGCGGAGACGCTGGTGCACGAGACCCACCACAGCAAGCTGGCGGCCCTCGACGAGGCTGTGGCGCTGTGCCGTCCCGGCGGCACCCTGCACCGGGTGGCGTGGCGGCCGGACCCCCGCCCCGTCCCTGCGGTGCTCCAGGGTGCCTACGCCCACCTCGCGCTGCTCGATCTGTGGTCGCGGGCGGAGCGCGCGGCCGCCGCGCCCGAGGAGTGGCGACAGCGGGCCGCCGAACGTTTCGCGCAGTACCGGGAACAGGTCGGGGAGGCCTTGGCCGTACTGCGTGAATCCGATGAACTCACCTGTGCGGGACGGAGTTTCGTGCGGGAGATGCAGGGGCACCACGAGAGTCTCGGCGTGGCCGCCCGAAACTCGACATGACGGAGCGCACGAGTGTGACCGCGTTGCGTTAGCGTGTGCGCGAGCGCGGCGGACGCGGCGGGACAGGGAGCGGTGATGGCGGACAAGCGGTGGTCCGGCGGGGGCGGTGCGACGGCCTCCGAGCACATTCTTGTGGTCTTCCCCGGCTATCACCGCTCATGGGCGGCGTGGATCGAACAGTGCCTGGAACGCCACGGCCAACGGGCCACACTTCAGCGCTGGGACCCGCCGCGGGAGATCCCGCTGGAGGACTCCCTGGGTGACCTGCTGCTGTCCAGCGGGCGCGTGCTCCTCGTCCTCAACGACTGGTTCTTCGAGCTGGGGCCGCGCCCGCCGGGGGAGTGGAACGACGCGCTGCGCGGCTTCGTCGCCGCGCACGCCGACCGCTTCGCCGCCGTCAACCTCACCAATCGGCCGCTGCTGCCCGCCACGGCCGTCCTGGAACCGGCCAGTCTGTGGGGGCTGAGCGAGGAAGCCGTCGAGGAGCGGCTGCTCGCCCGGCTGGGCCTGGCGCCGCTGCCCACCCCGCGGACCCCGGCCGCCCGGGTCCGTTTTCCCGACACGCGATGCGACGTCTGGGGCGAGGTGCCGCGCCGCAACCCGCGCTTCACCGGCCGCGACGACCTGCTCACCACCATCCACCAGCGCCTCGCGGACGCCGAGCGCGGCGCGGCCGCCTGCACGCTGCTGGGCATGTCGGGCATCGGCAAGACCCAGCTCGCCGCCGAGTACGCGCACCGCTTCAGCACCGACTACGACGTGGTCTGGTGGGTCAACTCCGACGACCGCAACATCCAGCGCGACCGACTCGGCGAACTCGCGGTCGAACTCGGTCTGCGCAGCGGCAGCGAGCCCGGCGAACGCATTCGCGCGGTCCGCAACGCCCTGCGCCGCGGCGACCCGCACCAGAAGTGGCTGGTGATCTTCGATGGCTGGGACGACACCGACGGAGCCGACGCCCTGCTCCCGCAGGGGCCCGGCCACGTCCTGGTCACGTCCCGCAACCGGGCCTGGAGCGAGCGGACGGACGCCGTGGAGGTCCCCGGCTTCGTGCGCGCCGAGTCCGTCGGCTACCTGATGCGCAGGGCCGGCCACATCAGCGCCGCCGAGGCGGAGGAGGTCGCCGCCGAGTTCGGTGACGTACCGCTGCCGCTGGTGCAGGCGGCCTCCTGGCTCGGCGAGTCCGGTATGGAGGTGTCCGAGTACCTGCGGATGGTGCGCGAGCGCCGGCTCTCCACCGTCGACGAACCCGTCACCGGCGACGGCTTCCCCCAGTCCTCCATGACCTCCTGGTCGATACTGCTCAACCGGTTCCGCCGGGCCCAGCCGCAGGCCATCGACGTGCTGGGACTGTGCACCTCCTTCGCCCCCGGGCGTATCCCGCTCGGACTGATCCGCGCCTATCCGCACGCCGATCTCCCCGAGAACCTGCGCTGGATGACGGCGGACCTGCCCGCCTGGTCCCGGGCGCTGGACACCTTGGTGAAGTACTCGGTCCTCACCCGCGAGACCCGGGGTCCGGCCGGCCTGGAGATGGGGCCGCACCAGGAGTCGGTGCACATGCACCGGCTGGTCCACGACATCGTCTCCAAGCTGACCGGCGACGACCAGCGTGACAGCCACCGCAGAGCGGTGCGCACCCTGCTGGCCGAAGCGGACCCCGGCAACCCCCAGGACAGCCGGAACTGGCCCCGCTACGCCGAACTGCTGCCGCATCTGGAGCCCTCGGGCGCGCTCGACAGCACGCGGCCCCGGATCCAGGAGACCGTGCTGAACTGCCTGCGCTACTGCAACCGCAGCGGGGAGTACACCACCGGTCTGAACCTGGCCCGGCGGACCCGGGAGCGCTGGGCCGCGTTCCTGCCCCCGCTCTCCCCGCAGATGCTGGACCTGACGCGGGAGGAGAGCACCATGGTGCGGGTCAGCGGCCGGTTCCGGGAGGCGTACGACCTCGACCGCGACGTCCTGGAGCGGCTGCGGGCGGCGCCCGGCACCAACCCGCTGGCGGAGCTGACCACCCAGGGGGCGATGGCCAGCTGCCTGCGCCACCTGGGGCGCTACGACGAGGCGTACGCCTTGCAGCACGAGGTCCTGGAAGGCACCGACCGCCTGCTCGGCCCGAACGAGACCGCCACGACGGTCGCCCGGCACAACCTCGGTGTCAGCCTGCGCCTGCTCGGCCGGTTCGCCGAGGCCTACGAACTCGACCTGGAGAACTACGGCATTCGCGAGAGCGTCCTGCGCGCCCGGCACATCAGCACGCTCAACTCGTCGAGCGCCGTCACGCACGACCTGAGGCTGCTCGGCCGCTACCGGGACGCGCTCGCACGCCAGGAGCCGGCGGTCCGCCTGCATCTGCAGGTGCTGGGCCCGCAGCATCCGCAGACCCTGGGGGCACGCACCCAGCTGGTGATGAGCCGCCGCCGAGGGGGCGGGCCCACGCAGGACATCGGCCCCGAGATGGCGAGCCTGCTGGACGAGCTGGCCCAGGTCCACGGCCGCGGGCACTACCGCACCCTCGCCTTCCTCACCAACTACGGCAACTACCTCCGCGAACACGGCGACCTCCGTCACGCCCGCGAGCTGATCGAGGAGGCCGAGTCCGGGTACCGGGCGCTGCTCGGGCCCGCCCACCCCGTCGCCACCGGCATGCTCGCCAACACCGGCCTGATCATGCAGGCGGCCGGCGAGCGGGCCGAGGCCATGGCGATGTTCGAGGCGGCCCTGGCCGGACTCACCGCCACCCTGGGCCCCGACCACCCCTGGGTGCTCGGCTGCGCCCTGTGCGCCACCGGCGCGCGCAACTTCAACGGGCGGATCGCCGACGCGGTGGAACTCGGCCGCGACACGGTGCGCCGGGCCCAGCGCACGCTGGGCGGGGAGCACCCGCTGACCCTGTCCTGCCAGGTCGCCCTGGCAGCCGACCTGCGGGCGGCCCGGGAGCACGAGGAGGCCGGGAAGCTGGAGGAGGACGGGCTGCTGGGTCTGACCCGGACGCTCGGCGCCCAGCATCCGCACACCCTCTCCGCCCGTCAGCGCACCCGCCCGTACTGGGACTTCGAGCCCTACCTCGGCTGACAGGCACCGGCCCCCCCCCGCACGCCGGAGGGGCCGGCCCCGTTCCCGGGACCGGCCCCTCCTGTCGGACGCGTGTGCGGTCAGGCCTCGAAGACCTCACGCACCAGCTGCTCCTGCTCGGCCTGGTGCCGCTTGGCGGAACCGACGGCCGGGGACGAGCCGTGCGGGCGCGAGATGCGCCGCAGGCGCTCGCCGTGCGGGATGTCGGCGCCGACCGCCAGGTCCAGGTGGTCGATCAGGTTGAGCGCGATGAACGGCCAGGCACCCTGGTTCGCCGGCTCCTCCTGGGCCCACAGGTACTTCTCGGCGTTCGGGTACTTGGCGATCTCCGCCTGGAGCTCGGCACCCGGCAGCGGGTACAGGCGCTCGATGCGGATGATGGCCGTGTCGGTCACGCCGCGCTTCTTCCGCTCGGCGTCGAGGTCGTAGTAGACCTTGCCGGCGGTGAAGACGACCTTCTTGACGGCGGCCGGGTCGACCGAGTCGTCGCCGATGACCGGGCGGAACTGGCCCGTCGTGAACTCCTCCGCCTTCGAGGCCGCGGCCTTCAGGCGCAGCATCGACTTCGGGGTGAAGACGACCAGCGGCTTGTGGTGCGGGTTGTGCACCTGCCACCGCAGGAGGTGGAAGTAGTTCGACGGCAGGGTCGGCATCGCGACCGTCATGTTGTTCTGCGCGCAGAGCTGGAGGAACCGCTCCGGGCGGGCCGAGGAGTGGTCCGGGCCCTGGCCCTCGTAGCCGTGCGGGAGCAGGAGCGTCACACCGCTCGTCTGGTTCCACTTCTGCTCGGCCGACGAGATGAACTCGTCCACGACCGTCTGCGCGCCGTTGACGAAGTCGCCGAACTGCGCTTCCCACATCACCAGAGCGTCGGGGCGGGCCAGCGAGTAGCCGTACTCGAAGCCCATCACCGCGTACTCGGAGAGCAGCGAGTTGTAGACGTTGTACCGGGACTGGTCCTCGGACAGGTACAGCAGCGGGGTGAACTCGTCGCCCGTCTCACGGTCGATGACGACCGCGTGGCGCTGGCCGAAGGTGCCGCGCTGCGAGTCCTGGCCGGAGAGCCGGACCGGCACGCCCTCCAGGAGCAGCGAGCCGACGGCGAGGGTCTCGCCCATGCCCCAGTCGATCGTGCCGTCCTCGACCATCGCCGCCCGGCGCTGCAGCTGCGGCAGCAGTCGCGGGTGCACGGTGACGTGGTCGGGGATGTTGACCTGGGACTCGGCGATCCGCTTGACCGTCTCGGCGGTGACCGCGGTGTTCACCGCGACCGGGAACTCGGCCTGCGGCTCCGACGGTTCGGCGGAGGCGGGCTGCGAGGCGGCCTCGCGGACCTCGGTGAAGACCTTCTCCAGCTGCCCCTGGTAGTCCTGGAGCGCCTGCTCGGCCTCTTCCAGGGTGATGTCGCCGCGACCGATGAGGGACTCGGTGTAGAGCTTGCGCACCGAGCGCTTCTTGTCGATCAGGTCGTACATCAGCGGCTGGGTGAAGGCCGGGTTGTCGGTCTCGTTGTGCCCGCGGCGGCGGTAGCAGATGAGGTCGATCACCACGTCCTTGTTGAACGCCTGGCGGAACTCGAAGGCCAGCCGCGCCACACGGACGCAGGCCTCGGGGTCGTCGCCGTTCACGTGGAAGATCGGGGCCTCGATCATGCGGGCCACGTCGGTGGCGTACATCGAGGAGCGCGACGACTCCGGGGCGGCGGTGAAACCGACCTGGTTGTTGATGACGACGTGGACCGTGCCGCCGGTGCGGTAGCCGCGCAGCTGCGACATGTTCAGGGTCTCGGCCACCACGCCCTGGCCCGCGAAGGCCGCGTCGCCGTGGATCGCCACCGGCAGGACGGTGAAGTCCGTGCCGCCCTTGCCGATGATGTCCTGCTTGGCGCGCGAGACGCCCTCCAGGATCGGGTCGACCGCCTCCAGGTGCGAGGGGTTGGCGACCAGCGAGACCTTGATCTGCTCGCCGTCCAGGCCCGTGAAGGTGCCCTCGGCGCCCAGGTGGTACTTCACGTCGCCGGAGCCGTGCATCGACTTCGGGTCGAGGTTGCCCTCGAACTCGCGGAAGATCTGCGCGTACGACTTGCCGACGACGTTGGCCAGCACGTTCAGCCGGCCGCGGTGGGCCATGCCGACGACGACCTCGTCGAGGCGGGACTCGGCCGCCGAGTCGATGACCGCGTCGAGCAGCGGGATGACGGACTCGCCGCCCTCCAGGGAGAAGCGCTTCTGGCCGACGTACTTCGTCTGCAGGAAGGTCTCGAAGGCCTCCGCCGCGTTCAGCCGGCGCAGGATGCGCAGCTGCTCCTCGCGCTCCGGCTTGGTGTGCGAGCGCTCGATGCGGTCCTGGATCCACTTGCGCTGCTTCGGGTCCTGGATGTGCATGAACTCGATGCCGGTGGTGCGGCAGTACGAGTCGCGCAGCACGCCGAGGATGTCGCGCAGCTTCATCAGGGACTTGCCCGCGAAGCCGCCGACCGCGAACTCGCGCTCCAGGTCCCACAGGGTGAGCCCGTGCTCGGTGATGTCCAGGTCGGGGTGCTTGCGCTGCTGGTACTCCAGCGGGTCGGTGTCGGCCATGACGTGGCCGCGGACCCGGTAGGAGTGGATCAGCTCGAAGACGCGGGCGGCCTTGGTGACGTCGTCGTCGTGGCTGGCGTCGATGTCCTTGAGCCAGCGGACCGGCTCGTAGGGGATGCGCAGCGCCTTGAAGATCTCGTCGTAGAAGCCGTTCTCGCCGAGGAGCAGGTTGGCGACCTGGCGCAGGAACTCGCCGGAGGCGGCGCCCTGGATGACCCTGTGGTCGTAGGTCGACGTGAGCGTCATGACCTTCGAGATGCCGAGCTTGTTCAGGGTGTCCTGGCTGGTGCCCTGGAACTCCGCGGGGTAGTCCATGGAGCCGACGCCCATGATGACCGACTGGCCGGGCATCAGGCGGGGCACCGAGTGGACGGTGCCGAGGCCGCCGGGGTTGGTCAGGGAGACCGTGACGCCGGAGAAGTCGTCCATCGTCAGCTTGCCGTCGCGGGCGCGGCGGACGATGTCCTCGTAGGCCTGCCAGAACTCGAAGAAGTTCAGCGTCTCGGCCTTCTTGATCGCCGCGACGACCAGCTGGCGGTCGCCGTTGGGCTTGACCAGGTCGATGGCGAGGCCGAGGTTGACGTGCGCGGGCTTGACGAGGGTCGGCTTGCCGTCCTTCTCGCCGAACGAGTGGTTCATCGTCGGCATGGCCTTGATGGCCTGCACCATCGCGTAGCCGATCAGGTGCGTGAAGGAGATCTTCCCGCCCCGGGCGCGCTTGAGGTGGTTGTTGATGACGATGCGGTTGTCGAACAGCAGCTTCACCGGGACGGCGCGCACGGACGTGGCCGTGGGCAGCTCCAGCGAGGCGTTCATGTTCTTCGCGACCGCGGCGGCCGGGCCGCGCAGGGGCACCAGCTCGGGGCCCTCGGGGGCCGCGGTGGCGGCGTCCTTCGAGGGCGCGGCGGGCGCGGCGGGTGCGGCGGCCTTCGCCTGCGGCTGGGACGCGGGCTTGGCGGGCGCGGCGGCGGGCTTGGCGGCCGGGGCCGCGGCGGGCTTCGCGGGGGCGGCCGGCTGGGCGGCCGCCTTCGGCTGGGCCGGGGCGGGAGCCTGCGCCTGTGGTGCGGGGGCGGCCTTGGGCGCGCTGCCGGAGTCCGTGGCCGTGGCCGCGGGGGCGGCGGCCTGGGCCGCGGGCGCCCCGGGCTTGTAGTCGGCGAAGAAGTCCCACCAGGCTCGGTCCACGGAATTCGGGTCCTGGAGGTACTGCTGATAGATCTCGTCAACGAGCCACTCGTTGGCACCGAACGCGGCAGCGGGGTTCTTGCCCGCTTGGTCGGTGTCGGTCGAGATGCTCGAGTTACTGGGGGACTGTGGCGACACGGCGAGAACCGCCCTCTTCCGCTTCACAAGATGGTGGACAGCGGGAATCAAGGCTACGCCTTGCCGACCCCGAAGGTCAGGCCGGGCCCGTTCATCGTCGCGTAAGTCACATTGCAGACGGTGTTTCGGCGCTGGAAATGGCGGGAAACAAGCGAGGTTCTGCTGCGCGTGGGAAGGGCGGAGCGGGACCCGGCGCCGGGAAAACGCGGGCCTGTCCCTGATCACACGTGTCCGCCAGGGCGGATGCCCGTGGATCTTGAAGCTCCGCTTCGAACCCTACGTCAACCGGGCGTCGAGGGCAGGCCCGGAAGAGTGATGAGAATCCGGCATCCCCGCTCGGATTCGGCCACACCGATCCGGCCGCCGTGCAGATCCACCGCCCAGCGCGCGATCGCGAGGCCCAGACCGGTGCCGCCGTCGCTGCCCGGACCGTGCGGCCGGGAGACCGAACCCCGGTTGAACCGCTCGAACACCCGGCGCCACTCGGAGCGCGGAATGCCGGGGCCCTCGTCGAGAACCTCCAGCTCGAGGGATTCGGGCAGCTCGCCGCGGCGCGCCTTGACCGTCACCCGGCCGTGCGGCGGGCTGTGCTTGACCGCGTTGTCGATGAGGTTGGCGACGACCTGGTGGATGCGCTCGGGGTCGGCGTGCGCGGTCAGCTCGGGCGGGAAGACGTCGAGCGCCAGGTGCACGTCGGTACGCGTGTGGCTGCCCGAGCCGGAGGCGATGCCCGCGCGGGCCGAGGCGACCATGTTGGCCTCCTTGAGCACGCCGGACAGGTACGGCCAGACCTCGAAGCGCCGCTTGCGCAGCGGTATCACGCCGTTGTCCAGGCGGGAGAGGTCCAGCAGCGTCTCCACCAGCCGGCCGAGCCGCTCGGTCTGGCCGAGCGCCGTGCGCATGGTCTCCGGGTCGGCCTCGGTGACGCCGTCGACGATGTTCTCCAGCACCGCGCGCAGGCCCGCGATGGGGGTGCGAAGCTCGTGCGAGACGTTCGCGACCAGCTCCTTGCGCTGGAGGTCCTGCGCCTCCAGGTCGTCCGCCATGCGGTTGATGGTGACGGCCAGGTCGCCCAACTCGTCGCGGCGGTTCTCGCGCACCCGGCGGGTGTAGTCGCCGTGCGAGATGGACCGGGCCACGGCGTTCATCTCGTCCAGCGGCGCGGTCAGCGAGTGCGCCACGAACTGGGTGATCAGCAGCGTGGCGATCATCGAGAAGACCGTGATGAAGCGCAGCTCCGTCTTGGTGTGCACCGCGATCACCGACAGACCGGTGGTGATCAGCACCGACGTGACGACCAGCGCGCCCAGCTTGGTCTTGACCGAGAACGGGCGTACGCCGCCCCAGGGCTCCCCGGCGATGCGGGGGCCGGGGCTCCTCCGTGCGGCCTCCCGCCCTCGGCTCATGGCGTCGGCGTCTCCAGCGCGTAGCCCACGCCGTGCACGGTGCGGATGCGCTCGGCGCCGATCTTCCGGCGCAGCGCCTTGATGTGGCTGTCCACGGTCCGGGTGCCGGAGGCGTCCGCCCAGTCCCACACCTCGGCCAGCAGCTGCTCACGGGAGAGCACCGCACGCGGGGTGTTCGCCAGGCAGACCAGCAGGTCGAACTCGGTGGGGGTGAGGTGGACGTCCTCGCTGCGCACCCGCACCCGGCGCTGCGCGTGGTCGATCTCCAGCTCGCCCAGGCGCAGGATGCCGCTGCGGGGCGTCGAGGCGGCCACGACGGCCCGCTCCACCCGGCGCAGCAGCACGTGCACGCGCGCGGCCAGCTCGCGCATCGAGAACGGCTTGGTCATGTAGTCGTCGGCACCCACGCCGAGCCCGACCAGCATGTCCGTCTCGTCGTCGCGCGCGGTGAGCATCATCACCGGCACCGGCCGCTGGGCCTGCACGCGCCGGCAGACCTCCAGGCCGTCGAAGCCCGGCAGCATGATGTCGAGGATCAGCAGGTCGGGCTGCCACGCCTCGGCCGTGTCGACGGCGGACGGACCGTCGCCCGCCGTCTGCACCAGGAACCCCTCGGCGCGCAGTCGGGTCGCGATGGCGTCCACGATCGTCTGGTCGTCCTCGACCACCAGCACCCGGCGCTGTGCGCCCTGGGTGGCCGCGGCCGAGCCGTTGTGGGAGGTCTGTGTCTGCTCCATCGCCCGCCCCTGAGGTGTGCTTTCCGGAATCCGTGGGGTGATCCCATGACTGCGATTGACGCTTGAATGATCCGTGTCAGAGCAGCAGCGTACGGGGAGTCCCCACGGCATTGCTATCCAGGACCGACGCCGAGATGGACGACGTCCGGAACGCCCCGGGCAACGGGGATCTCTTCGGTACGCACCTGCTGGAAACCGGCATTACGCAAGGTTTCTTCGAATTCCGGAGAGGGCTGCGCAGACCATACGGCAAGCACCCCGCCGGGTCTCAACAGCCTTGCGCAGCCCGCCAGTCCGGACGGCCCGTACAGCCCGTCGTTGCCCTCGGTGACGGTCCAGCCGGGGCCGTTGTCGATGTCCAGGCAGAGCGCGTCGTACGTGTCGGAAGTCTCATTGACGTAGGTGACCAGGTCCGCTTCGACGATCTTCGTGCGCGGGTCGGCCAGCGCCCGCGCCGACAGGGCGGAGAGCGGTCCGGTGCGGTGCCAGTCGATGACGGCGGGCTCGCGTTCGACGACCGCGATCCGGCCCCAGCGGGGGTCGGCCGCCGCGTGGGCGAGCGAGAAGCCGACGCCGAGCCCGCCGATGAGCAGGTGCGGCGCGGCCGGTCCGCCGGACCCGGCGAGCGCGTCGGCCGCCGCGTCGACCAGCCGCCGCTCGGAGCGCCCGTCGGAGGTGTCCATCAGGAAGCAGCCGTTCGCGATGATCTGGAGCAGCGCCCCGTGCCGTCGCAGGACGACCTCGCCGTACGGGCCCTCCCTGCGGTCCAGCACCTCGGGGGCCTCGCGGAAGTCGGGGGAAGTGATGGCCATCGGCCCATCCTGGCAGGAATGCGGCGCGGGCCGGGAGCGCTTTTCGTGCACGGGTCCGAGCGCCTCGGCCGTTGATCGCTGAGAGCGAACGACCCCCGGGGAACAATCCGGGACTCCCTTTCATTGAGTCGATGTAACTCAACTTGACTGCCGAAGGGGAGATCATGGCTGCTGAGTCCGCCGCCTTCACACCGCTCACCCTGCCCGTGCTGCCGCTCGACGACGAAGTGGTCCTGCCCGGCATGGTCGTCCCCCTGGACCTGAGCGACGCCGAGGTGCGGGCCGCGGTGGAGGCCGCCCAGGCCGCCGCCCGGTCCGAGCCCGGCAAGCCCAGGGTCCTGCTCGTCCCGCGCATCGACGGCACCCACGCCGCCACCGGCGTCCTCGGCACCGTCGAGCAGGTCGGCCGCCTCGCCGACGGCGACCCGGGCGCCCTGATCCGCGGCCGGGGCCGGGTGCGCATCGGCGCCGGTACGACCGGTCCCGGCGCCGCTCTCTGGGTCGAGGGCACCCCTGTCGAGGAGACCGTGCCCGACCCCCTGCCCGGCCAGGTCGCCGAGCTGGTGAAGGAGTACAAGGCGCTCGCCACCGCCTGGCTGCGCAAGCGCGGCGCCTGGCAGGTCGTCGACCGCGTGCAGGCCATCGACGACGTCTCCGCGCTGGCCGACAACTCCGGCTACTCGCCGTTCCTCACCACCGAGCAGAAGGTCGAGCTGCTGGAGACGGCCGACCCGGTGGCCCGCCTGAAGCTCGCGACCCAGCAGCTGCGCGACCACCTCGCCGAGCAGGACGTCGCCGAGACCATCGCCAAGGACGTCCAGGAGGGCGTCGACAAGCAGCAGCGCGAGTTCCTGCTGCGCCGCCAGCTCGACGCGGTGCGCAAGGAGCTGCGCGAGCTCAACGGCGAGTCAGGCAAGGACGCTGCCGAGGAGTCCGACGACTACCGCGCCCGTGTCGAGGCCGCCGACCTGCCCGAGAAGGTCCGCGAGGCCGCGCTCAAGGAGGTCGACAAGCTGGAGCGGTCCTCCGACCAGTCGCCCGAGGGCTCCTGGATCCGCACCTGGCTCGACACGGTTCTGGAGATGCCGTGGAGCGAGCGCACCGAGGACGCCTACGACATCCAGGGCGCCCAGGCCGTGCTGGACGCCGAGCACGCGGGTCTGGAGGACGTGAAGGAGCGCATCACCGAGTACCTCGCCGTGCGCAAGCGGCGCGGCGACCGGGGCCTCGGCGTGGTCGGCGGCCGGCGTGGCGGTGCCGTGCTGGCCCTGGTGGGTCCGCCCGGTGTCGGCAAGACCTCGCTCGGCGAGTCCGTCGCCCACGCGATGGGCCGCAAGTTCGTCCGCGTCGCCCTCGGCGGCGTCCGCGACGAGGCCGAGATCCGCGGCCACCGGCGTACGTACGTCGGCGCGCTGCCCGGCCGGATCGTGCGGGCGATCAAGGAGGCGGGGTCCATGAACCCGGTCGTCCTGCTCGACGAGATCGACAAGGTCGGCTCCGACTTCCGCGGCGACCCCGCCGCGGCCCTGCTCGAAGTCCTCGACCCGGCCCAGAACCACACCTTCCGGGACCACTACCTGGAGGTCGAGCTGGACCTGTCCGACGTCGTCTTCCTCGCCACCGCCAACGTCCTGGAGGCCATCCCGGAGGCGCTGCTCGACCGCATGGAGCTGGTCCGCCTGGACGGCTACACCGAGGACGAGAAGGTCGTCATCGCCCGTGACCACCTGCTCCCGCGCCAGCTGGAGCGGGCCGGACTCGACGGCGACGAGGTCACGGTCGACGAGGGCGCGCTGCGCAAGCTCGCGGGCGAGTACACCCGTGAGGCGGGCGTGCGCACCCTGGAGCGGTCGATCGCCCGGCTGCTGCGCAAGGTGGCGGCCCAGCACGAACTGGGCGAGCGGGAGCTGCCCTTCACCGTCACCGACGCCGACCTGCGCAGCCTGATCGGCCGGCCGCACCACGTGCCCGAGTCCGCCCAGGACCCGGCGGAGCGGCGCACCTCGGTGCCGGGCGTGGCCACCGGCCTCGCGGTCACCGGCGCGGGCGGCGACGTCCTCTACGTCGAGGCGTCGCTGGCCGACCCGGAGACGGGCGCGGCGGGGCTGACCCTGACCGGTCAGCTGGGCGACGTGATGAAGGAGTCGGCGCAGATCGCGCTGAGCTTCCTGCGCAGCCACGGAGCCGAGCTGGAACTGCCGGTGGGCGACCTGAAGGACCGGGGAGCGCACATCCACTTCCCGGCGGGCGCGGTCCCCAAGGACGGTCCGAGCGCCGGCGTCACCATGACCACGGCCCTCGCCTCGCTGCTCTCCGGCCGGCTGGTCCGCACCGACGTGGCGATGACCGGCGAGGTCTCACTCACCGGACGCGTCCTGCCGATCGGCGGGGTCAAGCAGAAGCTGCTCGCGGCGCACCGGGCGGGCGTCACCACGGTGATCATCCCCAAGCGCAACGAGCCCGACCTGGACGACGTCCCGGCGGAGGTGCTGGACAAGCTCGACGTCCACGCCGTCAGCGACGTCCGCCAGGTCCTGGAACTGGCGCTCGCCCCCGCGACCAACGGGGCGGCGCGTACGACTCCGGTCGCGGCGTGACGGACGCTGCCGGACGGCACGGAGGCCCGGACCCCGCGAGGGGGCCGGGCCTCCGGCGTGTCAGCCGTTGGCGAGCGCCCGCACGCGGTCGAGCGCGCCGTTGAACCTGTTGTGGTCGCCGACCGTCGGACCGGACGACGTGTACTGCCACATCGTGTAGTAGCCCCAGCCGGCCGGCAGCGTGCCCACCGACGCGGCGTACCGGGCGATCCAGAGCGGGTTGTTCGCGGCGAAGCCGCCGTAGTTGCCGGTGCACTGGGTCCACCAGCTGGTGGCCGTGTAGATCACGGCGTCCCGGCCGGTGCGGGCCTTGTACGTGTTCAGGAAGTCGCGGATCCAGGAGACCATCTGGCTCTGCGTCTTGCCGTAGCAGGCGGCGCCGTACGGGTTCCACTCGATGTCGAGCGCCCCCGGCAGCGTCCTGCCGTCGCGGGACCAGCCGCCCCCGTGGTTCACGAAGTAGTTGGCCTGGGTCGCGCCGCTCGTGCTGTCCGGGGTGGCGAAGTGGTAGGCGCCGCGGATCATCCCGACGTTGTACGAGCCGTTGTACTGCTGGGCGAAGTACGGGTTGGTGTAGTACGTCCCCTCGGTGGCCTTGGCGTAGGCCCACTTGACCCCGCTGTTCCACAGGGTCGACCAGGCGACGTTGCCCTGGTGGCTGGAGACGTCGACGCCCTCCGTCTGGGCGGCGCCGCCCGGGACCGGGGTGCCGTGGCTCCCGTCGTGTTCGAGGACGCCCATGCCCATGTGGGCGGAGCCGCGGGGCGGGGTGTCGGCGGCCGACGCCGCCTGCGCGGGGAGGGCGGACACCAGACAGAGGGCGGCGAGCAGGATCCCGGTGACGGCGAGACGCCGGCCGCGGGCCGATCCGGATCTGTGCACGAGCATGACGTGCCTCCGATGGCTCGGTGGTGCTCGGTGGGGGATGCGCAAGTGGGGAGGAACCCGTGAATGGCGTGGGCATGCCATTCAGAGGTCCGGTGAAGACGCTACGCACGTAGAACGGGAGGTGGGAAGGGGGACCGGAAGCCGCCGTTGGTCTAAGCCTGCGAAATACTTGCCGAGCTGCGGTGATGGCGGGCCGTGGCGGAAACTTTCAGGACCGGGAAAACCGGAAGAACCGAGGCAGGGGCTGACGTGCACGAAAGCGGAAACGGCGACGGTCGCGGAGTCGAATCCGAGATGGCCGGCAGTGGTGTGAACCAGCCGGAGTTCCTGGCGCTGGAGCGGGAGCTGACGGTGCTGCTGCGGCGCGCCCGGGCCAACCAGGGCGAGATGGCCCGGGAGGTCCACCCCGACCTGGAGTCGTCCGCGTACGGCCTTCTCGTGCGGCTCGGCGAGTGCGGCGGGCAGCGGGCCACCGACCTCGCCGCCTACATCGGCGTCGGCAAGGCCACCATGTCCCGGCAGCTGCGCGCCCTGGAGGAACTCGGCCTGGTCGCCCGCGAACCCGACCCCGCCGACGGCCGCGCCTGGCTCGTCACCCTGACCCAGGAGGGCCAGGACCGCGTCGGCCGGGTACGCGAGGCCCGCCGCGCCCGCTACGCCGGCCGGCTCGCCGACTGGGACCCGCGCGAGGTCTCGGAACTGGCCCGCCTGCTGCACGAACTGAACCGCGGGATGGAGAAGTAGCCCCGTCCCCCGCGCCTCACAGCTCCGCGTACACCACCGTCGCGTCGTCGTGGGTCTTGCTGCGGCCCAGGTGCGCGCGGGTGCCCGCCGCGTCCGTCCGCTCCAGCTCCCGTACGCGGTCCACCAGAGCCTGAGCGCCCCGCTTGCGCAGCAGCGTGAGGCAGTCCGTCCAGTCGCCCTCCCGGAACTTCTCCACCCACCGCCCGGCCCCGTCCGTCAGCGCCGCCAGGGTCCGCACCCCGCCGCGCGGCAGCACCCCCGTCACCGCGCGCGCCGCCACCGCCGGATCGGCCGCGGCCGTGTAGAAACCGCCCTCCTTGTTGCGCAGGTTGGCGTCCACCATCGCGTCCGTGGCGAGCGCCGAGCGGGGGAGCCGGGACAGCCGGTCGTCCAGGACGGCCGAGACCGCGCCGTCGGGCGCCTCCACCAGCAGGGCGGAGTCGGAGAGGACCAGGTACTCGACCTCGGCGGGGGACCAGCGGGCGAGGACCACGGTGGCCTGCGGGGTGCGCGGGTGAGAAAGGTCACAGGTTTCCGCGTGTGCCGCGGCGGTACGCGCGATGGCGCGGGCCAGCGCGTCGACGAGGGGGACATCCGGCAGTGAAACAGTCAGTTCGGTCAGCGCGCCGCCGAGGTGGGCCGTGAACCAGGGCACGGAATGCAGACACCCCGTTCCGGTCCGCGGGGGCGTCACCCCGTCCAGCACGACGAGTGAGCCGCCCTGTCCCGAGGCCGGTAGTCCGACGCTCGCGAAGTCCTCGTTGGGGTGGTCGGCCAGTCCGGGTTCCGAGACGAGTTCGGTGCGCATCCGGCCAGTCTGCACGACCCCTTCACAGTGTCCGCAAAAGGCTGGCACCCTCCACGGATTCCCCCGGAACCCGCACGCCGGTGCAGGTCAGACGCCTGATTTGGGGTGGAATCACAGGCCCGGACGACACGTGGCGGCACATAGTGCCACCGCCCGTCGCAGACGTCCAACCGGCGCGCCGCACACCCGTGTCGCACGCGCCGGGGGAACTTGCCCACCAACTCCCGTCCGGGGTTCACTCCTTCGGGTGGCGGGTCGGATGATGCGTGCTCACCACCCACCGGCACTGGGAGGGTCGGGAAACTGTGGGGGGCCTGCCCCGCTCACGCGGTCTCCCCGCCCGACGCGCTGCCGGCGGCCGGGGCACGGCCCGGAGCTCGGCGGAGGATGCCTGCGCCGACCGGCCAGTTGACGGAGCGCCACCCGGGCCCACGGGTACACGAGTGAGGAATGCGAGCACCGGTGCAGAAGACGCGGCCTCGTCGCACAGACAAGCAGACGGCCCCCGCGGGGAGCGCGGAGCGCACCCCCGGCACCTCCACCCCTCCGCCGCCGGAGACCCCCGTCGGCAAGGGGCGCCCCACCCACGTACGCAACCGCCTGATCGTCGCCGTGGCGGTCGTGGCCGCGGCCGTCGCCGCCGCCGGCGCCCCCTCGGTCGTGACCGCCTCCGGGCAACTGCACGACTCCCAGGAGCTGGTGACGCTCGCCGAACGCACCCAGGGCGCGCTCAGCCTCGCCCACTCCCTCGCCGACGAGCGCGACGAGGTCACCCCCTACATCGCGGCCGGCCGGCCCGAGGACAAGGCGCCCTCCGAGCAGCGCAGCGCCCGCGTGGACCGGCAGGTCGAGGAGTTGCGCGCCGACACCGACACGCCCTCCGCCCTGCGCGAGGACCTGGACGCCATCGCCGCCCTGCGCCGCGCCGCGCTCACCGGCAAGAGCACCGCCCTCGAATCCCACCAGGCGTACTCCGAGGCCATCACCGAACTCCACGCCCTGGCCGAGGAGCTGGCCGAGGAGATGCCGCCCCGCGCGGGCGCCGGCGCCTACGCGCTGGCCGAACTGGACACCGCCGTCCAGCAGGCCGCCGCCACCCGTGGCCTGCTGCTCGCGGCCCTCGCCGTGCCCAGCAGCACCCGGACCGTGATCGACCCGATCACCGGCCTGCCCACCGAGACGACCAGCTCCTCGGACGCGGACGCCAAGCAGCGCGACGCGCTGGCCGCCGCCGCCCAGCAGGCCCGGGTCCGCTCCGACGCGGCGCTCGCCGACTTCCGCGAGGGCGCCCCCAAGGAGGCCCGGAGCAGCTTCGACGCCACCGTAGCCGGACCCGAGGTCAACTCCGCCGAGAAGTACCTCGCCGGACTCACCGACGAACCGACGCTCTCCGACGACGACCTCGGCACCAGCACCAAGCGGCTGGACGCCGCGCTCTCCGCCCGCGTCGACGCGATGCGCGGCGCCGAGTCCGCCCTCTACGAGAAGCGCACCACGGCGCTGGAGCAGCTGCGCGACGACGACGTCACCGCGCTGGAGATCCGGATCGCCGCCCTCGGCGCCCTGATCCTGCTCGCCCTCGGCATCGCCACCGCCATGGCCCGCACCCTCACCCGCCCGCTGTCGGTGCTGCGCCGGGGTTCGGCCCGGCTGGCCGGCGCGGAGGACATGGCGGCCGAGGAGCCGGTCGCCTTCACCGGCCGCAACGACGAGTTCGCCCAGGTCGTCCGCTCCGTCAACGCCCTGCACGCGCACGCCGCGACGCTCGCCGAGCGGGTCAACACGCTGGAGTCCGACCGCAAGCACCTGGTCGGCCAGCGCCAGAAGATGGCCGACGCCCGCGAGGCACTGCGCGCCGAACTCGCCGAGTCGGCCGCCCGCCTCGACGTGGTCCGCAAGAGCATCGGCTCCACCTTCGTCAACCTCGCGCTGCGCACCCTCGGCCTGGTCGAGCGGCAACTCGCCGTCATCGAAAGCCTGGAGGAACGCGAGCAGGACCCGGACCGGCTGTCCACCCTGTTCAAGCTCGACCACTTCGCCACCGTCATGCGGCGGCACAGCGAGAACCTCCTCGTCCTGGCCGGCACCGAACACGTCCAGCACAGCGCCTCACCGGTGCCGCTGGTCGACGTGGTCCGGGCCGCGGTGAGCGAGATCGAGCGGTACGAGCGGGTCCGTATCGCCGCGCTGCCGCCGCACGCGCACGTCGCCGGTTTCGCCGCCGACGACCTCTCGCACCTGCTGGCCGAACTGATGGAGAACGCCACCTCGTTCTCGCCGCCCGACCTGCCCGTCGAGGTCTCCGGCTGGCTGCTGGAGAACGGCGAGGTGATGCTCTCCGTCCAGGACGAGGGCATCGGCATGGCCACCGACCGGCTCCAGCGGCTCAACGCCCGCCTCACCGACTTCGACCCGCAGGCGCCGTACGACCAGGAGGGCGAGGACGGTCTCGGGCTCGGCCTCTACGTGGTCGCCCGGCTCGCCCACCGGCACGGGGCGCGCGTGCGGCTGCGCGAGCAGAAGCAGGGCGGGGTCGCGGCCGTCCTCGTACTGCCCGCTCCGCTGCTCGCCCCGGCCCCGCCGGCGGCACTGGCCCCGACCGTGCCGGTGTCCGACGGAACGGGTTCCTTCTCCCTGCCCGGCGCCGACGCGGAGGCCAACTCCAACGTCCTGCACGGGCGCGCCACCAAGGGTGCGCACCGGAGCGCGGACCCGCTGGTGGCTTCGGCGGAGGAGGCCGTACGGCGCGCGGAGGCCGACGCTCCCGCCGCACCGGCCACCGCGGACGCGCCGGAGCCGGAACCGGAGCCCGAGGGCGCACCGGTCGCCGAGAGCGCCGCACCGGACACCGACGCGCCCGGCACCCGGGACGAGACCGCCGCCCTGGGCCGGGACCTCCCCGACGACACCACGATGGCGCTCCTGCTCCCGGCCCAGGCCGGACCACCGGACCTGGGGCCCGCCGAGGACCCGGAGCCCGCCGCGGACCCGGAGCGCGCTCCCGGACCGGAGCCGGCTCCCGACCCGTACGCCGTCGGCCCCGACGCACACGACCGCGCGCCGGACGAGGCCGAACCCGTCACCGACAAGGGTCTGCCCAAGCGGACCCCGAAGCTCAGCACACCCGCGGCGGCACCGCGACCACGCACCTCGGGCTCCGTCGACGCCGAGGCGCTCCGCCGCCGTCTGGGAGGCTTCCGCCAGGGGGCGGAAGCCGGACGACGCGACGTCGAGGCGGAGATCGCCGCGGCGGACACAACCGAAGAAGCCACGGGGGGCACCGTCGAGGAGGCAAGCAGTTGACCGCGCCCAGTACCTTCGGTCTGAGCAGTGAGGCCCGCAATCTCCACTGGCTGCTGACCAACCTCGTCGAGGAGGTGCCCGGCATCCAATCGGTCGCGGTGGTCTCCTCCGACGGCCTCCTGCTCCTCTCCTCCGACCCCGGTCGGAACGAGGAGGCCCGGCAGGTCCGCGAAGCGCCCCGCACGGGTCCGCGCGGCTCGGCGGCCGACCTCGCCACCGTCGTCTCCGGCGTGGGCAGCCTGACCATCGGCGCCGCCCGGCTGATGGACTTCGGCACGGTGAAGCACACGATGGTCGCGATGGACGAGGGCAGCCTGTTCGTGATGTCGATCAGCGACGGCTCGCTGCTCGGCGTGCACGGTTCCGCGGACTGCGACATGAGCGTCGTCGCGTACCACATGGCGCTCTTCGTCGGCCGCGCCGGCCATGTCCTGACGCCCGAACTCCGCAGCGAGCTGCGGAAGTCCCTGGAGTCCGAGTCGACGGGGAGCGCCCGATGAGCAGCAGTCCCGGGTACAGCCGGGGGAACCTCCCCGTACGCGGCGCCGACCGCAAACCCGCCCGCGTACGGCCCTACTCGCTCACCGGCGGGCGGACCCGCTTCGGCCACGTCCTGCTGGTCGAGACGTTCGTCGGCGCCACCGCCGGCACCGCCGCGCTCGAAGCCGCCGAGGAGCGCAAGGAACTGACGAACGGCGGCCTGACCTCCCGGGTGATGCCGGAGATGCGGGCCATCGTCGAACTGTGCCGCCGTATGCGTACGGTGGCCGAGATCGCCGCGCTGCTGAAGATGCCGCTCGGCGTGGTCCGCGTGCTCCTCAGCGACCTGGCGGACCAGGGAAAGATCCGTGTGTACGGCACCGGGACCGGCCACGGCACGGGCCGCCCGGACCGCGCTCTGCTCGAAAGGGTGCTCAGTGGACTCCGTCGTCTCTGACGCCGCCGCCTCCGGCGTCTCCCCGCTCGTCGACCCCGACGAGCCCGCACAGCCCTGGCAGACGGACCCGACCCGGGCGCCCATCGCCACGAAGATCGTGGTGGCGGGCGGCTTCGGCGTCGGCAAGACCACGCTGGTCACCGCCGTCTCGGAGATCACGCCCCTGCAGACCGAGGCGCTGATGACCGAGGCGAGCGAGGAGACCGACGACCTCACCGCCACCCCGGGCAAGCTCACCACCACCGTGGCCATGGACTTCGGCCGCATCACGCTCGACGACGACCTGGTGCTGTACCTGTTCGGCACGCCGGGCCAGCAGCGGTTCTGGTTCATGTGGGACGACCTGGTGCGCGGCGCGATCGGCGCCGTCGTGCTGGCCGACACCCGGCGCCTGAAGGACTGCTTCCCGGCGCTGGACTACTTCGAGAGCTGCGGACTGCCGTACGTCGTCGCCGTGAACCACTTCGACGGCAGCGAGCTGTTCGGGGTGGAGGACGTGCGGGAGGCGCTGACGATCCCCGCGCACATACCTGTAATGATCATGGATGCGCGCCGTCGGATCTCGGCCATCGAGACCCTCTTGTCCCTCGTGGGCCACGCGCTCGACGAAACCCCCGAGTAGTCCCCGAGCAGTCCCCTTAGGAGCGTCCCCCGCATGCGGAAGATACTCGTCGTCGGAGCCGGCCAGTCCGGTCTCCAGCTCGCCCTCGGCCTCCAGTCGCACGGCTACGAGGTCACCCTGATGTCCAACCGGACCGCGGACGAGATCCGCACCGGCCGGGTCATGTCGACGCAGTGCATGTTCCACACGGCCCTCCAGCACGAGCGCGACCTCCAGCTGAACTTCTGGGAGTCCCAGGCCCCGAAGATCGAGGGACTCGGCGTCTCGGTCGCCGCTCCCGGCTCGCACGACCCGGGCCCGACCCAGCGGGCGATCGACTGGCTGGGGCGGCTCGACGGCTTCGCGCAATCCGTCGACCAGCGGGTGAAGATGGCCGGCTGGATGGAGACCTTCGCCCAGCGCGGCGGCCAGCTGGTCATCCACGGCGCGGCCGTCGGCGACCTGGACTACTTCTCCCGCGCCTACGACCTGGTGCTGGTCTCCGCCGGCAAGGGCGAGCTGGTCCAGATGTTCGGCCGCGACGCCTCCCGCTCCCCGTACGCCGAGCCGCAGCGCGCCCTCGCGGTGGCCTACGTGCACGGACTGGGCCCGCGCCCGGAGCACCCGGAGACCGAGGCCGTCCGCTGCAACCTGGTCCCCGGTGTCGGCGAGCTGTTCATCATGCCGACGTTCACCACCTCCGGCCGCGCGGACATCCTGTTCTGGGAGGGCATACCCGGCGGCCCGCTGGACGCCTTCAAGGACGTCAAGGACCCGGCCGAGCACCTCTCCCTGACCCTGGAACTCATGGAGAAGTTCGTGCCCTGGGAGTACGCGCGGGCCACCAAGGTCGAGCTGACCGACGCCGGCGGCACGCTGGCCGGCCGCTACGCCCCCACCGTCCGCAACCCGATCGGCCGGCTCCCCGGCGGCGGTCTGGTGCTCGGCGTGGCCGACGTGGTCGTCGCCAACGACCCCATCACCGGCCAGGGCTCCAACTCCGCCTCCAAGTGCGCGGCGGCCTACCTCGCCTCGATCCTGGAGCGGGGTGACGGGGAGTTCGACGAGGCGTGGATGCGGCAGACCTTCGACCGCTACTGGGGGACCGCCCAGCACGTCACCAAGTGGACCAACGCCATGCTCGCGCCGCCGCCGGAGCACATCCTGAACCTCATCGGCGCCGCCGGTCAGCTCCAGCCCGCCGCCGACCGCTTCGCCAACGGCTTCAACGACCCGTCCGACTTCGAGAACTTCTTCTACGAGCCGGCGAAGACCGAGGCCTACCTCGCCGGGATCTCCGGCGGCGCGGCCGGCGCGTAGGGGGCCGCGTACCCTTCGTCCGACCCGTCCGTGGCCCCCTCGGGGAGTCTCGGTGGCGTGTACCGCGCCAGAGGCTCACCCGCGGGGTCGGGGCGTACCGCGCCCAGGACCGGGTTGGCGGCGATCGGGGAGACCTTGACCTCGGCGCCGGGGCGGGGGGCCTGGACGACCATGCCGTCACCGAGGTACATCGCGACGTGGGTGGCCTCGGGGAAGTACACGACGAGGTCACCCGGCCGCAGTTCGCCGAGCGGCACACGGTCCAGCCGGGCCCACTGCTCCTGGCTGGTCCGGGGGATCGCCGTCCCGGCCCGGTCCCAGGCCACCGAGGTCAGCCCCGAGCAGTCGTACGACGCCGGGCCCTCGGCGCCCCACTCGTACGGCTTGCCGAGCTGCTCCACCGCGAACCGCACCGCCCGGTCGCCCGCCCCCGACGGCTTGGCGTCGTCGCCGAGCGCGCCGGACGCCATGAACCGCTCCTGCGCCTCGGCGATCCCGCTCCGCTCGAACTCCGCCAGCGCGGCCAGCTCCGCGGGGCTGAGCGAGGCGAGCAGTTCCTCGACGGCGTGCAGCCGGTCGCGTACGGTGTCCCGCTCGGCGGCCTGGCGTACGGCGAGGGAGCGTTGCGCGTCCAGGGCCTCGCGCGCCCGCCGGGCCAGCTCGTCGGCCTTCTTCGTGTCGCCGGTCAGCCGGCCGACCGTCTCGGCGCGTTCCCGGGCCAGCTGCCCGATCACATGGCCCTGGTCGAGGGCGTGCTGCGGATCGCGGGCCAGCAGCAGCCGCAGATAGGGGGAGAGGTCGCTGCTGTTCTGGTACTGCTGCCGGGCCAGCCGCCCGGCCGCGCCCCGGCTGTCGCTCAGCGAGTTCCGGGTCCGGGCCAGTTCGGCGTCCAGCCGCCGCACCTCGGCCCGCTGCCGGGTCAGCCGCACCTCGGTGCCGTTGTAGGTCTCGGTGGCCTTCTCCGCCTCCCGGTACAGCTCCTGAAGGTCCGTCAGCAGCTCGGACAGCGGGCGGCCCGCGCCGGTCCCGCCGGGTTCGGGGTCGGCCGCGGCGGGTCCGGGCGCCAGGGCGATCCCGGCCGCCATCGCCGCCGTACACACCAGACGCAGAAGCCTTCCTGACACGTCATCACCTCCGCTGCGGTGCGGCGGGTCCGCTCCGCACCGCGAGCCTGTGACGTGCCCGTGGGTTCCGCGCGCCGAGTGTGCGCGGTTCGGCGCAACGGGGTCACCCGTCGGCGTCGTCCGGCTTGCCGCCCGGCGTGGCGTCTGGATCGGCGCCCGGTCCGGCCTTCGGGTCCGGCTTGGACCACGGCCACTTCCGGCCGGAGCCGGGCCGGCCCTCGGGGTCGTAGGCGTACTTCCAGCGGGCGAGCCCGAGCCCGCCGCGCCCGTCGCGGGGCACGCGCCGGTAGACGAGCACCGTGGGCGGCCCGCCGTCCGGGTCCGGTACGGGGATGCGGTACGTCTTCGGCGGGTGCCCGGTCATGCCGACCAGGACGGGCAGCACCCGCCCGTCCATCGGGCCGCCCTCGAAGGGGGTGTCTTCGCTCTTCACGGCACCAGTGTCAGTGATCCGCGCGGCGGTGTCAGATGTCCGCCGCCAGCGCCTCGACCAGCGCCGAGGTCTGCGGGTCGCGCCGGGCGGTGACCGTCAGCACGGCGAGGAACTGCTCCACGAGCCAGTCCCGCAGCTCGTCGAGGGGCGGCTGCTTCTCCTCGTCCAGCCAGATCAGCGAGGCCGCCTCCACCGCCGTGATCCACATCCGGACGGTCATCCGCAGCCGGGGTCCGGGCTCGGCCACGTCCAGGTGGCTCATGATGTGCTCGGCCGCGGCCCGGCGCACCCCGTCCACGATGGAGGAGGTCCGCGAGGTCTCCGCCACGCTGCCGCCGCGCAGCAGCGCGCTGAATCCGGTGTCGTGCTGGTCGACGAAGGTGAGGTAGCGGTCCAGGGCCCGGGCCAGCCGGGTCAGCAGGGGTCCCTCGCGGGGCTCGTCGAAGCAGAGCCGCAGCTCGTCGGCGGCCGACCGCAGCGCGGCCTCGTACAGCTGCTGCTTGCCGCCCGGGAAGTACCGGTACACCAGCGGCCGCGAGACCCCGGCCTGCTCGGCCACGTCGTCGAGGGAGACCTCCTCCGGGGGCCGGTGCGCGAAGAGGGCGAGCGCCGCGTCGAGCAGCTGGACGCGGCGTTCCTCGACGCTGAGCCGGCGGTAGGCGGGGGTGGGAGCCTGCGGGGTCATGAACCGCAGCGTAACCGCTCCGCTCGGTGGGTCCCCTGGGCCGGTGGACTGGGCGGTGTCCGAATCGTGCCGTCCGGTGGGGTGGGCGGGGCGGGTGTCGCAGCCCGGCGTGGCGGGGTGCCTCCCAGGCCGTTCAGGCACTGGGGGAGGCACGACTGCCCGCAGCTGGGCGGTGGTGACTACGCCAGCAGTCCCGACGACCTCCACAGCCGCCGTCCGACCCCCCGCAGCACCCCGATGTCGTCCAGGAAGTCGGTGAGGCGCTTCGCGCCGGTCTGCATGATCTCCCGGCGGTGGCCGCTGGCCTTGACCTGCGCCAGCGCCTCGCGCTTGTCGAGGCCCACGTTCGTGTAGACCTCCGGGTTGACGAAGGCGACGGAGAAGACGCGGGCGAACTCGCCGGAGGTGATCCGGGTGAACTCCTGCGACCACTTCGGGGCCGTCACCATCTGGCGGCGCAGCTCCTCACGGGCGTAGCGCACGTGCCGGGCCTCCTCCACGACGTGGATGCGGGTGACGCCCCGGACCAGCGGCTGGATCCGCTCGTCGGGGAAGGTCAGCCGCTGCATCCAGTCCAGGACCTCCTCGCCGAGCAGCGTGGCGGTGAAGGAGCCGGGCGTGGTGGAGATCGTCTTGAAGAGGCGGCCGAGGTGCTGGTGCATCGGGCTCACCGGGTACCAGGGCGTCTCGCCGCGGGTTATCAGCCGGGCGAACATCTTCGAGTGCCGGCACTCGTCCTCGATCTCGGTCAGCGCGTAGCGCACGTGCGCGCTCGTCGCCGCCTTGTCGTAGATGTGCCGCACCAGCAGCTGCATGAGGATCAGCTCGAACCAGATGCCGAGGGAGGCGAGCGCGGCGGCCTCGTGCTGGGAGAGCACGATGCGCTGCTCCTCGCTCATCCGCTTCCACATCGGGGTGTCGTACAGCGACACCAGCTCCGGCGGCCAGAACCACTTGCCGTCCTCGAACGGCGCCTCCCAGTCCAGCTCCTTGTCCGGGTCGAAGGAGTGCTTGGCGGACGAGTCCAGCAGCCGTTCGGCCACCTGCTCGCGGTCCTTGAGCAGGCCGAGCGCGTCGCGCAGACCGTCGAGCGCGTCGGCTTCCGTCAGGGTCGTCATGGCTGTGTCCCACCTCGTCGAACGGATCGTGTTACCCGCGGTCACTCCAGCTTGCTGCGTCTTATGAGACTGCGTGTCAGCAAGCTCGTCAATCCCCCGCGCGGAACTTGTCGACCGCGAGCAAAGGTGCTGCGACGTCAATGGCCCGACGGGTGCTCACTCGATGGAGCGCTCCGTCCGCGTTCGTCCTGGGTACGCTGGCGGTGTCCGTCAGACTCCGGGACATGGGAGCGATCATGAGCGCCGCACGTGACTACGGGCTGGACGACGACTACGAGTGGCCCCGTCCGCCGGAGGGCGGCTGGACGGCGGACGACCTCGACGAGCTTCCCAACCTGCCTCCGCACACGGAGCTGATCGACGGGAGCCTTGTCTTCGTGAGTCCGCAGACCAACTTCCACTCACTGGCCATCCGATTGCTGGACCACGCCCTACTGGCCCAGACGCCGGACGAGCTGAAGGTCATGATGCAGATGACCGTCAAGCTCAACGAACGCAATCGGTCGGAGCCCGACGTGCTGGTGTTCCGGGCAGAGGCATACGCCGGTACGAGGCAGACCTGGTACCGGCCAGAAGATGTCGTGATCGCTGTCGAGGTCGTCTCCAAAGAGTCGATGGAGCGGGATCGGGAGGTGAAGCCCTTGAAGTACGCGCAGGCGGGTATCCCGCATTTCTGGCGAGTCGAGGAGAACCACGACCTCCCGGTGGTCTACGCGTACGAACTCGACCCGGCCACCAAGGTCTATGGGCTGGTCGGCATCTTCCACAATCGCCTCAAGCTCACCGTCCCCTTCCCGATCGACATCGACCTCACCAGCCTGGAACCCCGCCGCTGAACTCTCCTTGCCTCACCCCCCGAGCACCGCCTCCATCACCGACCGCGCGATCGGCGCCGCCAGTCCGCCCCCGCTGACCCGCTCACGGTCCGCCGCCGTGCCCTCGACCACCACGGCGACCGCGACCTTCGGCTCCACATCCGCGTGGCGCTGGGCCCAGGAGACGAACCAGGCGTACGGCGTGCCCGAGTTGCCGACGCCGTGCTGGGCCGTGCCGGTCTTGCCCCCGACGGTGGCCCCGGGGATCGCGGCGTTCGCCCCGGTGCCGCTCTCCACCACGCCGGTCATCAGCTCCTTGAGCCGCGCCGCCGTCGACGGCCGCATCACCTCGCGCGAGGGCCGGGACCCGGCCGTCGCCACCAGGCTGCCGCCCGCCCGCAGGGTCCGCTCCACCAGGTACGGCGAGCGCACCTGACCGCCGCCGGCCACGGCCGCCGCCACCATCGCCATCTGGAGCGGAGTGGCCCGGGTGTTGTACTGCCCGATCGAGGCCAGCCCGAGCTGCGCCCGGTCCACCGAGGTGTCGAAGGTGGAGCGCGAGACGGCGAACGGGACCCGCACCGCGCCGTCGTTGAAGCCGAACGCCTCCGCCGTGGCGGTCATGTCCGTCACCCCCACGTCCACGCCGAGCTTGGCGAACACCGTGTTGCAGGACCACTCGAACGCCTCCCGCAGCGAGGCGTTCCGGCAGCCGTCGGCCTCGTTGGTCAGCCGGGTGCGGGTGCCGGGGAGGGTGTACGGGTCGGGGGAGCGGGTCGGCGCGTCCAGGTCCCGGACCACGCCCGCGTCCAGCGCCGCCGCCGCGGTGACCACCTTGAAGGTCGAACCGGGCGGATAGGTCCGGCGCACCGCCCGGTTGAGCATCGGCTTGTCCGGGTCGCCGTTCAGCCGGTCCCAGGTCCGGTTGGCGGCCGCGCTGTTGCCGGACAGCAGCTGGGGGTCGTACGACGGGGTGGACACCAGGGCCAGGATCCGCCCCGTGGCCGGTTCGACCGCGGCCACCGCGCCCGTGCGCCGCCCGAGCCCCTCGAACGCCGCCCGCTGCGCCGCCCCGTCGATCGTCGTCACGACGTCACCCCCCGGGTTGTGGGCGCCGGTGACGTCGTTCCACAGCGGGAGCGGCGCGAGCATCGGGTCGGCGCCGGACAGCAGGCCGTCCTCCGCGTGCTCCAGCAGGCTGGTCCCGTACGCCTGCGAGGCGAAGCCGGTGACCGGCGCGTACATCGGCCCGTTCGCGTAGGTCCGCTCGTAGCGCAGGTGCTCCCCGGTGTCCCGGGAGCCCGTCACCGCCTCGTCGCCGACCAGGATGTCGCCGCGCGGCTGCTGGTAGCGGGCGATGTCGGGGCGGCGGTTGGCCGGATTGCCGTCGTACTCCGGGGCCTGGACGATCTGCACCCGGGCCGCGTTCACCACCAGCGCCACCAGCAGCAGGGCGCAGAAGAGGGCCGCGTGCCGGATGTGCCGGGTCACGAGGGCGTCCCGCGCCGGGCCGCGTGGCTGAGCCGGATCAGCAGGGCCACGATCGCCCAGTTGGTGACGACCGAGGACCCGCCCTGGGCCAGGAACGGCATCGCCATGCCGGTCAGCGGGATCAGCCCGGTCACGCCCCCCGCGATGACGAACACCTGGAGCGCCACGATCGAGGAGAGGCCGACCGCGAGCAGCCGGCCGAAGGGGTCGCGCGCGGCGAGGCCCGCCCGGTAGCCACGCTCCACCAGCAGCCCGTACAGCAGGAAGACGGCGGTCAGTCCGAGGAAGCCCAGCTCCTCCCCGGCGGTCGCGAGGATGAAGTCGGACTTGACGGCGAAGCCGATCAGCACGGAGTGCCCGAGGCCCAGGCCCGTGCCGGTCACGCCGCCCGCCGCGAAGGCGAAGAGGGACTGCGCCAGCTGGCCCGGCCCGTCGCCCGCCTCGATGGACGCGAAGGGGTGCAGCCAGTCCTCCACCCTGGTGTGCACGTGCGGCTCCAGCCAGCCCACGGCGACCGCGCCCAGCGAGGCCAGCAGCAGGCCGACGGCGATCCAGCCGGTGCGGCCGGTGGCGACGTAGAGAAGGACGACGAACAGGCCGAAGAACAGCAGCGAGGTGCCGAGGTCGCGCTCCAGGACCAGGACCCCGACGCTGACCAGCCACACGGCGAGGATCGGGCCGAGGACCCGGCCGGTGGGCAGTTGCAGCCGCCACACGCGGCGCCCCGCGTACGCCAGCGCGCTGCGGTTCGCGGCCAGGTAGGCGGCGAAGAACACGGCGAGCAGCACCTTGGCGAACTCGCCGGGCTGGATGGAGAAGCCCTCGATCCGGATCCAGATGCGGGCGCCGTTCACCGCCGGGAAGAAGATCGGCACGGTGAGCAGGGCGAGCGCGGCGGTGACGCAGACGTAGGCGTAGCGGGCCAGGACCCGGTGGTCGCGCAGCAGCAGGACGACCACGATGAACAGCGCGACACCCAGCGTCGACCACACCAGCTGGGTGGGGGCCGCCCGGTCGCCCGGCGTCTCCAGGTCGAGCCGGTAGATCAGCACCAGGCCGAGCCCGTTGAGCAGCACGCCGATCGGCAGCAGCAGCGGATCCGCCCAGGGGGCGCGCAGCCGTACCGCCAGATGGGCGAGGAGCGCGAGCACACCGAGCCCGGCGCCGTAAGCGGCGGCGTCGCGCGGGAGGGTGCCGTGCTGGGCGAGTCCGACGTTGCAGTAGCCGAACACCGACAGCAGCACGGCCATGAGGATGAGCGCGAGTTCGATGCCCCGGCGCCGGGGGAGCCGGGCGACGGGAGCGGGCGTGTCCGCTGGTGCCACGGTGATTCCGGTTCCGGGTCCGGCCTTGGTCATGTCCGGAACTTACCCAAATGGTGTGGTGTCGGGGGCGTCGGCGTCAGCACCAGCGCGGCGCCGGGCCGATGTTGTCGATGTGGCGGGCCGGCCCCCAGGCCCACGTGCCGTCCGCCAGGAGGTACCAGAGGGGGTTGCCGTGCACCTTGTCGCCGGGGGTCTTGCAGTGGATGCGGACGGTCTCGCCGCGGCGGGCGTACCGGATGACCTCGCTGCCGCGGGACGGCGAGGTGCGCAGCGGGAGCCGGTCGGTGGTGACCACGCCCCGGTACCGGCCCTGCTCCCGGCGTCCGTCGCCGCCGCCCCAGTCGTCGCCCCTCCCGCCGGTGGCGCCGGCGGAGGAGCCCCCGCCGCCCCACTCGTCGTTCGCGGCGGCGGGCGTGACGGCGACGGCGGTGGCGAGCGCGCCGGCCGCCAGGGTGGTGGCCAGGCCGCGGACCAGTGGCGAGCGCGAGGACGGTGCGGACAACCCGGATAGCCCGGACGGCGCAGACAACGAAGACAACGCGGACAACAGAGCCATGGGAGTACCTCCCGGAGCGAACGGTTCTTCAGCTGACTGTCCGCCACATTAGGAGCGCACGGTGCCGGCCGCCCGTCACGCTGAGCCATCGGAGCGCGCCGCCCGGACCGGGTGCCGCGCGCCCCGCCGCCGGGTCAGGGCTGCTGAGGCAGCGTCAGCGCGGCCAGCGCCCCGCCGTCCGGCGGGTTCGCGAACTCCAGCCGCGCGCCCAGCACCTCGGCCTGCCCCAGCGCGATCGTCAGCCCGAGTCCGTGCCCCTTGCCGCCCGCCTCGGTGCGGAACCGCTGCGGGCCGTGCGCCAGAAGGTAGTCCGGATAGCCGCCCCCGTGGTCCCGCACGGTGATCACCGGCCCGTCCACGGTCAGCACCACCGGCGCCCGGCCGTGCCGGTGGGCGTTCGCGACCAGGTTGCCCAGCACCCGCTCCAGCCGCCGCCGGTCGGTCTCCACCCGTGCGTCCCGCACGACGTCCACCCGCGTGTCGGCACCCGAGCCGCGCACCACCCGCTGCGCCAGCTCGCCCAGCGGCTCCGGCTCCACCTCGAGACGCTCCCGACCGCTGTCCAGCCGGGAGATCTCCAGCAGGTCCTCGGTGAGCGTGCGCAGCGCCGCCACCCGGTCCCGCACCAGCTCGGTGGGGCGCCCCGGCTCCAGCAGCTCGGCCGCCGCGTGCAGGCCGGTGAGCGGGGTGCGCAGCTCGTGCGCCACGTCCGCGGTGAACCGCTGCTCGGCCAGCAGCTTGCCCTGGAGCGAGGCGGCCATCGAGTCCAGCGCGCCCGCGACCGAGGCCACCTCGTCCTGCGGCCGGGTCGGATCCTGCGCCCGGGGATCGCCGACCCGCGCGTCGAGGTCGCCCGCGCTGATCCGCCGCGCCACCCGTGCCGTCGCGTGCAGCCGGCGCGTCACCCGGGTCACGGCGAACGCGCCGACCAGCAGCGTCGCCCCGATCGCCAGCGCCGAGGACCACACGATCGCGTTGTCCAGGCCGTCGATGGTGCGCTCGCCCTGCGAGTGGTCGACCCGCACCGCCAGCGCCCGGCCACCGCCCGCAGGGCCCGCCGCCCACATCGTGGGGCGCCCGTCCGACTCGGCGACCATCGTGCCCCGCCGGCCGGACGCGGCCAGCTCGCGCAGCCGGGCCGGCAGCCCCGGCGGATCGATCCCGGCGCCCCGGCGCAGCGGGTCCCCGGCCTCGTACGCCTCCGTCGCCTCGCCCAGCCGGGTCAGGGCGACGTCACGGGCCTGGCCGACGGTCTGGTTGGTGACCGAGACGTGCACCAGGACGCCGAGCAGCGCGGCGAGCGCGCAGCACATCACGGTGATGAAGACGGCCGCCTTCACCGCCAGCGGACCGGCCCACCGGGGGAGCGCGAGCCTCACGGGGCGCTCGCCGTGGGTGACGCGGACCGCGCCGACGGCGACGCGGACGGTGACGCGGAAGGCGACCCGGAGGCCCGCGGTGACGGGCGCTTGGTGTGCAGCCCGCCGTCGTCGGTGCGCAGCATCTCGTCGCTGGTGAGCAGCATGGCCCGCTGGTCGGGGTCCCAGGTCCACTGGAGGCGGTACTCGTAGCCCGCTACCTCCGAGGGCGAGCGGACGATCACCGTCCGCCCGGCCAGTTCGACCTCGCTCACCGCGTCGTCGTAGGACATGACCCGCACGAGCCGCCCCTTCTCGACGGTGTAGACGCGCACGGCGGTCAGCTTGGCGGGCAGCAGCCGGAAACCCAGCGTCATCTCGGGGCGCCCGTCACCCGTCAGGTCCCGGTAGTACGGCCGGAGCACCGGGCACCCCGCGCGGTCACCGGCCGTGCCGTCCGCGCCGCAGTCCGCCATCCGGACGGACGTCTCGTGGTAGCGCGCCTTGGCGCCCGCGTAGTCCTCCGGGTGCGCGGTGATCTCCTCCCGCACGACGGCCACCGGGTTCACCTCGCGGATGCCGCCGGCGGGGACCCGCACGCCCTTGACGACCTCGTTGTCCACCTCGCCGATGTCGTACGCGGGACTCGACGCGGGCGTGAGGTCGGGCCAGAGCCGGGCCGGGCTCCGCGCCGCGGGGGTCGCGCCCGCGCTCCGCAGCCCGCCCGAGTCGCCGCATGCCGTCAGCGCACCGGCCGCCGCGGTCACCAGGAGCAGCGCGACGACGACGGGAACGCGGGCGGGACGCCCACGGCGGATCGGGAGCACTGCACTCCTGGGGTTCGGTGAGCGGCGCCGACGGTCCCGCACGGCTGTGGGCGGGACCGTACGCCTCTCGGTACGGAAGGCCATTTTGCGTGCGTCCGGGCGTGCCGGGCTACTCGGCCAGGTCCTCCGGCAGCCGCGCGGGGGCCGGACCATCACGCGAGGCGCCCCTGCCCCGGCGCCCCGGCGTGACTCCTCACCGGGGCAGTCGGCTTCTTGCCCCCGCAGCACCCCGCCTGGTCCCATGGTGGAGGGGTGGTGTGGATGGACGGACTGCGCGTCGTACCGGCCCGGCGGCACGGTAGGGACCGCCTCTACGTCTGCCTCCCGGACGGCGGGAACGTCGCCTGGTACGACCGTGAGGCGGCCCGGGTCAACCTGCTGAGCGACGACCGGCGGGACGAGGTCCTCCGGGCGCTGGGCCCCTTCCTCACCGGTCCGGTCGCCGTCGGCCCGCCCCCGGTCCCGGCCCCGGCCGAACTGGCCCGGCTCTCCCTCCACCCGGACGACGACCTCGCCCCCAATCGGCCCGGCGAGGCGCTGCTGATCGCCCTGGAGCGCGACGCCGGCCCCGCGCACCGGCTGCGCCCCGACCCGCGCCGCCGGGCCCTGGCGGCCGAGCACGCGACGGGGACGGCCCTCGACCGACTCGACGGCGCCGGCTGGCACACCCTGCACTCCGTGCCGCTGCCCGGCGGCGACCGCGTCCACCACCTGCTGATCGGCCCCGGCGGGCTCTTCGCGCTGCACGTGCTGCCCGCCCGCAGACAGCGGGTGCACGTCGGCGACCCCCTGGTCGCGCTGGGCCGCCGGGAACCACACCCCCTGCTGCGCAGGGTCCGCGCCGACGCCGACCGGGCCTCCTACGCGCTGACGGCCGAGGTCCGCGCCGTCCTCGTCCTCGTCGACCCGGCCCACGTGACCGTCACGGCGCCACCGCGCGCGGTCCGTGTCCTCACCGACCGGGAGCTGCCCGACCTGGCCCGCCGGGGAGGGGTCCTCAAACCGGCGGACGTGGAAGCCCTGCACGCCATGGCCCGCGACCGCGCCACCTGGACGCGCCTCTAGGACACCGGGCTCAGGACGGCTACGGCAGCGCCGCCGCCCGGCGTCGGTCGAGCAGCGGCGCCAGCAGGTCGCCGTGGTCCCGTACCCGCGGTCCGAGGTCCTGGGCCCGGAACACGAACTCCTCCGCCCGCCGGCAGCCCGCCACCTCGTCCCACGTCACCGGTGTGGAGACTGCCGGGTCGGGGCGGGCCCGCACCGTGTACGGGGCGGCCGTGGTCTTGCGGGCGGCGTTCTGGCTCCAGTCCACGAACACCTTCCCCGGCCGCAGGCTGCGCGTCATCCGGTGCACCACCAGCCGGGGCAGCGCCCGCTCGGCCTCCACGGCGAGCGCCTTCGCGTACTCCGACACCCGCTCCGACGACGCCCCCCGCACCCCCGCCAGCAGATGCAGCCCCTTGGCCCCCGACGTCTTGGCGAACGCCTCGATCCCGTCCGCCGCCAGCCGCTCCCGCAGCCACCCGGCCACCTCGCAGCAGTGCACCACCGTCGCGGGCGGGCCGGGGTCGAGGTCGAACACCAGCCGGTCGGCCTCGCCGGGATCGTCCGCGGTCCACTGGTGCGTGTGGAACTCGGTCACCAGGTTCGCCGCCCACATCAGGCTCGGCAGGTCCTGCACCAGCACCATCCGGGCGGGCCCCTCCGAGCGGGGGACCTCGGCCGTGGTGACCCAGTCGGGCGTACCCGGCGGCACGTTCTTCGTGAAGAACAGCTGGCCGTCCGGACCGTCGGGATACCGCAGGAAGGAGACCGCGCGGTCCCGCAGATGCGGCAGCAGCACCCCGGCGGTCGTCGCGTAGTAGTGCAGCAGCTCGCCCTTGGTGAAGCCGGACGCGGGATACAGCACCTTCTCCAGATTGCTCAGGGCCACCCGCCGCCCCTCCACCTCCGTGATAGGCGCCATACCATGAGAATCGCACGGAACACGTACAAAACGCCCGGCGAACCGCCCGGCGAACCGCCCGGCGAACCGACCCGCGAACCGCCCGACCGGAAAGGTGCTGCACGTGCGATCGATCTGGAACGGCGCCATCTCCTTCGGCCTGGTCAGCATCCCGATCAAGCTGGTGAACGCCACCGAGAGCCACTCGGTCTCCTTCCGCCAGATCCACACGGAGGACGGCGGCCGGATCCGCTACCGCAAGGTCTGCGAGCTGGAGGACCGCGAGGTCACCCAGGCCGAGATCGGCAAGGCGTACGAGGACGCCGACGGCTCGATGATCCCGATCACCGACGAGGACCTGTCCCACCTGCCGATCCCGACCGCGCGGACGATCGAGATCGTCGCCTTCGTGCCCGAGGAGCGCATCGACCCGCTCCAGATGGGCTCCGCGTACTACCTCGCGGCGAGCGGCGCCCCCGCCGCCAAGCCGTACACGCTGCTGCGCGAGGCGCTCAAGCGCAGCAACCGGGTCGCCATCGCCAAGTTCGCGCTGCGCGGCCGGGAACGCCTCGGCATGCTCCGGGTCGTCGGCGACGCCATCGCCATGCACGGCCTGCTCTGGCCGGACGAGGTGCGCGCCCCCGAGGGCGTCGCCCCGGACGCCGGCGTCACCGTCCGCGACCAGGAGCTGGACCTCGCGGACGCCCTCATGGACACCCTCGGCGAGATCGATCTGGACGACCTGCACGACGAGTACCAGGAGGCCCTGGAGGAGGTCATCGCCGCCAAGTCGGCCGGCGAGGCCCCGCCCGAGGCCCGCGAGGAGGAGCGGCCCGGGAAGGTGCTGGACCTGATGGCCGCGCTGGAGAGCAGCGTGCGGGCGGCGCGGGAGTCCCGGGGCGGCGAGGAACCCGCTCCGGCCGAGGAGGCCGAGGTCAGGCCCCTGCCCCGGGCCCAGAAGTCGTCCAGGCGGGCACCCAAGGAGACCGGCGGCAAGAAGTCGACGTCCGCGGCGGCGAAGAAGACGGCGGCGAAGAAGGCGGCGCCCAAGAAGTCGACGGCCGCCGCCGGGAAGTCCACGGCGAAGTCCGCCCAGCCGGCCAGGAAGACGACGGCCGGGAGCACCGCCAAGAAGACCACCGGCAGGAGCGCGGCCGCCAAGAGCACGGACAAGACCACGGACAAGACCACGGCGAAGAGGACGGCGTCCCGCAAGCGCAGCGCCTGACGCCGCCGGTCAGCGGGTGCGGTCGCGCCGCGCCTCGGCGCGCCGGCGAAGCGGGACCGGACGTGACGCGGTCGGGCCACCCGTGTTCAGTCGATGGTCCAGGAAGAGGCCGAGGCCCGGGGTATCGCGGACGGTGCGGACTCGAAGGCCGCGGGGGTCGCGGTGCCGGCTTCCGTCGGTGCGAGGGAGGCCAGGGTGGGCAGGGCGGGGCTCTCGTCCAGGCGCCGTCCGATCGTGTCGGCCGGTTCGCCGCCCGGGGTGCCCGGGCCGGTGGACAGCTGCGACCACGCGGTCAGGGCGAGGGCGACCGCGGTCGCCGTGCCGATCACCCGGCCGATCCGCCGCAGCCGGGCCCGGCGGCCCAGTTCACGCCAGCCCGGGCCGCCCCACGGGTCCTCCGGGCGCCACGCCTCACCGACCGTGCCGGCGGCGGGGGCAGGCCGGGCGTACGGGTGCCCGGAGGGGCCGGTGGCGGGCGGGCCGGGCTGCCAGTCCGGGGTCCGGTCCCGCGCGGACGGCTCCCTGGGCGCGGAGGCGCGGATGGCGCGCTCGTCGTCCTCCAGGAAGAGCCGCCACACGTACTCCGGCACGGGCGGCGTGCCGCCCGGCTCGCCCGGCTCACCCGGTGTGGCGCCGCGGTCCGGCCCCGAAGCGGTCATCGTCCCGCTCTTCCTCTCTCGTCGGCCCCGGACGGGCCGGGCGGGAGCGGGGTGGGGCCCGCCGGCGGCCGGTGTGCCGTCCTGTGCCGCAGCGCCGGATCGGCGTCACTCCCGGGCGCCGTACGGCACGCGGCCGGGTGGTCATGTCCGGCGGTCGCCGTCGACCGCCAACCCGTGAACGCGCAAAGGCGTCGAGCCGTTCCCGGACGAGTGGGCGGGGCCTCTGCGCGCCCGCTGATGCCCGCCCGGCTCAGGGGGCCGCCGGGGACGGAGTGGGCGTCGGGGACGCGGTGTTCACGTTCAGGTCGGGCCGCGGCTTGAGCACCAGCACCTGCTCACCGGGGGGCGGCGGGGGAGGGGTCACCCTCTCCCGCGGCAGCTTCGCCGGGCCGGTCTGCTGGAAGGTGACCTCGTCGTACTCGACCATGCCGGTCTTCTCCAGCACCGTGATGTGGTCCAGGACGGTGTCGTTGGCCAGGTCGGCCAGCTGCCGCACCAGAGTGTTCTTGGTGGACGCCCGGATCTTGGCGATCGCGGGGAAGATCTGACCGTGCGTCACCCGCATGATGTTGACCGCCGACGAGTCGAACTCCTTGCCGGTCTTGGCGTCCACCGTGGCCACGAAGTCCTCCTGCTGAGGCGAGGCCCGGTTGGGCAGCGTGATGCCCAGCTCGGGGGAGATCTCGCGGCACATCGCGTCGAGACCGGCGTGCCCGACGATCAGGTGCTCGCCGGCCGTCTTCATCTCCTTCGTGGTGCCGCGCTCCCGCACCATCTCGCCCAGCGGGTACTCCCACAGCCCGGCGGCCCTGACCTTCACCACGAAGTCCCGGTCGGCCTCGGTGAGCGGCCCGAACTTGGTGCTGGCGATGACCCGGTCCTGATTGCCGTCGGCCTTGTCCAGACCGAGCATGGCCGGAAAGGCCAGCGCGGTGAGGGTCAGGGTCATCGCACCGAACAGGACGACGACTCCGATCCTGCTGCGGGACAGGCGCATGGTGCCTCCAGGGGCGACGCGAGGGACTCGCACTCGTACGGGTTCGCCAGGAGGTACGGATACGGCGGGCGGATCTATCAGCGCCCGGGCACAAAAATCTGGTTCAGCCGATGTCGGCCCCGTAGACGCGCTCGACGGTGATGGTGAGCAGCACCCGGCGGTCGGCCACCATCGTCGACCGGTACTCGTCCCAGTCCGGGTGTTCCCCCGCGGCGGCGCGGTAGTACTCCACCAGCGCCTCGACCTCCGGTCCGTGCGGGTCGGTGCCCGGTCCGGTGAGCGTGGCGACGCCCTCGGCGGTGGCCCAGGACCTGCCGTCCGGGGCGGTCACCTCCAGCGTGGCCCGCGGGTCCCGGCGCAGGTTGGCGGTCTTGGCCAGCCCGTCGCGGGTCGAGACGCGGATGACGCCGGCCTCCGCGTCGTAGGCGGGCATGACGGGCGAGAGCTGCGGGCGTCCGTCCGACTTGATCGTCGCGAGCACGCCGAGCCGGCTCCGGGCGAGCAGGGCACGGGGGTCGAAGCGCGAGGTGGTGGTCATGGTCCGATCATCACCCGCCGCACCGGGGGCTGTCCCGCGAACGTCCGCCGAACGCCCCCCAACCACTCCGGGGAACCCAGCACCCAGCGCTTGAGGTTCACCACGACGTCCGTGCCGACGCTGCAGTTCACCTCGCCCCGGGTGCGCAGGCCCGCCGCGCCGCAGATCCGGTCGACGGTGCCCGGCGTGGCGATCTTCACCACGAAGTCGTACGAGCCCGTGCCGACCAGCCGGAAGGAGGTGGCCCCGTCCCTCGTCCAGCAGGGGAGTTGCCCCTCCATCCGCAACCGATCCGTACGCCGTGCCGTCCCACGCACGCCGGGGCCGCCCGGCCGGTGCCGGGCGACCCCGAAGCGGTGCCTGGACGGACCGTCAGCCCGCGGCGGTCCGGTCCCAGCGGTAGAAGCAACGCGCCATCGCGTCCTTCGGACCGCGCCAGGTCGCCGGGTCGTACGCCGAGACGTACGGCTCCAGCCGCTCGCTGACCTGGCGGAACTCCGGATGCCCGGTCAGCCGGCCGATCGTGGGGGCCGGGTCCTCGTCGCTCTCGATCAGGTGCAGGTACACACCGTCACCGAACTCGAAGAGGCTGCGCCGGTTGACGCCCACCAGATGCGGCAGCTCGCCGCGGTCGGACTCCGCGAACACCTTCGCGATGTCCGGGGCCGCGCCGGGTGCCATCCGGGCGACGATCAGTGTGTGGTGCATGGGGTGACGCCCTTCGCCGGTGTCGTTCGGTGTCGGTGTCAGTCGGCGAGCGCCGACGCGGTCCGCCGCTCGCCCGCCGCCTGCTCGATCCGGTCCCGGATCAGCGCCATCTGCGTACGGGAGTTGCGGTTGATGTTGTCCGTCATCCAGGCGTCGTCCACCGGAGCGTCCGGCTTCATCGCGAAGTCCTGGACCCAGCGCATCAGGACGCCCTCGGCGGTCTCCGCGTACTCCCAGACGATGTTCATGTACTGGAAGGGACCGGTCTCGACCCGCTGGGCGCGGACGGTGCGGGTGACGGGGTCGGCGACCCGCTCGGAGACCCAGCTCCACACCTTGCCGTCCGCGTCCGGGTGCATGGTGAGCCGGAACGTCACGCGGTCGCCGTCGCGCTCGAGCACGTCCACGGAGGCGTACTCGCTGAACAGCTTGGGCCAGCCGTCGATGTCGTTGGTCATGTCCCAGACCAGCTCCATCGGAGCGGCGATGGTGATCTCGTTCTCGGTGTGACCTGCCATGTCACACTCCCGTCTTCAGGGCGCCGTTGATCAGCGCGAGGAAATCGGCGGGCGTCTTGCAGCGCTCGGCCTGCTCGGGCAGGCCCAGGCCGTACCGCTTCTCCAGCTCGGCCACGATGCCCAGCAGGCCGAGGGAGTCCAGGCCGAAGGTGTCGAAGCCGTCGTCGGCCTGCGCGCGCAGGGTCTCCGGTTCGACGTGCACGCCGGCGGTGCGTTTCATCAGCGTGGCCAGCTCTTCGACGGTCACCTGGTAGGCCAGTTGGTCGGTCATGGGGGTGTCCTCCTTCACTCAAGGTGGCGCGCGCCCACACGCGGCGCTCACTCGGATTGGCGTCGGTCGGTCTCAGTGCGCGGACGGCGCGGTGCCGCCCTGCCGCAGGACGAGGGCCGAGTTGGAACCCATCAGCCCGCGGCTGAGCACCAGAGCGGTGCGCGACTCGGCGGGGCGGGCCCGGCCGGTCACCAGGTCCAGGTCGTGGCTGACCTCGAACACGTGCGGGGCCGGCGGGATCAGCCCGTGCTCCATGGCGAGCACCGCCGTCGCCACGTCCAGCACCGGAGCGGCGCAGTAGGCCCGCCCGGTCCCGGTCTTGGGCGCGGCGACCGGCACGCGCGCGGCGTGCGGGCCGAGCGCGTCGGCCAGGGCCAGCGCCTCGGCCCGGTCGGCCTCCGGGACACCGAGGGCGTCCGCGAAGACCACGTCGACCTCCTCGGGCCGGCAGCCCGCCTCGGCCAGCGCGCCCTCGATCGCGCGGGCCAGCCCCTCCCGGGACTCCGCCCAGCGGCCGGCGCCGGTGAAGGTCGCCGCGTGCCCGGCCACCGTCGCCCGCACCTCCGCGCCGCGCTCCCGGGCCGCCCGCTCCTCCTCCACGACCAGCACGGCACCGCCCTCGGCCGGCGCGAACCCGCAGGCCGTCTCGGTGAACGGACGGTAGGCGCGGTCGGGTTCGGTGGCGCGGCTCAGCTCGGGATAGCCCAGCTGGCAGACGATCGAGTACGGGGCGAGCGGTGCCTCCGTCGCGCCGCAGACCACCGTGTCGGTGCCGCCCCGCACGGACAGCGCCGCGTGCGCCAGGGCGTCCAGACCGCCCGCCTCGTCGGCGGCGACGACCCCGCAGGGACCCTTGAAGTCGTTGCGGATGGAGACCTGGCCGGTGCTGGCCGCGTAGAACCAGGCGATCGACTGGTACGGGCCGACGTACCGCGAGCCCTGGCTCCACAGGTTCTGCAGCTCCCGCTGTCCGAACTCACCTCCGCCGGAACCCGCGGCGGTGACCACGCCGACCGAGTACGGCGACTCGACGTCGGCCCGTCCGAACCGGGCGTCGTCCAGCGCGAACTGGGTCGCGGACAGCGCGAAGTGCGTGAACCGGTCGGTCTGCACGAGGTAGCGCTCCTCGACCGTCTCGGCCGCCTCGAAGCCCCGCACCTCGCCCGCCACCCGCAGCGGCAGCTGGTCGCAGCCCTCCCGCGTGACGGGCCCCAGGCTGCTGGTGCCGTCCGCGGTGGCCTTCCAGTGCGCCTCGACGCCCACGCCGTGCGGGGACACCACACCGAGCCCGGTGACGACCGCGCGCCTGGCCCCGTCATTGGTCCGTCGCCGTCCGCTCATCGCTGCCCTCCTTCGGAACCGGAACCGGAACCGGAACCGGAACCGGAACCGGATCCGGATCCGGATCCGGAAGCGCTCAGCACGACCGCCGACTGGAAGCCGCCAAAGCCGCTGCCGACCGACAGCACGTGCCGCAGCGTCCGCTCCCGTGCCTCGCGCGGCACGTAGTCCAGGTCGCACTCGGGGTCCGGGGTCGTGTAGTTGGCCGTCGGCGGCACCACCTGCCGGGCCATGGCCAGGACGCACGCGGCCAGTTCGATCGAGCCGATCGCGCCGAGCGAGTGACCCACCATCGACTTGATGGAGCTCATCGGCGTCGCGTAGGCGTGCTCGCCCAGCGAGCGTTTGACGGCCGCGGTCTCGTGCCGGTCGTTCTGCTGGGTGCCGGAACCGTGCGCGTTGACGTAGTCGATGTCCGAGCCGTCGACGCGGGCCATGTCCAGCGCCGTGTCGATGGCCCGTGCCATCTCCAGGCCCTCCTTGGTGAGCCCGGTCATGTGGTACGCGTTGCCGAACGTCGCGTAGCCGGAGACCTCGCAGTACACGTCCGCGCCACGGGCCCGGGCGTGCTCCAGGTCCTCCAGGACCAGCACCGCCGCGCCCTCGCCCATCACGAAGCCGTTGCGGTCGGCGTCGAAGGGCCGGGAGGCGTGCGCGGGGTCGTCGTTGTTCGGCGAGGTCGCCTTGATGGCGTCGAAGCAGGCCATCGTGATCGGGGATATGGGGGAGTCGGAGGCGCCCGCCAGGCACACGTCGACGCGTCCCTCGGCGATCGCGTGGTAGGCGTACCCGACGGCGTCGAGCCCGGACGTGCAGCCCGTGGAGACGGTCTGCACCGGCCCGCGCACGCCGAACTCCTCGGCGACCGCGGACGAGAGCGTGGCCGGGGTGAACGCCCGCTCCAGGTGCGGCTCGGCCCGCTTGTCGTCCACGTCCCAGCGCGAGCCGCGCTCACTGACCAGGACGTAGTCGTGCTCCAGGCGGGTGGTCCCGCCGACCGCGGTGCCCAGCGTGGCGCCGGCCCGCCAGGGGTCCTCGCGGTTCAGGTCGAGGTTCGCGTCCCGGACCGCCTCGGCGGCGGCCACCAGCGCGAACTGCACGTACCGGTCGCTGCGTTGGACCGTGGCCAGACCCAGGCCGTGGTCGGCCGGTTCGAAGTCGCACTCGGCGGCGATCTGCGAACGGAGTCCGGCCGGGTCGAAGAGGGATATGCGGCGCGTCGCCGTACGGCCCTCGGACAGCAGGCCCCAGAACTGGGACACGCCGATCCCGCCCGGGGCGACGACGCCTATGCCCGTGACGGCCACCCGACGCCGGCTCATGACACCGCCTCGGCCGCGGTGGCGGTCGCGGGACGCTCGTGCGGGATGGCGTTGCCGGCCGCGTCCTCGGTGTCCACGTGGCCCAGTTCGGGCCGCGGGGCCAGCGGGCCCAGGTGGAAGACGAGCCGCGCCTCGACGTCCCCGACGTTGCGGAAGCGGTGGCGCATGTCCTGCGGGATCCGCATCCCCTGCCCGACGGTGAGCGCGTGCGGCACCCCGTCCAGGTCCACCTCGAGGGCGCCCTCGGTGACGTACACGAACTCCTCGGAGTACGGGTGGTAGTGCTCGGCGATCCGCTCGCCGGGCTGCACGATGGCCACGCCCATGAAGCCGCTGGTCGCACCGGCGCTGGTGGGCGTGAGCAGGGCGCGGATGTCTCCTCCGCGGCGGCGGTTCGGCGCGACGTCGCCGATCGAGATGATGTGTACCTGCTTGTCTGTCATGTCGTTCACTCCGGGGTGACGAGAAGCGGTGGGGGAGGAGGGTGAGGGACGGGGGGGACACGCGGACCGGTGGGCGCGCCGTCGGGCCGTACCGGTGCGTGGTGGGTGCGTGGTGGGTACGTGGTGCGGTGTCGGTCGGTTCGGGGAGGGCGGCGCGTAGGAGAGCCGCGCCGGAGGGACGCGGATCAGGCGTCCGACGCGTGCCGGTCGGTCAGGGGTGTCATACGGGCCCGCGCCAGCAGCAACGCCAGGGTGCGGGGCTCGCCGAGGGACCCGTCGACGCCGTACGCGGCGGTGTCCAGGAGCCGCTCGGCGGCCTCGATCACGGCCGCCGCGGCGGCTCCGGCCGACCTGCCGGGTCCGGCGGCCGCGGGCAGACCGAGGACGGCGGACACGGGCGCCCCGTCCGGGTCGCCGTCCACGTCGACGAGCCGTACGACGAGGTCGTCGCGGTGGAAGACGGTGGCGGCGAGGACCGGGCCGTCCTGGGCCCGCAGGGCGGAGGCGTCCCGGTGGGCCAGCAGCCGGGCCAGTTCCGGACCGGCGCCCGGCCGCACCGGGTAGAGCAGCGCGAGCCGCTGCCCGCTCGCGCCGGACCGGCCCTCCGACGCCACGTGGTGGACGGCCGGCATGGCGGCGCGGGTGAAGAACTCCCGGGCGGAGCGCGCGTCGCGCAGGTCCCGCTCCTGCTCCAGATGCGGGTTGAGCGCCTCCTCGACCGCCCGCACGCCCGGCTGCCGGGCCACGTGCCGCAACGCGGTCTGCAGGTCGCCCCGCAGCTCCACGGCCCGGACGACCCGGTTGCCGTGCATGAAGACCGACGTGCGCAGCAGCCGGTTGGAGTCGTCGACCTGGGGGGCGGGCGCCGCGTAGTCGGACAGCAGCCGGGCGACGTCGGCCTCGCTGCCGGGCCGCACGGTGAAGGTCAGGGCGTGCCGGACGATGTTGTTCCCGATCCGGGGAGCGGACCGCGGCGACTCACCGGCCGCCCCGGCCGCGTTCTCGTCGCCCTCGGTCTCGCGCAGCACGCTGTAGCGCAGGGAGTGGGTGTCCCGGACGCAGTGCTGCAGCGGCTCGACCATGTCCAGGTGCTCGTCGCTGCTGACCCAGCTCAGGAAGGGCTCAGCGGTCTCCCACTCGCTGGTGAGGAGCCATTGGGTGGGATTGTCGACGGACTGGCACAGCTGATCAGTGATATGTCCCGGAACGGCGGCGACCCGGTCGCGGATGCTGTCGTACGCGTCCAGGAACTCCTGCTGCATTCCGTCGTGGATGTCCAGCATCAGCACGACCCGTACGCGGGATCCGTCGAACGCCGATGTCGATACGCCGTCGGCGTCCGCCACCGGGGCGACGGGCGTCGCCCGGGCGTCAGTGGTCAGGGCATCCGCCGACACGCCATCCGTGGTTTCGACGGGAGAGACCGTCATCCGGCCCACCTCTTCTCCGGGGAACTTTCTCTGGGACTGGGGGCGATCGTCGCGGCGCACGCCATGGCTCGGGCGGGTACGCCGGTCGCAATAAGCCGATCGTCGGCCGTGCCCGCGAGGACCGCGCGCCGGGCGTGACAAGCGGGTGAAAGCTCCTCCGCCGCGGGCCTCATCAGGCCCGACGGGGAAGGCATGAGAGCCCCGGCGCACATCTGGCGCGGGGCGAATCACTCGACGACGGTCCCGCATACGCGGACGCCCGTCGGTCACAGCGAGGACTACGTCCGCCATACCGAAGGACGGACGTGTGTCACAACGGAGGACGAACAATGAACGAAAGAGCCGACCGGCCCGGAGGCGCCGCCGCCCCTGCGGTCCACCGGGTCCCGGTCCTCATCGTCGGCGGGTCCCTGGTGGGCCTGTCGACCTCGGTGTTCCTGGGGCGCCTCGGCGTCCGGCACACCCTGGTGGAGCGCCACGCCGGCACCTCCATCCACCCCCGCGGGCGCGGCAACAACGTCCGCACCATGGAGATCTTCCGGGTGGCCGGCACCGAGCCGGACATCAGGAAGGCCGCCGCCACCCTGGCCGACAACCACGGCATCCTGCAGACGACCACGCTGGTGGGCGACGAGGGGGAGTGGCTGCTCAAGGAGATGGACCCGGGCGGCGGACTGGCCCGCTTCAGCCCCAGCGGCTGGTGCCTGTGCAGCCAGAACGACCTGGAGCCCGAACTCCTCACCCACGCCACCAACCTCGGCGGTGACCTGCGCTTCGGCACCGAACTGCTGTCGTTCGAGGACGACGCCGACGGCGTCACGGCGGTGGTGAAGAGCCGGGAGACCGGCGAGCACACCACCATCCGCGCGGACTACCTGGTCGCCGCCGACGGCCCCCGCAGCCCCGTCCGCGAGCAACTCGGCATCGGCCAGAGCGGCCCGGGCGACCTGTTCCACAACGTCAGCGCCACCTTCCGCTCCCGCCGCCTGGCCGACGTGGTGCGCGACCGCCGCTTCATCGTCTGCTACCTGACCGGCGAGGACGCAGACGGCGCCCTCCTGCCGGTCGACAACCGCGAGAACTGGGTCTTCCACCTCCCCTGGCACCCCGAACAGGGCGAGACGGTCGAGGACTTCACCGAGGAGCGCTGCGCCGCCCACATCCGCCGCGCGATCGGCGACCCGGACCTCGACGTCGAGATCACCGGCAAGGCCCCCTGGCACGCCGCTCAGCGGGTGGCCCGCAGCTACCGCTCCGGCCGCGTCCTGCTGGCCGGCGACTCGGCCCACGAGATGTCCCCCACCGGCGCCTTCGGCTCCAACACCGGTATCCAGGACGCGCACAACCTGGCCTGGAAACTGGCCGCGGTCCTGGAGGGCTGGGCGGGCGAGGGCCTCCTGGACACCTACGACGCGGAACGCCGCCCGGTCGCCGAGGCCACCAGCGCCCGAGCCGCGGGCCGCTCGGTGGAACACAGCCACCCGGGCTTCGCGCCGCCGCCGGGGATGACGGGTGGGGGGCCGGGTGCGGGTGGGGGGCCCGGTGGGCCCGGTGGTCCTGGCGGTCCTGGTGGTCTTGGTGGGGCGCCTGGTGGTCCTGGTGGTTCTGGTGGGGCGCCTGTTGGTCCGGGCGGTCCCGGTGGCGCAGCCGGTGGGCCCGGTGGGCCCGGCGGAGCGCCTGGCGGTCCCGGCAGTGCGGCCGGCAGGCCCGGCGGCCCCGGTGGCGCGCCTGGAAGCCCGGGCGGGCCTGGTGGGCCTGGTGGCCCTGGCGGCCCTGGCGGAGCCCCCGCCGGCGGCCCCGGCGGCATCCTGAACGTCGCCCTCGGCTACCGCTACCCCCAGGGCGCCGTGGTCGGCGCCGACCCGGCGACCCCGGTGGTCCCGGAGGGCCTCGACCTCTCCGGCGCACCCGGCAGCAGGGCCCCGCACCTCTGGCTCCGCCAGGGCGACGCCCGCATCTCCACCCTGGACCTCTACGAGGACTCCCTGGTCCTGCTCAGCGACGCGGCCCAGCCCACCGGCTGGCACGAGGCGGCGACCCGGCTGGCGGCCGAGATGCGCATCCCGCTGAAGCCGTACCGCGTGGGCGGCACCCCGGAGGCCGACCTGGTCCAGGACGACGAGGAGAGGGACTGGGCGAAGTCCCACGGAGTGACCCGGGGCGGCGCGGTCCTGGTCCGCCCCGACGGATTCGTCGCCTGGCGCTCCCCGGGCCCGGCCCCGGACCCCGAGTCGATGCTGCGCCAGGTGATCAGGACGGTGCTGGCCCGCGCGTGACACGCACGGGACCGAGCACCTGACAGGAGCACCCCACCCTAAACGTGGACCACTCCCCACTTGTTTGCTACCGTCTCGGCGGCAGCCAAACCGGGGGGTGGTCCCCGTTAATGCGGCAAGGGGGTCGGACAGGACATGACGAAGCAGCCGAACACTGCACTGGTCCTTGGCGGAGGCGGCCTGACCGCCTACGGCTGGCAGGTCGGCGTACTGGCGGGGCTGGCCGACGCCGGTGTGCACCTCGGCGACGCGGACGTTCTCGCGGGCACGTCGGCCGGCTCCCTGCTGGCCCTGGACCTGGCGAAGGGCTCGACACCGTCCGCCCTCTACACGGAACAGATCAACCGCGACCGCCCCATGATCGACGTGGACTTCACCCTGTCGATGACGGTCAGGTACCTGTGGGCGTCCCTGCGCTCACGCGACCAGGCCAAGACGCTCGAGCACCTGAGCCGGCTGGCCCTCTCCGTACGCGACGTACCGGAGACCGCGGTCCTGGAGGCGATAGGCCCCCACATCCCGGTCCCGGACTGGCCGGAGCGCGAGGTACGCCTCTTCGCGGTGGACGCCCTCACCGGCACCCCCACCGCCTTCACGGCGGCCGACGGAGTGGACCTCCCGCACGCCATGGCCGCCACCTGCGCCCTGCCACCCCTCTTCCCGCCGATCACCATCGGCAAGGCCCGATGGATGGACGGCGGCGTACGCTCCACGACCAACGCCGACCTGCTCACGGACTGCGCCAGGGTGGTCGTCCTGGCCCCCATCCCGAAGGCGGCGGGCGCCACCCCGAGCGCCCGGTCCCACATCCGCACCCTGACCACCCACGGCACCCGGGCCACCCTCCTGACCCCCGACCGAGCCGCCCGCCGAGCCTTCGGCCGCAACCCCCTGGACGCCGCCCGCATCCCGGGTGCGGCAAGGGAAGGACGACGCCAGGGCAGGGAGTACGCGCAGGAGGTACGAGCGGTGTGGGACGGCTCGGGCCGGCAGGAGCGCTGAAGGGAGCCTGCACCCGGGCGGCGCCACGACAGAACCGGCTGACCACACGGTCGGCGACGAGCGTGGTCGGACAAATGCGACGACCGCCCTGGGAGAGTGTCACGCGACGGAACCCCGTACCCGCCCGTGGCCGCCCGCTCAGGAGAACCGACATGCGCACACTAGCCATCACCGAGAACATCACCGTCGACGGCTCCATCGAGATGCTCACCGACTGGTTCGACCCCCAGGCCCAGGGCGAGGTCGACATGGCCGACGTCATGGAGGAGAGCCACCGGCAGGACAGCCGCGCCGACGCGCTGCTGCTGGGCCGCCGGACGTTCGAGGACTTCCGCGGCTACTGGCCGAACCAGACCGACGACACCACCGGCATCACCGCGTACCTCAACCAGGTCCAGAAGTACGTCGTGTCCACCACACTCACCGACCCGATGTGGGACAACTCGACGGTACTGCCGGGCGACCCGGTCGAGGAGGTCCGCGCCCTCAAGGCGCGGCAGGGCGGCAAGGACATCGTCCTGACCGGCAGCATCCGGCTGGCCCACACCCTGATCGAGGCCGGCCTCGTGGACGAGTACCGCCTCTTCGTCTACCCGGTGGTCCAGGGCAGAGGCCGCAGGCTCTTCCCCGACGGCTTCGAGATCCCCAGCCTCCGACTGGCCGACGCGAAGACGTTCCGCAGCGGCATCGTCCTGACCCGATACGTCCCGGCGTGACCCCGCCCCCGACTCTCCGCGTCCCGGATGTCGAGACCGCGCCCCCGGCTCCGTCCCAGGGACGTCACCGGCCACCACCGGCAGCACCGCAAAGGACCAAAGAGGAGAAGAGAGACCATGGCGATCCTGCGTATGGACAACATCGGCATCGTCGTAGAGGACATGGACGCCGCGATCGCGTTCTTCGTGGAACTCGGTATGGAGCTGGAGGGCAGGACGGAGGCCGAGGGCCCCCTCGCCGACCAGTGCACCGGACTCGACGGCGTCCACTGCGACATCGCGATGCTCCGCACCCCGGACGGCCACAGCCGCCTCGAACTGTCGAGGTACCGCACCCCGAAGGCAACCGCCGACACCCCCCGCAACCGCCCCCACAACATCCTGGGCACCCACCGAGTCATGTACGCGGTCGACGACCTGGAGTCCACGCTCACCCGCCTACGCCCCCACGGCGCCGAACTCCTCGGCGACATCGCCAACTTCGAGAACGCCTACCTCCTCTGCTACGTCCGCGGCCCGGAGGGCATCATCATCGGCCTGGCCGAGCAAGTGGGCTGAAAGTCCGACCTTGTTGCGGTGGTCAGCCGATGAGGGCTTGGGTGATCTGCCGGGTGGTCTGCGCGGCGACCCGGGGGTTGACGGCGGCATAGTAGGTGTAGGCGTTCAGGCCGGTGGCCAGGGCCCAACCGCGGCCCCGCGTCCAGGTGGCGTCGTCCACGCCGAGCGCATCACGGAAGGCGGCTCGGCTGTCCGCCGACATCAGGGTGAAGGCGATCATCAGGTCGCAGGCCGGGTCGCCGATGCCGAGCCCGCCGAAGTCGATCACGGCGCTGAGGCGGCCGTCGCGAGCCAGCAGGTTGCCGGTGTGGAAGTCGCCGTGAAACCACACCGGACAGCGGTCCCATCCGGGCGCGCTGAGCGCCGCGTTCCACAGTTCCGTCATCGCTGTCGCGTCGAACACGCCGTCGACCTCGGCGATGGCGACCCGCGTCGCGCGATCCCGGTCGGACAACGGGCGGCCGGCGAGGCATTCCCTGGCGTCTCCGACGGGGATGTCCTCGGGCGCGAACCCCTGCAGGGCGACGAGGAACCGGGCCAGTTCAACTGCGGCTCCGGGGGAGTCACCCAGCGCGTCGACGGTCGCCACCTCGCCGTCCAGCCAGCGGGACACCGCCCACGGCCACGGATAGCCGAAGTCGGGTTCGCCCACTCCCACGGGTACCGGGATGGCCAAGGGAAGGTGCGGGGCAAGCTGCGGCAGCCACTGGAATTCCTTCCGGGCCTGCCCGATGGCTCCGGAGTGACGGGGCAGCCGGACGGACAGCTCCTCACCCATCCGGTAGATCACGTGATCGGACCCAGCGGGATCCAGCAGCTTCAGCGCCAGCCCTGCCCACTGCGGGAACTGACTGTCGACCAGCCGCCTGACCAGCGCCTCGCCGATCTGAGGACGGGTCTCCGCAGTTCTCTGCGCTTCCAAGACCAACTCCCGTGGCCGCTCCGTACGACGGACGATCGCAGCCATCACAGTCGTCCATGACCGCGCCTGTCGACCGATTTTGCGACACACGGCAACCACGTCGAGGCGTAGCTTGCCCGTCGGCATAGCAGACACTGAGGGGCGCTCCACTTCATCGTGTTCGCTGTAACAGTGAAGTGAGAGAACTCATCCACAGGCAGCCTGGCTCGCCGTTGACGACGAAGTCGTACCGATCCCCCTGTGCTGGTGAAACGCCCAGGGCGGCACACGCCTGCACATACGCGAAGACCCCGCACTCAGCGTTTCCGCTGATGACGGGGTCTTTTGGGCACCTAATCCAAGGTGCCCCCGGCAGGATTCGAACCTGCGCACACGGCTCCGGAGGCCGTTGCTCTATCCCCTGAGCTACGGGGGCGTGTTCGTCGCGTTCGGTGTTGCTCGCGGCGACGGGTAGAACACTACCAGCTCCCCCGGGGTGGTCATGAACGGGTTTCCCCGGGTCGTGGGGCCTGTCGGGAGCACACGCGGGGGCGTTGTCCCCCGCAGGGGTGGAAGTGGGGAAAAGCCGGACGCGGTGGCCGGTCCGGACCTACTCTCGAGTTGTGCCTAGGGCGTCTGGCCGGGTTCTTGTTGTGGACGACAACAAGGTCATCCGGCAGCTGATCAGGGTCAATCTCGAGCTGGAGGGCTTCGAGGTCGTGACCGCGGGCGATGGTGTCGAGTGTCTGGATGTCGTCCATCGGGTGCGGCCCGACGTGGTCACGCTGGACGTGGTCATGCCCCGCCTGGACGGTCTCCGGACCGCCGCGCGGCTGCGTGCCGATCCGCGTACCCAGGAGCTTCCGATCGCGATCGTGAGTGCCTGCACGCGGTACGAGGTCGACGCGGGGTTCGCAGCCGGGGTCGACGCCTTCCTCTCCAAGCCCTTCGAGCCGGCCGAGCTCGTCAGACTCGTACGGGAGTTGGCCGAGCGGACCGTCACGGGGGTTGGTGTGGTGGGTGGTGACGGGGCGGCCGCCGCCTCGTCACCCCGCGCGGAGGAGAGTGAGTCCTCCGCCCAGGCGTGATCGTCCCTGTCACCTCCCTCTGAGTCCCTCCCGTCCATATCCCGGGACTCCCCGAAACCGGTTGGCCTCCCCACCCCCCTCCTCCCATACGCTTGACCCGTGACCCCCGTAGAGCTCTCCCGTACCGTGCTGCGCGCGGTGCGTCGCGCTGTCGACGGGGGAGAGCTGGACGTGGACGTGCCCGGGAGGGTCCGGGTGGGGCCTCCGGGGCCCGGCGGATGTGGTGACTACGCCACCGGTATCGCCCTCCAGCTGGCCCGGCCGGCCGGGCAGTCGCCGTACCGGGTCGCCGAGGTGCTGCGGACGCATCTCACAGGCGCCGACGGCATCGCCGGCGTCGTCCTCACCGGGCCCGGGTTCCTCAACATCAGCCTCCACCGCACCGCCCCGGCCGAGCTGGTCGCCGAGGTGCTGCTGCGCGGGCCGCGGTACGGCCACCTCGACCCCGAGGGCGGAGATGGCGGAGAGGGCGAACGGCGTCTCGTGCGGCTGCACTGCGACCACCACCCCCGCGCCCTCGTCGTCGCCGACGCCGCCGCCCGCATCCTGCGCTCCCAGGGCGCCCTCGCCCGCGTCAGCTGCACCACCCCGCCACCGCCGGAATGGGCCGTCGCCCTCGGCGTACGCGTCGATGTCGATGCCGAGGGACCCGCGCCCGACGAGCCGCCCGTCGAGATCAGGCCCGTCCCCGCCCCCGGCGACCCCCTGCCCCTCGGCCGGGACGCCGGGCGCTGGGCGCTGCTCCATCCCGCCGCCCACGACCGGCCCCGGATCGGTGACGAGCATCTCGTCCAGCGCGAGAGCAATCCCCTCTTCCGTGTGCGGTACGCCCACGCCCGCACCCGCGCCCTCACGCGCAACGCGGCCGACCTCGGCTTCGCCGCCGAGCCGGGGCCCGTGGAAACCCCGGACACGCACGGGATACACGCGCTGCTCGCCGACCACCCCCGCGTCCTCGCCGCCGCCGCGGCCCACCACGCTCCCGACCGCCTCGCCCGGCACCTCGTCACCGTCGCCGATGCCGTGCTGCCCTTCCTGCCCACCGTGCTGCCGCGCGGTGGGGAGAAACCCTCGGCCGCCCACCGTGCCCGGCTCGCCCTCGCCGAAGCCGCCGGGACGGTGCTGGCCGGCGGCCTGACCCTGCTCGGTATCGACGCACCCGACCACCTGTGAAGCCAGCGAGAGAGTCAGCGAAGAAATGAGCCGTTCCGCACACCCCGCCGGGCCCCGTCACGCCGATGTCCTCACCGAGGGGCACTACTCCGCTCCGCCCGCCGATCTCAACGCCCTCGACCCCAAGGTGTGGGCCCACACCGTCGGGCGGGACGCGGACGGTGCCGTCACCGTCGGGGGGATCGCCGTCACCCAGCTCGCCGAGGAGTACGGCACCCCCGCCTACATCCTCGACGAGGCCGACTTCCGGGAGCGGGCGCGGGCCTGGCGTACGGCCTTCGGGACCGACGCCGACGTCTTCTACGCGGGCAAGGCCTTCCTGTCGCGCGCCGTCGTGCGGTGGCTGGACGAGGAGGGGCTCAACCTCGACGTGTGCTCCGGCGGCGAGCTGGCCACCGCGCTGTCCGCGGGCATGCCCGCGGAGCGCATCGCCTTCCACGGCAACAACAAGTCGCCGGAGGAGATCGAGCGGGCCGTCGCCGCGGGCGTCGGGCGGATCGTGCTCGACTCCTTCCAGGAGATCGTGCGCGTCGCCCACACCGCCGAGTCGCTGGGCAGGCGGCAGCGGGTGCAGATCCGTATCACCGTCGGCGTCGAGGCGCACACCCACGAGTTCATCGCCACCGCCCACGAGGACCAGAAGTTCGGCATCCCGCTGGCCGGCGGGCAGGCCGCGGAGGCCGTGCGGCGGGCGCTCCAGCTCGACGGGATCGAGCTGATCGGGATCCACTCCCACATCGGGTCGCAGATCTTCGACATGTCCGGGTTCGAGGTCGCCGCGCACCGCGTGGTCGGGCTGCTCAAGGACATCCGCGACGAGCACGGGGTCGAGCTGCCCGAGATCGACCTGGGGGGCGGGCTCGGGATCGCCTACACGAGCGACGACGACCCCCGCGAGCCGCACGAGATCGCCAAGGCGCTGACCGAGATCGTGACGAGGGAGTGCGAGAGCGCGCGGCTGCGCACGCCGCGGATCTCCGTCGAGCCCGGGCGGGCCATCGTGGGCCCGACCGCGTTCACGCTCTACGAGGTCGGCACCGTCAAGCCCCTCGACGGGCTGCGGACGTACGTCTCCGTGGACGGGGGGATGTCGGACAACATCCGGACCGCGCTCTACGACGCCGAGTACAGCGTCGCCCTCGCCTCCCGCACCTCCGACGCCGAGCCGATGCTGGCCCGCGTCGTCGGCAAGCACTGCGAGAGCGGGGACATCGTGGTCAAGGACGCCTTCCTGCCGGGCGACCTGGCCCCCGGCGACCTGATCGCCGTACCGGCGACGGGCGCGTACTGCCGCTCCATGGCCAGCAACTACAACCACGTGCTGCGCCCGCCGGTCGTCGCGGTGCGGGACGGCGAGGCGCGGGTCATCGTGCGGCGTGAGACCGAGGAGGACCTGCTGCGTCTCGACGTCGGCTGAGAGCTGGGGGCGGAGGAGGCCAGGGAGGTCAGGGAGGGGAAGGCGGGCGCGGGCGAAGATCTTTCGTTCCGAGCCCGTCCGAAAATGAAATAAACGTCTCACGATCCGGACGAAAGGCAGAAAATCCCGTCCGGTGCGTGAGACTGGTCCAACCGTAGACGGTATGAGGAAACGAGGTCGGATGATGCGTACGCGTCCGCTGAAGGTGGCGCTGCTGGGCTGTGGTGTGGTCGGCTCAGAGGTGGCGCGCATCATGACGACGCACGCCGACGACCTCGCCTCCCGCATCGGGGCACCGGTGGAGCTGGCGGGCGTGGCCGTGCGGCGGCCGGACCGGGTACGCGAGGGCATCGACCCCGCCCTCGTCACCACCGACGCCACCGCCCTGGTCAAGCGCGGGGACATCGACGTCGTCGTCGAGGTCATCGGCGGCATCGAGCCCGCCCGGACCCTCATCACCACCGCCTTCGAGCACGGCGCCTCCGTCGTCTCCGCCAACAAGGCGCTCATCGCCCAGGACGGCGCCTCGCTGCACGCCGCGGCCGACGAGCACGGCAAGGACCTGTACTACGAGGCCGCCGTCGCCGGTGCCATCCCGCTGATCCGGCCGCTGCGCGAGTCGCTCGCCGGCGACAAGGTCAACCGGGTGCTCGGCATCGTCAACGGGACCACCAACTTCATCCTCGACGCCATGGACACCACGGGCGCCGGATACCAGGAGGCGCTCGACGAGGCCACCGCCCTCGGATACGCGGAGGCCGACCCGACCGCCGACGTCGAGGGCTTCGACGCCGCCGCCAAGGCCGCCATCCTCGCCGGGATCGCCTTCCACACGCGCGTGCGCCTCGACGACGTCTACCGCGAGGGCATGACCGAGGTCACCGCCGCCGACTTCGCCTCCGCGAAGGAGATGGGCTGCACCATCAAGCTGCTCGCCATCTGCGAGCGGGCGGCCGACGGGGGTTCGGTGACCGCGCGGGTCCATCCCGCGATGATTCCGCTCAGCCACCCGCTCGCCAACGTGCGCGAGGCCTACAACGCCGTCTTCGTGGAGTCCGACGCCGCCGGGCAGCTCATGTTCTACGGGCCCGGCGCCGGCGGTTCGCCGACCGCGTCCGCCGTACTCGGCGATCTCGTCGCCGTCTGCCGCAACCGGCTGGGCGGCGCGACCGGACCCGGCGAGTCCGCGTACGCCGCACTGCCCGTCTCGCCGATGGGCGAGGTCGTCACGCGCTACCACATCAGCCTCGACGTGGCCGACAAACCGGGCGTGCTCGCCCAGGTCGCGACCGTGTTCGCGGAGCACGGTGTCTCCATCGACACCGTGCGGCAGTCCGGCAAGGACGGCGAGGCATCCCTCGTCGTCGTCACCCATCGCGCGTCCGACGCCGCCCTCGGCGGTACGGTCGAGGCGCTGCGCAAGCTCGACACCGTGCGGGGTGTCGCCAGCATCATGCGGGTTGAAGGAGAGTAACCAGCAATGACCCACCAGTGGCGCGGAATCATCGAGGAGTACCGGGACCGGCTGCCCGTCTCCGACAGCACGCCCGTCGTGACGCTCCGCGAGGGCGGCACGCCGCTCGTGCCCGCACAGGTGCTCTCCGAGCGCACGGGCTGCGAGGTCCACCTCAAGGTCGAGGGGGCGAACCCGACGGGGTCCTTCAAGGACCGCGGCATGACCATGGCCATCAGCAAGGCCAAGGAGGAGGGTGCGCAGGCTGTCATCTGTGCGTCCACCGGGAACACCTCCGCCTCGGCCGCCGCCTACGGCGTGCGCGCGGGCATGGTGTCCGCCGTGCTCGTGCCGCAGGGCAAGATCGCGCTCGGCAAGATGGGCCAGGCCCTCGTGCACGGCGCGAAGATCCTCCAGGTCGACGGCAACTTCGACGACTGCCTCACGCTGGCCCGCGCGCTCAGCGACAACTACCCGGTGGCGCTGGTCAATTCGGTCAACCCGGTGCGTATCGAGGGGCAGAAGACGGCCGCCTTCGAGATCGTGGACATGCTCGGCGACGCGCCCGACATACACGTCCTGCCGGTCGGCAACGCGGGCAACATCACCGCGTACTGGAAGGGGTACCGCGAGTACGCCGCCGACGCGGTCAGCACGAAGACGCCCCGCATGTGGGGGTTCCAGGCCTCCGGCAGTGCCCCGATCGTGCGCGGCGAGGTCGTCAAGGACCCGTCGACCATCGCCACCGCCATCCGGATCGGCAACCCGGCCTCGTGGGACCTCGCGCTCGCCGCGCGGGACGAGTCCGGCGGCGCCATCGACGAGGTGACGGACCGTGAGATCCTGCGCGCCTACCGGCTGTTGGCCTCCCAGGAGGGTGTCTTCGTGGAGCCCGCGTCCGCCGCGTCGGTGGCCGGTCTGCTGAAGGCCGCCGAGCTGGGCAGGGTCGACCCGGGCCAGCGCATCGTCTGCACCGTCACCGGCAACGGTCTGAAGGACCCGGACTGGGCCGTGGCCGGCGCCCCGCAGCCCGTCACCGTCCCGGTCGACGCGGCGACGGCGGCCGAGCGGCTCGGTCTGGTCTGAGCCGGCGACGCCACTCCCACCGGCGTACGAGGGCGTAAGCGACGTCCGGCCGGGAAAGTCATGTATGGGGGGTGCACAGGGGGCTTGCGACACGCATCGTGCGCCTCCTGTGCGCCCTGTGTCGCCACGGAACCTTCCTTCGATAGGCTGTACCCGAACCCGCCTGCCGCATATGCCGCCCAGCCCGCGCCGGCAGCGGCGGCCACCGAAGGTTCCGTACGTCATCGGATGCCAGATCGATTGTCATTCGACAAACCACGCAGCTCAAGGAGAGTCATCGAGAGATGGCCGGTCCAGCGTTCCGCGCCGCCGCCGTCAGGGTGCGCGTCCCCGCAACCAGCGCCAACCTCGGCCCGGGCTTCGACGCCCTCGGTCTCGCGCTGGGCTTGTACGACGACGTGGTCGTCCGGGTGGCCGACTCCGGGCTGCACATCGACATCGCCGGTGAGGGCAGCGAGACGCTGCCGCGCGACGAGAAGCACCTCCTGATCCGCTCCCTGCGCACCGCCTTCGACCTGCTCGGCGGACAGCCCCGTGGCCTGGAGATCGTCTGCGCCAACCGCATCCCGCACGGCCGCGGCCTCGGCTCCTCCTCCGCCGCCATCTGCGCCGGCATCGTCGCCGCGCGCGCGGTGACCATAGGCGGCGAGGCCCGCCTCGACGACGCCGCGCTGCTCGACCTCGCCACCGAGATCGAGGGCCACCCCGACAACGTGGCGGCCTGTCTGCTGGGCGGCTTCACCCTCTCCTGGATGGAGTCCGGCGCGGCCCGCGCGATCAGGATGGAGCCCGCCGATTCCATCGTTCCGGTGGTTTTCGTGCCCGGAAAGCCGGTACTGACGGAGACCGCGCGCGGACTGCTCCCGCGCCATGTCCCGCACGTCGACGCCGCCACCAACGCCGGCCGCGCCGCGCTGCTCGTCGAGGCCCTGACCAGGCGCCCCGAGCTGCTGCTCCCGGCCACCGAGGACCGCCTCCACCAGGAGTACCGCGCACCGGCCATGCCGGAGAGCGCGGCGCTGGTGGAACGGCTGCGCGGCGACGGCATCCCCGCGGTGATCTCGGGTGCCGGACCCACCGTGATGGCCCTCGCCGACGCCGACACGGCCGACAAGGTCGAGGCGTTGGCGGGGACGGACTGGGCGGCCAACCGGCTGAGCCTGGACCAGCAGGGCGCGAGCGTGCTGCCGCTGGCAACCCCCAGTGACACCTAGACGCGGAGGGTTGCCGGATTTCGAGAGGGGGAATGTTTGTTGGATCCGGTAGTGTTAACCTCAAGTCTGCACCCGACCCCACCATGGCGAGGTGCTTCGTGTCCCCGTCCGGGACAGACACCCTTCCGGGAGCCCCCCAAGCCGCACTGTGTGGTGGATGTCGTACGTGAACAGTACGACCGACACGGACACTGAGCGGCCCGCCGGGCACGCTTCGGAACCGGTGCGACCACGCCGCGTGTCACAGACACTGGGTGCCACGGCCAGGGGGCGCGCCATCACCAGATATCTCTTCCGCCGTCCAGGCGGACCACCGCCCCGGCACGGTTCGCACAGCAAGGACCGAAGCCGGACAGCACAACCGGTCGCCGAGCCAGACAGGCCGACGTCCGCTCCAGGGAAGGACCCTTCGTGAGCGACACCACCGATCTGATGGGCGCACGTGTCGAGGAGACCGCTGCCGCGCCCGCCACGGACGCCTCCGCGCCTGCCACCGGTGCCGGCTCCCGGCGGCGCCGCGGTACCGGCCTCGAGGGCATGGTGCTGGCCGAGCTGCAACAGGTCGCATCCGGCCTCGGTATCAGGGGCACCGCGCGGATGCGCAAGAGCCAGCTGATCGAGGTCATCAAGGAGGCGCAGGCCGCCGGGGGAGCCCCCGCCAAGGCCGCGCCCGCCGCGGACGCCGCCGGCGAGACCAAGCCGAAGCGCCGCAGCACCTCCCGGTCCCGTACGGGCGACGAGGCCCCCGCCGAGAAGGCGGAGAAGGCCGGCAAGGCCGAGAAGAAGGCGGACAAGGCGACCGCCGACCAGGCCGCCGCCCAGCAGCAGATCGACATCCCCGGTCAGCCGTCCAAGGTCTCGCCCGCCGCCGACCAGTCCGGTGCCGCCGGTGACGACGCCCCCTCCGAGCGCCGTCGTCGCCGCGCCACCGCCGACGCGGGCAGCCCGTCCGCCGAGACGGCCGCCGTCGAGACCCGCGAGCCGAAGGGCGACTCGGCCCAGCAGTCGCAGGGCCAGCAGCAGGGCCAGGGCGACGGCCGCTCCGACGGCGAGGGCGGCGAGGGCCGCCGCCGCGACCGCCGTGACCGTGGCGACCGCGGTGACCGTGGCGACCGCGGTGACCGTGGCGACCGCGGGCGCGACCGCCGCAACAAGGGCGACGACCAGCAGGGCCAGGGCGGTGGCCAGCAGCGCCAGCAGGGCGGCGGCCGCCAGGACCGCCAGCAGCAGGACGACGACGACTTCGAGGGCGGCCGCCGGGGCCGTCGCGGACGCTACCGCGACCGCCGGGGCCGTCGCGGACGCGACGAGATCCAGGAGCCGCAGATCAACGAGGACGACGTCCTCATCCCGGTCGCCGGCATCCTCGACATCCTCGACAACTACGCGTTCATCCGGACCTCCGGCTACCTGCCCGGGCCCAACGACGTGTACGTCTCCCTCGCCCAGGTCCGCAAGAACGGCCTGCGCAAGGGCGACCACCTCACCGGTGCCGTGCGCCAGCCCAAGGAGGGCGAGCGCCGCGAGAAGTTCAACGCGCTGGTGCGCCTGGACTCGGTCAACGGCATGGCGCCCGAACACGGCCGCGGGCGGCCGGAGTTCAACAAGCTGACGCCGCTGTACCCGCAGGACCGCCTCCGCCTGGAGACGGACCCCGGTGTCCTGACCACCCGCATCATCGACCTCGTCGCGCCCATCGGCAAGGGGCAGCGCGGTCTGATCGTGGCCCCGCCGAAGACCGGCAAGACCATGATCATGCAGGCGATCGCCAACGCGATCACGCACAACAACCCCGAGTGCCACCTGATGGTCGTCCTCGTCGACGAGCGTCCGGAAGAGGTCACCGACATGCAGCGGTCGGTGAAGGGCGAGGTCATCTCCTCGACCTTCGACCGCCCGGCCGAGGACCACACCACGGTCGCCGAGCTGGCCATCGAGCGCGCCAAGCGCCTGGTGGAGCTGGGTCACGACGTCGTCGTGCTGCTCGACTCGATCACCCGCCTGGGCCGTGCGTACAACCTCGCCGCCCCGGCCTCCGGCCGCATCCTGTCCGGTGGTGTCGACTCGACCGCCCTGTACCCGCCGAAGCGCTTCTTCGGTGCGGCCCGCAACATCGAGGACGGCGGCTCGCTGACCATCCTCGCCACCGCGCTGGTGGACACCGGGTCCCGCATGGACGAGGTCATCTTCGAGGAGTTCAAGGGCACCGGCAACGCCGAGCTGAAGCTCGACCGGAAGCTCGCCGACAAGCGCATCTTCCCCGCGGTGGACGTCGACGCGTCCGGCACCCGCAAGGAGGAGATCCTGCTCGGCAGCGAGGAGCTGGCCGTCACCTGGAAGCTCCGCCGGGTGCTGCACGCCCTCGACCAGCAGCAGGCGATCGAGCTGCTCCTCGACAAGATGAAGCAGACCAAGTCGAACGGCGAGTTCCTGATGCAGATCCAGAAGACGACCCCCACTCCGGGCAACGGCGACTAGTCACCGCCGGCCGTCTTCGGCACCGGGAGTCCCGCTCCGTCACTCGGGTGATGGAGCGGGACTTCCGCCTTGTAGGATCAGCGCACCGCAGTGGGGGGGAACGTATTTTCGGATACGCCCACGGGGCGATCTGTGCCGCCTTCACGGGCCCGTGCCCGTCGGGATCTTCTCTCCTGCCTGCGTACACAGCGACAGGAGACCTGAGTGACCTCAACCCCTCGAAGACGCCGCCTGGCTCTTCCCGCGGCCGCCGCCGCACTCGCCCTGTCGGGCGCGGTCCTCTCGACCGCCCCCGCGCAGGCCTCCGGCACCACTCCGGCGCCGCCGCAGCCCGCCCTCACCGAGCGGCCCACCTCCTCCGACGCCGAGCTGGTGCGGCGGATCGAGGACTCCGGGGCCGCCCTCAAGGACGACACCACCGCCGCGCCGGGGGCCACCCCGGAGGCCGGGGCCCCGTCCGGCCGCGTCGATCCGAAGATCATCGGCGGTAAGGACGCGACCATCACCGAGGCGCCGTGGATGGTGCAGCTGCACTACTACGACGACAAGGGCACCTCCGGCACCGCCGACGACGAGGGCTACTTCTGCGGCGGCACCCTGGTGGCCCCGGCGAAGGTCCTGACCGCAGCCCACTGCGTGTACGGCCTGGACTGGACGGCGAACGGCGCCGTCCTCGGCGGCACGGCCCAGCTGCCGGACGGTGACGACCTGCACGGCGGCCGGGTGGCCGGCGTGTGGCGCCAGTGGGTCAACCCGACCTACCGGCCGAGTACCACCTCGGGCGGTGACCTCGCGATCCTCACGCTGTCCGAGGCGCTGCCGTACAAGACGCTCCAGCCCACGTCGAGCGGCGACAACGCCTCGTACGTGAACGGCACCCCGGCGACCGTCTACGGCTGGGGGCGCACCGACTCCGCCAGCCAGGACATCTCGCCGACGCTGAAGAAGGCGACCGTGCCGATGCGCACGGACGCCGCCTGCGACGCGTACTGGGGCGCCGACTTCGTGCCCGGCCAGATGGCCTGCGCCGGGAATCCGGCGAGCGGCCAGAACGCCGGCACGGTCTCCCCGTGCAACGGCGACTCCGGCGGCCCCCTCGTGGTCAACGGCCGGATCGCCGGCGTCGTGTCCTGGGGCGTCAAGGACTGTGTCGCCTCCGGCGCCTACGCCGTCTACGCCAAGACCCGCTCCTACGTCGCGGAGATCAACGCCCGCGTCGACGACAGCGACGTGGACTTCGACGGACTCGCGGACCTCTTCGCCCGCACATCGGGCGGCACGGCCTACGAGTACTACTCGCGCGGCGACCAGTGGCCGTACCTGGCCGACCGGATCGAGGCCGGGAACTGGGATTGGGTGAACCTGGTGCGCCAGGCCGACCTGAACCGCGACTCCTTCCAGGACTACCTGTACCGGACCCCGGACGGCGTGCTGTACGACTTCGCGTTCAACGGCGACGACCGCTACGAGCCGGTCCGCGTCGGCGGCGGCTGGAACGCGATGGCGGACCTCCGCGTCCCCGGCGACCTCTCCGGCGACGCCCTGCCCGACCTGGTCGCCAAGGACAAGTCCGGTGTCCTGTGGCTGTACCCCGGCAAGGGCAACGGCCTCTTCGGCACCCGCGTCCGCATCGGCGGCGGCTGGGCCTCGTACACGATCACCGGCAAGGGCGACTACGACCGCGACGGCAGGCCCGACCTGCTCGCGCGGGACGGCTCCGGCGTCCTGTGGCTCTACCCCGGCACCGGGAAGGCCGCGCCGGCCCTCGGTACCCGCGTGCGGGTCGGCGGCGGCTGGTCCGTGTACGACGCCTTCGCCACCGCCGGTGACGTCACCGGAGACGGCAGGTCCGACCTGCTGTCCCGGGACCGCTCCGGGGTGATGTGGCTGTACAAGGGCACCGGCGGCACGGGCACGGCGACGTTCAAGGCCCGCGTGCGGGTCGGCGGCGGCTGGGGAGCGTTCAACCTCTTCGGCTGACCAAGCGGCGGCCTTCCGCGCCTGTCAGGGGCCGTCTCCGTACGGAGACGGCCCCTTCGCGCTGCGACCTTCGCCACAGGGCCGGAGCCCGGGGTCGTCTAGGGGTACCCGGGACGGCGTCCCCGGATCCCCAGGTCAACGGCGTGCTCTCCCCCGACATGAACACGTTGCGTGACCATTTGCCCACCAGATCACCACAGACCGTTGTGCAACCCTGTCCCGAGTTCCGCCGTCTCAGTTACGGGGGGACGATGGTGAGGTACCGGTGGAAACCGCCGGAGCCGACCGACCCCGACCCTGAGCGCAGGGGGTAGACCGACCGGACGAACACCGAGGAGCCCATGTCAGCCGAGAGCACGCCGGACCCCGCGATACCCGGCCCCGGAGAGTCCAGCGGCACCGGACCCGGCCGCCGGGGCAAGGGCCGCCGCCGCAAGCCCAAGGGCAAGCGGCGCAAGGCCCTGCTCGTCGCCGCCTGGAGCGCCGCGGGCATCGTGGTCCTGGGCGGCACCGGCGCCGGAGTCCTGTACTTCAAGCTGAACGGCAACCTCACGAGCGTCGACATCGACCAGGCACTCGGCGCCGACCGGCCCGAGAAGGCCGACAACGGCTCCGAGAACATCCTGGTGCTCGGCTCGGACACCCGCGCCGGCGGCAACGACAAGCTCGGCGGCGGCACCGACGACGGCACCGCCCGCTCGGACACGGCGATGATCGTGCACGTCCACAAGGGCCACAAGAAGGCCAGCGTGGTCTCCATCCCGCGGGACACCCTCATCGACCGCCCCGCGTGCAGCGGCACCAACGGCGACGAGCAGCCCGCCGCCAGGGACGTGATGTTCAATTCCGCCTACTCCACCGGTGGCGCCGCCTGCGCCGTGAAGACCGTCGAGTCGATCAGCGGCCTGCGCATGGACCACTACCTGGAGGTCGACTTCAGCGGCTTCCAGAACCTCGTCGACGACCTCGGCGGCGTCGAGGTCACCACCACCGAGAGCATCAAGGACCCCGACAGCCACCTGGACCTCGCCGCCGGGACGCACACCCTCGACGGAGAGCAGGCGCTCGGCCTGGTCCGCACCCGGCACGGCGTCGGCGACGGCTCCGACCTCGGCCGCATCCAGCTCCAGCAGGCCTTCGTCAAGGCCCTGGTCGAGCAGGTCAAGGACGTCGGCGTGCTCGGCAACCCGAAGAAGCTGTACGACCTCGCCGACACCGCCACCAAGACCGTGACCACCGACTCCGAGCTGGGCTCGGTGAACTCCCTGATGTCCTTCGCGAGCGGCCTCAAGGGCATCAGCCCGGAGGGCATGAACATGGTCACCATGCCGGTGGTCTACGACCCCGCGGACGCCAACCGGGTCCTGATGGAGAAGGGCAAGGCCCAGCAGGTGTGGACGGCCCTGAAGAACGACCGGCCGATCCCCGCGACCGCCACCGAGGGCACCGCGGCCGGCGGGGCCAAGGGCGTCGTGAACGCCTCCTGAACGCCTCGGAATAGATGACGGCCGCCCCCGGTTTTGGGGAGTGACGCCAGTCCTGGCAGACTGGTACGTCGGCCCCGGTTCACGCTCCCGCACCCCGCGGCGGCGACCCGGCGCCCTCCCGAACCTAGGAGACACCTTGAAGCGCGACATCCACCCCGAGTACGTCGAGACGCAGGTCAGCTGCACCTGCGGCGCGTCGTTCACCACCCGCAGCACCATCGAGTCCGGCACCGTCCGCGCCGAGGTCTGCTCCGAGTGCCACCCGTTCTACACGGGCAAGCAGAAGATCCTCGACACCGGTGGCCGCGTGGCCCGCTTCGAGGCCCGCTTCGGCAAGGCTTCCGCCGGCTCCAAGAAGTAGCGAGCCCCCAACCGCCGGTCCACGGCCGCATCCCCCGCCCGGGGGAGCGCCGGGACCGGCGTTTTTGGTCGCCCGCCTTCCCCTTCCCCCGCAGTTTCCGCAGTGCAGGAGCCCAAGATGTTCGAGGCCGTCGAGGAACTCGTCGCCGAGCACGCCGACCTGGAGACGAAGCTCGCCGACCCGTCGGTCCACTCCGACCAGGCCAACGCCCGCAAGCTGAACAAGCGGTACGCCGAGCTGACCCCGATCGTCGCCACGTTCCGCTCCTGGAAGCAGACGGGCGACGACATCGAGACCGCGCGCGAGCTGGCCGCCGACGACCCCGACTTCGCCGCCGAGGTCAAGGAGCTGGACAAGCAGCGCGAGGAGCTCACCGAGAAGCTCCGCCTCCTGCTCGTCCCGCGCGACCCCAGCGACGACAAGGACGTCATCCTGGAGATCAAGGCCGGCGCGGGCGGCGACGAGTCCGCCCTGTTCGCCGGTGACCTGCTGCGCATGTACCTGCGCTACGCCGAGCGGGTCGGCTGGAAGACCGAGGTCATCGACTCCACCGAGTCCGAGCTGGGCGGCTACAAGGACGTCCAGGTCGCCGTGAAGACCAAGGGCGGCCAGGGCGCCACCGAGCCCGGCCAGGGCGTCTGGGCGCGGCTGAAGTACGAGGGCGGCGTGCACCGCGTGCAGCGGGTGCCCGCGACCGAGTCGCAGGGCCGGATCCACACCTCAGCGGCCGGCGTGCTCGTCACGCCCGAGGCCGAGGAGATCGACGTCGAGATCAACCCCAACGACCTGCGCATCGACGTCTACCGCTCCTCCGGGCCCGGCGGCCAGTCCGTCAACACCACCGACTCCGCCGTGCGCATCACGCACATCCCGACCGGGGTCGTCGCCTCCTGCCAGAACGAGAAGAGCCAGCTGCAGAACAAGGAGCAGGCGATGCGTATCCTGCGCTCCAGGCTGCTCGCGGCCGCGCAGGAGGAGGCGGAGAAGGAGGCCGCGGACGCCCGGCGCAGCCAGGTCCGCACCGTCGACCGCTCCGAGAAGATCCGCACGTACAACTTCCCGGAGAACCGCATCTCGGACCACCGTGTCGGCTTCAAGGCGTACAACCTGGACCAGGTCCTGGACGGCGACCTCGACTCGGTGATCCAGGCCTGCGTCGACGCGGACTCGGCCGCCAAGCTCGCCGCCGCCTAGGCACCGCCGCACCACCCACACCGGACCACAGCTCAGCCCCGGAGGACCAGCGTGAACCTGCTGCTCATGGAGGTGGCCCAGGCCACCCAGCGGCTGGCCGACGCCGGCGTGCCCTCACCGCGCACCGACGCGGAGGAACTCGCCGCGTACCTGCACGGCGTCAAGCGGGGCGAGCTGCACACCGTGCCGGACGCGGAGTTCGACGCCCGCTACTGGGAGGTCGTCGCCCGCCGTGAGGCGCGCGAGCCGCTCCAGCACATCACCGGCCGCGCCTACTTCCGCTACCTGGAGCTCCAGGTGGGCCCCGGCGTCTTCGTGCCCCGCCCCGAGACCGAGTCCGTGGTCGGCTGGGCCATAGACGCGGTGCGCGCCATGGACGTGGTCGAACCCTGCATCGTCGACCTGTGCACCGGCTCCGGCGCCATCGCGCTCGCGCTGGCCCAGGAGGTGCCCCGCTCGCGTGTGTACGCCGTGGAGCTGTCCGAGGACGCGCTCAGGTGGACACGCAAGAACATGGAGGGGTCCAGGGTCGAGCTGCGCCAGGGAGACGCCCTGGCGGCCTTCCCGGACCTCGACGGACAGGTCGACCTGGTCGTCTCCAACCCGCCGTACATCCCGCTCACCGAGTGGGAGTACGTCGCACCCGAGGCCCGCGACCACGATCCGCAGATGGCCCTGTTCTCCGGCGAGGACGGCCTCGACCTGATCCGCGGCCTGGAACGCACCGCGCACCGCCTGCTGCGCCCCGGCGGCGTGGTCGTCGTCGAGCACGCCGACACCCAGGGCGGCCAGGTGCCGTGGATCTTCACCGAGGAGCGGGGCTGGGCCGACGCGGCCGACCACCCCGACCTCAACAACCGCCCGCGGTTCGCGACCGCCCGCAAGGCACTGCCGTGAGCACCGCCCCGACTTCCATCCCGCAGTACGTGTACGAGGAGGCCCGCTAAATGGCACGGCGATACGACACCAACGACGCGACCGACCGAGTGACCGGTCTGCGCGAGGCCGCGTCCGCCGTCCGCCGTGGCGAGCTCGTGGTGCTCCCGACGGACACGGTGTACGGCATCGGCGCCGACGCGTTCTCCGGGGAGGCCGTCGCCGACCTGCTGGACGCCAAGGGCCGCGGCCGCAACATGCCCACGCCCGTCCTCATCGGCTCCCCGAACACCCTGCACGGCCTGGTCACCGACTTCTCCGAGCTGGCCTGGGAGCTGGTCGACGCCTTCTGGCCGGGCGCGCTGACGCTGGTCGCCAAGCACCAGCCGTCCCTCCAGTGGGACCTCGGCGACACCCGCGGCACGGTCGCCGTGCGCATGCCGCTGCACCCCGTCGCCATCGAGCTGCTCACCGAGTTCGGCCCCATGGCCGTCTCCTCCGCCAACCTCACCGGACACCCGGCGCCCGAGGACTGCGACGCCGCCCAGCAGATGCTCGGCGACTCCGTCTCCGTCTACCTCGACGGCGGCCCCACCCCCGGCAACGTCCCGTCGTCCATCGTCGACGTCACCCGCGAGGTGCCGGTGCTGCTGCGCGCGGGCGCGCTCTCCGCCGAGGAGCTGCGCAAGGTGGTACCCGACCTCGAGGTGGCGAATTGACGGCCCCTGGGACGGGGCGTGGCATAGGCAACGGGGAACGTGCCGCGGAGATCACGACGACGTTCGTCGGGCTTCCGCGCGACAGCTTCCGCATCCTCCACGTCAGCACCGGCAACGTCTGCCGCTCGCCCATCACCGAGCGGCTGACCCGGCATTTCGTGACGGAGCGGCTCGGCGTGCTGGGCGGCGGCCTCATCGTGGAGAGCGCGGGCACCTGGGGCCACGAGGGCGCGCCGATGGAGACGAACGCGGAGACGGTCCTCGCGGACTTCGGCGCGGACGCGGCCGGGTTCACCGGGCGTGAGCTGCTCGACGAGCACGTGATCCGCGCGGACCTGGTGCTCACCGCCACGCGGGACCACCGGGCGCAGGTCATCTCCATGGGCCACTCGGCCGGACTGCGCACCTTCACCCTCAAGGAGTTCACCCGCCTGGTCAACGCCATCGACCCGGCGACGCTGCCGTCCCTGGACGAGGGCGTGGTCACCCGCGCACGCGCCCTGGTCCGCGCGGCGGCGGCGCTGCGCGGATGGCTGCTGGCACCCACCGCGGAGGCGGACGAGGTGTACGACCCCTACGGGGCGCCGCTGCCGTTCTTCCGGTCCGTGGGGGACGAGATACACCAGGCACTGGACCCGGTGGTGACGGCGCTGACCGGGGTTGCCACGCGAGCCTGACGAGGCGAGGCGGGATGCGGGCCGGGGAGAGCCGGCGGGCGGAGTCCGCCGCAGCGTCCCGATGCCTGGGAGGCCCGCCAGGGCCGAGCAGTGTGAGGGGCGCGTCGGGAGTGGGGCCCCGGTGGTGACGGCGCTGACGGGCGTCGCGGCGCGGGCGTAGGGCGTACGGCCCCCGACGCCGGGCGGCATCCCGCCCCCGGGCCTACATTGGTCGTACGTCACCGTCGACGCACGCCCGGAGCACACCATGTCGGTCACCCACGACGTCCCCCTGGCCGAGGACAGCGCGCTCGCGGGACTGGGCCGCCAGGACCCCGAACTGGCCGAGATCCTGGTCGCCGAGCGACGCCGGCAGTCGACGACCCTCCAGCTGATCGCCGCCGAGAACTTCATGTCCCCCGCGGTGCTGGCCGCGCTCGGCTCCCCGCTGGCCAACAAGTACGCCGAGGGCTACCCGGGCGCCCGCCACCACGGCGGCTGCGAGCTCGTGGACGTCGCGGAGCGGCTCGCCGTGGAGCGGGCCCGGGAGCTGTTCGGCGCCGAGCACGCCAACGTGCAGCCCCACTCCGGCTCCTCCGCCGTGCTGGCCGCCTACGCAGCCCTGCTGCGCCCCGGCGACACCGTCCTCGCCCTCGGCCTGCCGTACGGCGGCCACCTCACGCACGGTTCGCCCGCCAACTTCTCCGGCCGCTGGTTCGACTTCGTCGGCTACGGGGTGGACGCGGAGACCGGCCTCGTCGCCCACGACCAGGTGCGCACCCTGGCCCGGGCACGCCGGCCCAAGGCGATCGTGTGCGGTTCGATCGCCTACCCCCGCCACCTCGACTACGCCTTCTTCCGCGAGGTGGCCGACGAGGTGGGCGCCTACCTCATCGCGGACGCCGCCCACCCGATGGGGCTGGTCGCCGGGGGAGCGGCGCCCAGCCCGGTGCCGTACGCCGACATCGTGTGCGCCACCACACACAAGGTGCTGCGCGGGCCGCGCGGCGGCATGGTGCTGTGCGGGAGCGAGCTGGCGGAGCGGGTGGACCGGGCCGTGTTCCCCTTCACCCAGGGCGGCGCGCAGATGCACACCATCGCCGCCAAGGCGGTCGCCTTCGGGGAGGCGGCGACCCCGGCCTTCGCGGCCTACGCCCACCAGGTGGTCGCCAACGCCCGGGCCCTCGCCGCCCACCTGGCCGCCGAGGGCCTGGTCGTCACCACCGGCGGCACCGACACCCACCTGCTCACCGCCGACCCGGCCCCGCTCGGCGTCGACGGCAGGACCGCGCGGGGCCTGCTGGCGGCGGCCGGGATCGTCCTGGACTGCTGCGCGCTGCCGCACGCGGACCTGCGCGGACTGCGTCTGGGCACGGCGGCCGTCACCACCCAGGGCATGGGGGAGCGGGAGATGCAACGGATCGCCGCTCTGCTCACCGAGGTCCTCAGAGGCGATCTCGGGGCCTCCCGGGCTCGTGAGGACGTACGGAGACTGACTGCGGACTTCTCGCCGTGGCCACGCTGGGGGGCTACCGGACACGCCTGAGCCCAGTGATCCAGATCACTATGTAAAGGCTTTGTGACCCTTGCTTCACGCGGGGTGACCATGACAATCTGCTGATCACGCGCAAGACGGGGGTGGAAGCGCCATACCCCTGCTGTTCTCCTCGGGTCGATAAGGCCCGTACTTCCGTGAGTGAGAGGCAGGAATGAACTTCAAGCGTTCAATTCGGTCTGCAATGGCCACGGCGATGGTCCTGGGTGCCGTCGGACTCTTCTCGGGTACCGCGAGTGCCGCGACCAGTGGTAACGGGTACTGCGAGTCCGGTGACTCGTGTTTCTACTACCTCAAGTCGCAGTCGAGCTACATCTTCGACCCAGAGACGAACATCCCGAACTTCAGCCCGATGGATTACGCCCGCCAGACCAGCATCTCCCCGAACGACAACACGATGTCCTATTGGAACCGCTCTTCCAGGACCTGGCACGTCTACACCAACTCGTTCCGGGGCGGTGTTCACGGTTGGGTCCCCGCGGGCCACAAGGGCGACACTTCGTCGAACTTCACTAACAGCATCTCTTCGGCCTACAACTTCGCCTGATCGGAATCTCGGCCTGGCGGGTGCGTGACGCGTGAAATGGGGCCGCCCCACCTGCCGGTGGGGCGGCCCCGTTCTTTCCTCTCTGGAGAATTCCATGGCTGTTGCAAACATCGGGACGGTGTATCCGAGATCCGTCGGGTTCCTGGTCCTGGCCACCGGGCTGCTGCTGGCCGGATGTTCCGGTTCGGAGGACTCGGTGGACGGGGCGGCCTCATCACGGCTGCCCGAGGTCGGCACCCCGCCACAGGTCACTCGGTCTGCCGACCTTAAATATCCGATGCAGTCGTACACGCTGACGGATGGCGAGGTTCGAACACTGTCGAACGCGCAGGAAGTCCTAACTCAGCAATGCATGCGGCGCTTCGGCTTCACCTACGAAATTTCGGACACCCCGTCGACGGATAACGAGTCGGGAACCGCACGCCGTTACGGCCTCTCCGAGGCCGCGAACGCAGAACGGTACGGATATGCGAACCCCGAGGTTCCGCCCACCGACCGGAACGACGACCGAGAACTCGAACCGGCGATGCTCGTCGTACTGAACGGCCCGGACGACATTGATCCCAATTCCCTTCCCGAAACCCAGGAAGAAGCGGAGGCGGGTGGGAAGAAGGGCGACACTGTTCCAGTGGGAGGCTGCTCCAGGGAGTCATACCTGAAGCTTTACGCTCCGACAAAGGGAATGATTGACGTTTCGTTCGCACAGACGCTGGAGCGCGACGCCTACATGAAGTCGCGTACTGATCCCCGCGTCACCGAAATCATCAAGAAGTGGCAGGCGTGTATGGGTGACGGCGGCTACAGCGTCAACGACCCTGTGAGCCCGCTGGAAGACCTCGGTGTCGCGGACGATCCGTCCGGCGATGTCGCGACGAAGGCGGCCGTACTGGACGTCCAGTGCAAGGAAAAGCTCAATCTGGTGGGGGTTTGGTTCTCAGTGGAATCGGCCTACCAGAAACTAGCAGTCGACGAGAACGTCGAAACCCTTACCAAGTACCAGGAGCAGAGCCGGGACCGTCTTCGCTATGCGAATTCACTGATCAGCGGACAGTCGGCGGAGTAGAAACAGGGGGCGGGGCCGGATGGAGACGGGGATGGGCTCGCGGGGCGGAACGGGGAGCGCGGAAGGGGCCGACGACATCTCCGGGAGTCCGCAGGACGCGGAACATGGGCCCGGGACGCAAACCGTCCGCTCTGACCTGAAGCGACGTCGCAGCTGGCTTGCCGCTGTCGCCGTCGGGGCACTGCTGCTTGGTCTGAGCGGTGTGGCTGCAGGTCAGATGATCAAGTCTCCGGCCCAGGTGGTGGCGGACTCGCAGGCGCCCGCTCCCGATGTGCTCACCGCACCGGTGGAGTGGCGAACGTTGAAGAATACTGTCGTGCTGCGCGGTACCGTCACCGCCGACCAGTCCGTGTCGGTGACGCCGGCGGCGAGCGATCAGGAGGGAGTGGTCGCTCCGGTGGTGACGAAGATCCCCGTGAAGGCGGGGAGCTCGGTCCAGGCTGGACAACTCCTCATGGAGGTTTCCGGCCGCCCGGTGTTCACCCTCAAGGGCGCGCTCCCCGTCTACCGGGACCTGCGGCCCGGCGCCGAGGGGGAGGACGTGGCCCAGCTCCAGCGTGCGCTGAGGGCCTCCGGCCACGGGACCGGCGCCGACACCGCGGGGCACTTCGGGGCCGGCACCAAGACGGCGCTGCGGTCCTTGTACTCCTCCCTGGGGTACGAGTCGGTGCAGGCGACGGATGACGACGGTGAGGGCCTACAGGCCGCCGAGAAGGCGGTGAAACAGGCAACGAGAAACCTGGAGGACGCCCGGGACGTGGCCCGTACCCCCCAGCCAGAAAACTCATCCGCTTCAGACGGTTCCGAGGCGGGCGGTACCAAGGCGAACGGTACCGCCGCCTCAGGTGCGACGGACGCGTGGCAGATCGGGGCGAGCGGTGACGGGCGACGAGCCGTGGAGCGAGCCGCGGAGGACCTGGCGGACGCGCAGCGGGAACTGGAGGAAGTGCGGGCCGCCTCCGGACCGATGCTGCCCGCGAGCGAGGTGGTCTTCCTCTCGGACTTCCCGGCCAGAGTCGATCGGATCACAGCTGTGGTCGGTTCCCAGCCGGACGAGTCCGTGATGACTCTGTCCGCTGGCAGGCTGGAGGTCCACGGATACCTCCAGGACCACCAGAATGGTTTGGTCAGGGCTGGGCAGCCAGTGGAGATCCGTTCGGAGAGCAGATCGTTGGCCGTGCCTGGGAGGGTCAGGTCCGTCGCCGACTCCCCGAACCAGGGCGGGGTGGATGTGTCCAGTGGCGCCGCGGACCAGAGCGGCCAGGGCACCGACTCCCCCCGCGGCTATCTGATGGTGGTGGAACCGGACGAGGCCCTGGACGGTCAACTTGTCGGAGAAAACGTCCGGTTGACCATCGAGGCCGCATCCACCGATGGCCGGGCACTGGTGGTGCCGGTCACCGCCGTGTCCGCTGGGGCCGACGGCAGGACCACCGTGACCGTCGCGGACGGCGCTGATCGCCGACGCCGTGTGGAGGTCAGGACCGGCACGGATGGCGACGGCTCCGTCGAGGTCGTCCCTGTCGGTGGCGGGCGCTTGGAGAAGGGCGACCGGGTGGTCACGGGGATACGTGATGACCGCGGCGCCGCGAGTGCTGAGAAGCCGTACGGGACGGGCGGCGACCCGGAGGGTGGTGGCGTATGAGGTGGCTCGGCCGGCTGGCGGCCACCGGGCATCAGGATCCGTCCCCACCGGCCACGGACGTCCCCGCGGCGCCCGACGCCCCTGTGATGGAATTCTGCGGAGTCGAGCGGACGTATCCCGGACCGCCGCCGGTGACAGCACTGTGCCGGTGCGACGTGGTCGTACGGCGCGGTGAGTTCGTGACCGTGGTCGGTCCGTCCGGCTCGGGCAAGTCCACCTTCTTGAATGTCGCCGGTCTTCTGGACGTACCCACGCGGGGCACCTATCTGCTGGACGGGGTGGACACGGCCCGGCTGCGGGAGAGAGACCGCGCGGCCCTGCGGGGCCGAGCCATCGGCTTCGTCTTCCAGTCCTTCCACCTGCTCCCGCACCGCAGTGCTCTGGAGAACGTCGTGCTGGCCATGGTCTACAACCGCACCTCGCGCGGAGAGCGTGCCCGGCGGGCGGGTGAGGCGCTGGAGCGGGTGGGGCTCGTCCACCGCGCGCACGCGCTGCCCACCCGGCTGTCCGGAGGGGAGAGACAGCGCGTTGCCATCGCGCGTGCGCTGGCCGCGGGCCCCTCCCTGCTGCTGTGTGACGAGCCGACGGGAAATCTGGACTCGGCCACGGCAGACGGCGTCCTCGCGGTCCTGGACGAACTGAACCGCGACGGCATGACTCTCGTCGTGATCACGCACGACCCGGGCGTAGCCGCACACGGCGCGCGCACTCTCTCCATCCGCGATGGTCTCCTCACCGAGCACCCGCCAGGACCGCCCGCCGACCGCGTTGCGGACTATCACCGCGGAGAACTTGGACGCCACGAACCGTCCGTGCGGGCCGAACCGCCAGCCCCGGTCGGAGAGCAGCGACAGGAGAGCGCGTGAAGAGGAGCCGACCTACCCCGCTTTCCGTCATGCCGTCGAGGTTCGACACCCGTGACCTCTTCGGGGAGGCGCTGGCGGGGATGCTGCAGCGTCCCGCTCGTTCCGCGCTGACCGCGCTCGGCACGGTTCTCGCCATGGGCACCTTTGTGGCCATCCTCGGGATCACCTCCACGGCCTCGTCCCAGATCGACTCCCGTTTCAATCGGTTCACGGCGACCGAGGTGACGGTTGAGGACGTCGCAGCCGAACACGACGAGTTGGCTGGCCCCGCCTTCCCCGACGACGCGGACGTGCGCATTGAGGCCCTCAACGGGGTCGAGCATGCGGGCGTGTACTGGAACGTACGGGCCGAAAGTCCCCTGACCGTGCGGTCCGCCCCCGTGGGAACAGCGAAGGACGGTGAGCGGACCGAGGTCGTCGCTGCCTCACCGGGGGTGCTGCGAGCGGCGCTGCCCACGCTTGCGCAGGGTCGCGTCTACGACGGCTACCACGAGGACTCGGCGGCCAGGGTCGCAGTCCTCGGCTCGGGAACGGCCGCCCGGCTCGGTATCTCCCGTCTCGACACCCAGCCCGCCGTCTTCATCCGCGACGAGCCGTTCACCGTTATCGGCATCGTGGATGACGTCCGACGCAAGGCTGACCTCCTCCTGTCCGTGGTGGTCCCGAGCAGCACCGCGGAGCGGATATGGGGGCCGCCGGAGACAAATGCAGCGAAGATGCTCATCTCCACCCAGCGGGGCGCTGCCACCCAGATCGCCCACGAGGCCCCCACCGCGCTGCGCCCGGACCACCCCGAATATCTCAAAGCTGTTCCCCCGGCCGCTCCCAAGGCCCTGCGCGGCTCTGTCACCGCGGATCTGCGTCAGGCCTTCCTCGTCCTCGCCGCGATCTCTCTGGTCATCGGATCCGTGGGCATTGCCAACACGACCCTGGTGGCGGTGCTGGAGCGCGCCGGGGAGATTGGTCTGCGCCGGGCCCTGGGGGCTCGAGGGCGCCACATCACCCTGCAGTTCCTTACTGAGGCGGGAACCCTCGGAGCGCTTGGCGGGCTCATCGGCACCAGCCTGGGTGCCGCCACCGTGATTGCTGTGGCTGTTATCAATGACTGGACGCCTGTCATCCACCCGCTTACGGTCGCTCTCGCTCCCGTCATCGGACTGGTCACCGGTGTCGTCGCCGGGCTCTACCCGGCGTGGCGGGCGGCTGGCATCCAGCCCGTGGAGGCCCTGCGACGCTGAACCGGAACCGAGTGTCCGCATACGGTGACAGGGCTGTCCCTTTCCGAGCGCTCGCAGGTCCCCGGCAGGAGCAGGGGTTTATTGTGTGAGCTTGAGGTCGGCTACCGGAACTCGTGGGGCATATCTGTGCGTGAATACCTGCTGACGCTCTGCATCACGGCCGCGGTGACGTATCTGCTGACAGGGCCGGTACGGAAGTTCGCGATCGTGGCAGGGGCGATGCCGGAGATCCGGGCACGCGACGTGCACCGGGAACCCACTCCGCGGCTCGGCGGGATCGCCATGTTCTTCGGGCTGTGCGCGGGCCTGCTGGTCGCCGACCACCTCACCAACCTCAGTGAGGTCTTCGAGAAGTCCAACGAACCGCGCGCCCTGCTCTCCGGCGCCGCCCTGATCTGGCTGATCGGCGTCCTGGACGACAAGTTCGAGATCGACGCCCTGATCAAGCTGGGCGGGCAGATGATCGCCGCCGGCGTGATGGTGGTGCAGGGTCTGACCATCCTGTGGATCCCGCTGCCCGGCATCGGCACGGTGGCGCTCACCCAGTGGCAGGGCACCCTGCTGACGGTGGCGCTGGTGGTCATCACCATCAACGCGGTCAACTTCGTGGACGGCCTCGACGGCCTCGCGGCGGGCATGGTGTGCATCGCGGCATGTGCGTTCTTCCTGTACGCCTATCGCATCTGGTTCGGCTACAACATCGAAGCGGCGGCCCCTGCCACGCTTTTCGCTGCGATCCTCATGGGCATGTGCCTGGGCTTCCTGCCGCACAACATGCACCCTGCCCGGATCTTCATGGGTGACTCCGGTTCGATGCTGATCGGCCTGGTACTGGCGGCGGGCGCCATCTCGGCGACTGGGCAGATCGACCCGGATGTGCTGAAGCTCTTCTCCGGCTCCGAGCGCAACACCGTGCACCAGATGGTGCCGGTCTACATCCCGCTCCTGATGCCGCTGACCATCATCGCCATCCCGGCCGCCGACCTGATCCTGGCGATCGTCCGGCGCACCTGGCGCGGCCAGTCGCCGTTCGCGGCGGACCGCGGGCACCTGCACCACCGGCTGCTGGAGATCGGCCACTCGCACAGCCGCGCGGTGCTGATCATGTACTTCTTCTCGGCGCTGATCGCCTTCGGGGCGCTCGCCTACTCCGTGAACGCCGCGTCGATGTGGATCGTGCTGGGTGTGGTCTTCCTCAGCGCGATCGGCCTGGTCCTGCTCCTGTTGCCGCGCTTCACGCCGCGCGCCCCGCGCTGGGCCGAGCGGTTCGTGCCGCCCCGCTACCGGCGCCGGAGGGCCGGGGCGGAGACGGAGGCCGCGGAGGCGGCGGTGGTCGCGGACGAGGCCGCCGAGGAGCGGGTGCCGGTCGCCGCGGGTGTCTCGGGCGTCAACGGGGCCACCGCCATCGGACCCCGTTCGCGCGCAAGGTAAGAATCTGACTAGAGCATTGCCAAGTCGTGGTGGAGCGAATCGCCCCATTACCAGACAAGTGGGCCCAGTGATTGCACAGACGCGCACTGTCACTCTCATGTGTGACAGCAAGCACACCCACAGGTAAAGACCTCATCAAATAGTTTGTGATACGGTTCACGAGAACCCCCGGGTAGAGCCTAAGGACCGTAGTGCGACGGTCTCTTGGGCGTGAGGACTCAGTTCGGCCCGGGACTACGCTCGTCCATGACGACACCCTGCCCCCTGTGAAAAGCGGAGTTGCCGCCATGCCGTCCAATGACGTCCGGACCTTGCTTCAGGCTGCCGTGCCCACGGCTGCCGTCGGCGCAGTAGCCGCCGTCGTCAGCGCCGTGGCCGCCGGCGGCAAGGGCGCGGTCGGAGCCGTCGTCGCGACCGTGGTGGCGATGCTCTTCATGGGGATCGGGCTCTACGTCCTGCAGCGCACGGCGAAGTCACTTCCGCACCTTTTCCAGGCGATGGGCCTGATGCTCTACGCGGCACAGATCCTGCTGCTGTTCGTCTTCCTCGCCGCGTTCAAGAACACGACGCTGTTCAACCCCCGGTCCTTCGCGATCACCCTGGTCGTCGTCACACTCACGTGGATCGCCGCCCAGACGCGGGCCCACATGAAGGCCAAGATCCTCTACGTCGAGCCCGAATCCTCGAGCGACAAGCCCGAGAAGACGGGCCACTCGTCGTGAGGGGTAGGGCCGGGATAAAGAGGCATGTGAAGTCCTGCTATCGTCCGGTGCCAACTGCGGCATCGCGGGCGCGGGCATCCCAGCTGACGCCTGCTCAATCGCGAGGCGAGATGCCCCACAGCCGCCCCCACATCCGTAACACCAGTCCCGTGCCGAACTGCGGCCCCGCGCCGCGCCGACACAACGAGGTTGCCGTACCCATGCGCCACGATGAAGGAGCCCGCGGTGAGTGCTGACCCGACGCAGGTGCTCGCCTTCGAGACCGACTGCCACCTGTTCGACGGGTGTGGCTTCCCGGCTCCCGGCCTGCACTCGTTCCTCTTCGAGCCGCTCTGGGGCAACGCAGACGGCAACGGCATGTACTTCAACAAGCCGATGCTGCTGGCCCTGCTCGGTTCGATCATCATCGTGGGCTTCTTCTGGGCGGCGTTCAACAAGCCGAAGGTCGTGCCCGGCAAGCTCCAGATGGTCGCCGAGGCCGGCTACGACTTCATCCGCCGTGGTGTCGTCTACGAGACCATCGGCAAGAAGGAAGGCGAGAAGTACGTCCCGCTCGTCGTCTCGCTCTTCTTCTTCATCTGGATGATGAACCTCTGGTCGATCATCCCGGTCGCCCAGTTCCCGGTGACCTCGATCATCGCCTACCCCGCCGGCATGGCAGCGATCGTCTACATCCTGTGGGTCTCGCTCACCTTCAAGCGGCACGGCTTCGTCGGCTTCTTCAAGAACGTGACGGGCTACGACAAGTCGCTCGGCCCGGTGCTCCCGCTGGCCATGACGATCGAGTTCTTCTCGAACCTGATCGTCCGCCCGTTCACGCACGCCGTCCGGCTCTTCGCGAACATGTTCGCGGGTCACACGCTGCTCCTGCTGTTCACGATCGCCAGCTGGTACATGCTCAACGGCATTGGTATCGCCTACGCCGGTGTCTCGTTCGTGATGGTCATCGTCATGACCGCCTTCGAACTCTTCATTCAGGCGGTTCAGGCCTACGTGTTCGTCCTGCTGACGTGCACCTTCATCCAGGGTGCGCTCGCCGAGCACCACTGAGCAGCCCGCTCCTCGCAACCCCAGTCGTCCGGTGGCCAACCCCCACCGGTCCGTAAAGAGAAGGAAGAACAAGCATGTCCAACCTTGCTGCTGTCACCGGTGACCTCGGTTCCGTCGGATACGGTCTCGCGGCCATCGGCCCGGGCGTCGGCGTTGGCATCATCTTCGGTAACGGCACCCAGGCCCTCGCCCGCCAGCCCGAGGCGGCCGGTCTGATCCGCGCCAACCAGATCCTGGGCTTCGCCTTCTGTGAGGCGCTCGCCCTCATCGGTCTCGTCATGCCGTTCGTCTACTAAGACGAGCTGACGACCGACCCTTTCGACGAAAGGCACTGATGTGAACTCCGCCCTGGTACTTCTGGCGGCTGAGGGTGAGAAGGAGAACCCCCTCATCCCGCCGTGGCCGGAAGTCGTCATCGGCCTCATCGCTTTCGTCATCGTCTTCGGCTTCCTCGCCAAGAAGCTGCTCCCGAACATCAACAAGGTTCTGGAAGAGCGTCGCGAGGCCATCGAGGGCGGTATCGAGAAGGCCGAGGCCGCGCAGACCGAGGCCCAGAGCGTCCTTGAGCAGTACAAGGCCCAGCTCGCCGAGGCCCGTCACGAGGCCGCGCGCCTGCGCCAGGAGGCGCAGGAGCAGGGCGCCACGCTCATCGCCGAGATGCGCGCGGAAGGCCAGCGGCAGCGTGAGGAGATCATCGCCGCCGGTCACGCCCAGATCCAGGCCGACCGCAAGGCCGCGGCGTCCGCGCTGCGCCAGGACGTCGGCAAGCTGGCCACCGACCTGGCCGGCAAGCTCGTCGGCGAGTCCCTGGAGGACCACGCCCGCCAGAGCCGCGTCATCGACCGCTTCCTGGACGAGCTGGACGACAAGGCGACGAAGGCAGAGGCGACCCGATGAACGGAGCGAGCCGCGAGGCCCTGGCTGCCGCACGCGAGCGTCTCGACGCGCTGACGGACTCCACGTCCGTGGACGCCGGCTCGCTCGCCGACGAGCTGGCCGCCGTCACCGCGCTGCTCCACCGCGAGGTGTCGCTGCGTCGGGTCCTGACCGACCCGGCGCAGGCCGGCGAGGCCAAGGCCGATCTTGCCCAGCGCCTCCTCGGCACCCAGGTCAGCGGCCCCGCCGTCGACCTGGTGGCCGGTATGGTGCGCTCCCGCTGGTCGCAGTCCCGCGACCTGGTGGACGCGCTGGAGGAGCTGGCGAACACCGCCGACCTCACCGCGGCCCAGAAGGCGGGCCGGCTCGACAACGTCGAGGACGAGCTGTTCCGGTTCGGCCGGATCGTGTCCTCGAACACCGAGCTGCGCGCCGCGCTGACCAACCGCTCCGCCTCCACCGCGGCCAAGGGCGAGCTGCTGCGCAGCCTGCTCGGCAGCCGTGCGGACGCGAGCACCGTCCGTCTGGTCACGCGTCTTGTGACCGCGCCGCGGGGACGTAGCCTGGAGACGGGACTCGAGTCCCTGTCCAAGCTCGCCGCCGACCGGCGGGACCGGATGGTCGCCGTGGTCACCTCCGCGGTGCCGCTGAGCGACACGCAGAAGCAGCGCCTCGGCGCCGCCCTCGCGAAGGTCTACGGCCGCCCGATGCACCTCAACCTCGACGTGGACCCCGAGGTCGTCGGAGGCATCCGGGTGCAGGTCGGTGACGAGGTCATCAACGGTTCCATCGCGGACCGTCTGGAGGAGGCCGGCCGCCGCATGGCGAGCTGACTCCCCGCGCGACAACAGCACAGCAAGCAGTACGTACTTACGACGGCCCTGGTTGGGCCGTGCAGAGGATTCACCTCTTATTGGGGGGAGTCCCCGACTCGTGGAATACCCCCCAAGTGAAACTTCGGGCCCAACAAGGAGAGCAGGGAACTCAGATGGCGGAGCTCACGATCCGGCCGGAGGAGATCCGGGACGCACTGGAGAACTTCGTCCAGTCGTACAAGCCGGACGCGGCCTCGCGCGAGGAGGTCGGTACGGTCACCCTTGCCGGCGACGGCATCGCGAAGGTCGAGGGCCTGCCCTCGGCCATGGCCAACGAACTGCTGAAGTTCGAGGACGGCACCCTCGGCCTCGCCCTCAACCTCGAGGAGCGCGAGATCGGTGTCGTCGCCCTCGGTGAGTTCAGCGGTATCGAGGAGGGCCAGCCGGTCAGCCGCACCGGCGAGGTCCTGTCGGTCGCCGTGGGCGAGGGCTACCTCGGCCGCGTGGTCGACCCCCTCGGCAACCCGATCGACGGCCTCGGCGAGATCGAGACCGAGGGCCGCCGCGCCCTCGAACTGCAGGCCCCCACGGTCATGCAGCGCAAGTCGGTGCACGAGCCGATGGAGACGGGCTACAAGGCCGTCGACGCCATGACCCCGATCGGCCGCGGCCAGCGCCAGCTGATCATCGGCGACCGCCAGACCGGCAAGACCGCCCTGGCCGTCGACACGATCATCAACCAGCGCGACAACTGGCGCACCGGCGACCCGAACAAGCAGGTCCGCTGCATCTACGTCGCCATCGGCCAGAAGGGCTCCACCATCGCGTCGGTCCGCCGCGCGCTGGAGGAGAACGGCGCGCTGGAGTACACGACCATCGTGGCCGCCCCGGCGTCCGACCCGGCCGGCTTCAAGTACCTGGCGCCGTACACCGGCTCGGCCATCGGCCAGCAGTGGATGTACGAGGGCAAGCACGTCCTGATCATCTTCGACGACCTGTCGAAGCAGGCCGACGCCTACCGCGCCGTGTCGCTGCTGCTGCGCCGCCCGCCGGGCCGCGAGGCCTACCCGGGTGACGTCTTCTACCTGCACTCCCGTCTGCTGGAGCGCTGCGCCAAGCTCTCCGACGACATGGGCGCCGGTTCGATGACCGGTCTGCCGATCGTCGAGACCAAGGCCAACGACGTGTCGGCGTTCATCCCGACCAACGTCATCTCCATCACCGACGGCCAGTGCTTCCTGGAGTCCGACCTGTTCAACGCCGGCCAGCGTCCGGCCCTGAACGTCGGTATCTCGGTCTCCCGCGTCGGTGGCTCCGCCCAGCACAAGGCCATGAAGCAGGTCTCCGGCCGGCTCCGCGTCGACCTCGCCCAGTTCCGTGAGCTGGAGGCGTTCGCCGCCTTCGGTTCCGACCTGGACGCCGCGTCGAAGGCGCAGCTGGAGCGCGGTCAGCGCATGGTCGAGCTGCTGAAGCAGGACCAGTACCAGCCGATGGCCACCGAGGACCAGGTCGTCTCCGTCTGGGCCGGCACCACCGGCAAGATGGACGAGGTGCCCGTCGCCGACATCAGCCGCTTCGAGAAGGAGCTGCTGGAGTACCTGCACCGCCAGGAGCAGGGCCTCATGACCTCCATCAAGGAGGGCGGCAAGATGTCCGACGACACCCTGCAGGCCGTCGCCGAGGCGATCGCGTCGTTCAAGAAGCAGTTCGAGACCTCGGACGGCAGGCTGCTCGGCGAGGACGCCCCGTCCGCCGCCAAGTGACGTAAGGAAGGGACCTGACTCATGGGAGCCCAGCTCCGGGTCTACAAGCGTCGCATCCGATCCGTCACCGCGACCAAGAAGATCACCAAGGCGATGGAGATGATCGCCGCCTCGCGCGTCGTCAAGGCGCAGCGCAAGGTGGCGGCCTCCACGCCGTACGCGCAGGAACTCACCCGCGCGGTCACGGCGGTCGGGACCGGGTCGAACACGAAGCACCCGCTCACCACGGAGGCGGAGAACCCGACCCGTGCCGCGGTCCTGCTCCTCACGAGCGACCGCGGTCTGGCCGGCGCCTTCAACTCCAATGCCATCAAGGCGGCGGAGCGGCTCACCGAGCGCCTCGAGCGCGAGGGCAGGGAGGTCGACACGTACATCGTCGGCCGCCGCGGTCTGGCCCACTACAACTTCCGTGAGCGCAAGGTCGCGGAGTCGTTCGCGGGCTTCACCGACGAGCCCTCGTACGCGGACGCCAAGAAGGTGGCGGCGCCGCTGATCGAGGCCATCGAGAAGGAGACGGCGGAGGGCGGCGTGGACGAGCTCCACATCGTCTACACCGAGTTCGTCTCGATGATGACGCAGACGGCGGCCGACTCCCGGCTGCTGCCGCTGAGCCTCGAAGAGGTCGCGCAGGAGTCCACGGCGAAGGACGAGATCCTTCCGCTGTACGACTTCGAGCCGTCCGCGGAGGACGTCCTCGACGCCCTGCTGCCCCGCTACGTGGAGAGCCGCATCTACAACGCGCTGCTCCAGTCGGCCGCCTCCAAGCACGCCGCCACGCGGCGCGCGATGAAGTCGGCCACCGACAACGCGGGTGAGCTGATCAACACGCTCTCCCGTCTTGCCAACGCGGCCCGCCAGGCCGAAATCACCCAGGAAATCAGCGAGATCGTCGGTGGCGCCAGCGCCCTGGCCGACGCGACCGCGGGGAGTGACAACTAATGACCACCACTGTTGAGCCGACCGCTGCGTCGGGCGTGGCCGCCGGCCGCGTCGCGCGCGTCATCGGCCCGGTCGTCGACGTGGAGTTCCCCGTCGACGCGATGCCGGACATCTACAACGCGCTGCACGTCGAGGTCGCCGACCCGGCCCAGGAGGGTCAGCTCAAGACCCTGACCCTGGAAGTCGCCCAGCACCTGGGCGACGGCCTGGTCCGCACCATCTCGATGCAGCCCACCGACGGTCTGGTCCGCCAGGCCCCGGTGACCGACACGGGCTCGGCCATCGCCGTCCCCGTCGGCGACTTCACCAAGGGCAAGGTGTTCAACACCCTCGGTGAGGTGCTGAACGTCGACGAGCAGTACGACGGTGAGCGCTGGCCGATCCACCGCAAGGCGCCCAACTTCGACGAGCTCGAGTCGAAGACCGAGATGTTCGAGACCGGCGTCAAGGTCATCGACCTGCTGACCCCGTACGTCAAGGGCGGCAAGATCGGTCTGTTCGGCGGCGCCGGCGTCGGCAAGACGGTGCTCATCCAGGAGATGATCTACCGCGTCGCCAACAACCACGACGGTGTCTCCGTGTTCGCCGGTGTCGGTGAGCGCACCCGTGAGGGCAACGACCTCATCGACGAGATGAGCGAGTCCGGCGTCATCGACAAGACCGCGCTGGTCTTCGGTCAGATGGACGAGCCGCCGGGCACCCGTCTGCGCGTCGCGCTGGCCGGCCTGACCATGGCCGAGTACTTCCGCGACGTCCAGAAGCAGGACGTGCTGTTCTTCATCGACAACATCTTCCGCTTCACCCAGGCGGGCTCCGAGGTGTCGACCCTGCTCGGCCGCATGCCCTCCGCGGTGGGCTACCAGCCGAACCTGGCCGACGAGATGGGTCTCCTCCAGGAGCGCATCACCTCGACCCGTGGTCACTCGATCACCTCGATGCAGGCGATCTACGTCCCCGCGGACGACCTGACCGACCCGGCCCCGGCCACCACCTTCGCCCACCTCGACGCGACGACGGTGCTCTCCCGTCCGATCTCCGAGAAGGGCATCTACCCGGCCGTGGACCCGCTGGACTCGACGTCCCGCATCCTCGACCCGCGGTACATCGCGGCGGACCACTACCAGGCCGCGATGCGCGTGAAGAACATCCTGCAGAAGTACAAGGACCTGCAGGACATCATCGCGATCCTCGGTATCGACGAGCTCGGCGAGGAGGACAAGCTGGTCGTCCAGCGTGCCCGCCGCGTGGAGCGCTTCCTGTCCCAGAACACCCACGTCGCCAAGCAGTTCACCGGCGTGGACGGCTCGGACGTGCCGCTGGATGAGTCGATCACCGCGTTCAACGCGATCTGCGACGGCGAGTACGACCACTTCCCGGAGCAGGCGTTCTTCATGTGCGGTGGCATCGAGGACCTGAAGAAGAACGCCAAGGAGCTCGGCGTCTCCTGAGCCTCGCGCTCGTGGTGAGCCCCACGGCTCACACCGGAGGGGGCGGGCGCGTCCCGCCCCCTCCGTCACGCCCCTTAGACTTGTAACCAACACCCGGCTCTCCCGCCGGGTGGTGACCCGAGGAGCCACCTTGGCTGCTGATCTGCACGTCGCGCTGGTCGCGGCCGACCGAGAGGTCTGGTCCGGCGAGGCCACCCTGGTCGTCGCGCGCACCACGTCCGGCGACATCGGCGTCATGCCCGGTCACCAGCCGCTGCTCGGTGTGCTGGAGTCGGGCCCGGTGACCATTCGTACGAGTGACGGTGGGACGGTCGTCGCCGCGGTGCACGGCGGTTTCATCTCGTTCGCCGACAACAAGCTGTCCCTGCTGGCCGAGATCGCCGAGCTGTCGGACGAGATCGACGTCCAGCGTGCGGAGCGGGAGCTCGAGCGCGCGAAGGCGGAGGGCGACGCCCACGCCGAGCGCCGCGCGGACGTCCGACTGCGCGCGGCGGCGGGGCGCTGATCGACGGCGCTGTGCTATGACGTGACTCAGCCGCGGCTGGGACCGGAGCAATCCGGACCCGGCCGCGGCTGAGGCAGATCCGGGTGTTTTTTCCGTTCCGTTACCTAGGAGACGAGGAGGTCGGTGTCGATGGTCCTCGCTCTGACTGTGTGCGGAATCGCCGTCGCCCTGGTGGTGATCGGGCTCTTCGTCTTCGGTCTGCGCCGTCGGCTGATCCAGCGTTCGGGCGGCACCTTCGACTGCTCCCTGCGCTGGGACGCCCCCAAGGAGGGTGACACCGGCGGCAAGGGCTGGTCCTACGGCGTCGCCCGCTACAACGGCGACCGGGTCGAGTGGTACCGCGTCTTCTCGTACTCCCCGCGCCCCCGCCGCGTCCTGGAACGCTCCGCGATCGAGGTGGCCGGCCGCCGGGTGCCCGACGGCGAGGAGGAGCTGGCGTTGCTCTCCGACGCCGTGGTCCTGGCCTGTCTGCACCGGGGCACCCGGCTCGAACTGGCGATGAGCGAAGACGCGCTGACCGGATTCCTCGCGTGGCTGGAGGCAGCCCCGCCCGGTCAGCGAGTGAACGTGGCGTAGCCACGTTCACTCGCTGGTTGGGGGTCCCCCCGGACGGAGTCTGGGGGAGCGTCAATGTCGCTTAGAGGGTCTCAGCGGTTCTACTTCAGACCGCTGTCGATGGCGCTCACCAGCTCGCCGTTGGCGGTGTCACCGCTGAACTCCCAGAAGAAGGCCCCGCCGAGCTTCTGCTGCTCGGCCCAGTCCATCTTCGACTTGACGGTGGCCGGAGTGTCGTAGGACCACCAGTTGCTGCCGCAGTGGGCGTAGGCGGTGCCGGCGACGGTGCCGGTGGCGGGGCAGCTGTTCTTGAGGACCTTGTAGTCCTCGATGCCCGCCTCGTACGTGCCGGTCGCCGGTCCGGTCGCCGTGCCGCCGGGCGCGGACTGGGTGACGCCGGTCCAGCCGCGGCCGTAGAACCCGATGCCGAGGAGCAGCTTGTCGGCAGGCACGCCCGTGGCCTTGAACTTCGCGATGGCCTCGGCGGAGTTGAAGCCCTGCTGCGGGATGCCGGGGTACGACGTCAGCGGCGAGTGCGGGGCGGTCGGCCCGTTCTTCGCCCAGGCGCCGAAGAAGTCGTACGTCATCACGTTGTACCAGTCGATGTACGGCGCGGCGGTGCCGTAGTCGGCGGCCTCGATCTTGCCGCCGTCGGAGGCGTCGGCGGTGACGGCCGCGGTGACCAGGTAGTCCTGGCCGAACTCGGCGCGCATGGCCTTCATCATGTTGCTGAAGGCGTTCGGGCCGCTGGTGGTGTCACAGCTCAGTCCGCAGGCGTTCGGGTACTCCCAGTCCAGGTCGATGCCGTCGAAGACGTCGGCCCAGCGCGGGTCCTCGATCAGGTCGTGGCAGGACTTCGCGAAGGCGGCCGGGTTCTTCACGGCGTCGGGGAAGCCGCCGGACCAGGTCCAGCCGCCGAAGGACCACAGCACCTTGATGTGCGGGTACTGCGCCTTCAGCTTGCGCAGCTGGTTGAAGTTGCCGCGCAGGGGCTGGTCCCAGGTGTCGGCCTTGCCGTCGACGGACTGGTCGGCGGTGTAGGCCTTGTCGTAGTCGGCGTAGGCGTCACCGATGGTGCACTTGCCGCCCTGCACGTTGCCGAAGGCGTAGTTGATGTGCGTGATCTTCTCGGCGGAGCCGGAGGTGACCAGGTTCTTCACGTGGTAGTTGCGCCCGTAGACGCCCCAGTTGGTGAAGTAGCCGAGCTTGACCTCGCCGCCCGGGTCCGGGTTGCCGCCCCCGCCGCCGGTCGTGCGGACGGCGACCGCGCCGCTGACCGGGCCGGTCTGGTCGGCGGTGTCGCGGGCCTGGACCGTGTACGAGTAGTCGGTGCCCTTGGTCAGGCCGGTGTTGGTGTAGGTGGTGCCGGTGACGGTGGCGACCTTGGCGCCGTCGCGCAGGACGTCGTAGTTCTTGACGCCCTTGTCGTCGGTCGCCGCCGACCAGGACAGTTTCACCGAGGTGTCGGTGATGTCCGAGGCGGTGGGGGTGCCGGGCGCGGAGGGCGCGGAGTCACCGGGGACGGAGCCGCCGTCGCAGCTGCCGCCGTTGAGCTTGCAGTTGGAGGGGGAGCCCGGACCGCTGCCGTTGAAGCCGAAGGAGACCGAGGCGCCGGGGGCGAGCGTCCCGTTCCAGCCGACGTTCTTGGCGGTCCAGTGGTCGCCGGAGTTGGTGACCGTGGCGTCCCAGGCGGAGGTGACCTTGGTGCCGGTGGGGAAGTCCCACTCGACGGTCCAGGAGCTGAGGGCCGTGGTGCCGGTGTTCTTCACCGTCCACTTGCCGCCGAAGCCCGTGCCCCAGTCCGAGGTCTTGCTGAACGTGGCCGTGGCACTCGTCGCGGCCTGGGCCGGACTCGCCAGGCCGACCAGTCCGGCCAGCGGGAGTGACAGACACGCGACGAGGGCCGCGACTCTGTGTCTGAAGCGCATGCGCGCCTCCTTGTGTGAGGTTGTGTTGTGGCCATGACTGAGCCTCATGTCCACGGTGCCGCGAGAATAGAAAGGTCTGGACCTTAGGTCAATAGGTCTGGACCAGTGGGGGATACTTCCCGGATACTTCCCGTTAGATCCCCAACTCCTGCGCGAGCACCGCGGCTTGCACGCGGCTGCGCAGCGACAGCTTCCCCAGCAGGCGGCTGACGTGCGTCTTCACCGTGGCCTCCGCCATGTCGAGACGCTCGGCGATCGCGGCGTTGGACAGGCCCTCGCCGAGGCAGGACAGCACCTCGCGCTCCCGCCGGGTCAGGTCCCGCAGCACCGCCGGGTCGGCGGCCGGATCCCGCACCGGCTTCGCGGCGAACTCCGCGATCAGGCGCCGGGTGACGGCCGGAGCGACGATGCCCTCGCCGCCCGCCACCGTGCGCACGGCCGTGAGCAGGTCCCGGGCCTCCGTGTTCTTCAGCAGGAACCCGGCGGCTCCCGCCCGCAACGCCCCGAAGACGTACTCGTCCAGGTCGAAGGTGGTCAGCACCAGCACGTCGGCCAGCCCTTCGGCGACCACGATCGCGGTCGCCGCCACACCGTCCATGCGCGGCATCTGAACGTCCATCAGCACCAGGTCGGGGCGCAGCTCCCGGGCCAGCGCCACCGCCTGCTCGCCGTCCGCGGCCTCCCCGGCGACCTCGATGTCCGGTGCGCTGCCGAGGATCAGCACCAGTCCCGCGCGCACGGCGGACTGGTCCTCGGCGACGACGACGCGGATCATGCCAGGTCTCCTTCGGTCAGGGGCAGCACGGCGCACACCGCCCAGGTCTTGCCGTCCGGTGAGCCGGGGTCCGCCACCGCCCCGGCCTCGAAGCTGCCGCGCAGCAGCGCGGCACGCTCCCGCATGCCGACCAGACCGGCGCCGGAACCGGGTGCGCGGGGGGTGTCCCGGCCGCCGTACGGGCTGGTCACGCGCACCCGCAGGGCCGTTTCGTCGCGGGTGAGCCGGACCAGGACCGTCCCCGGCGAGCCGTGCTTGAGGGCGTTGGTCAGCGACTCCTGCACGATCCGGTACGCGGCCAGCTCGACCGGCGCGGGCAGGTTCTCGCCGGGGGCCGCGTCCAGCGTGACGTCGAGGCCGTTGGCGCGGGCGCCGTCGACGAGCGAGCCGAGTCCGTCGAGGGTCGGGGCGGCGGCCGGCTCGGTGTCCCCGCCGTCGTCCCGCAGGATGCCGATCAGGCGGCGCATCTCGGCCAGCCCCTCCACGCTGTTCTCGCGGATCACGCCGAGCGCCTGCCGGGTGGTGGCCGGGTCGTCCAGGGAGAGCGCGGCGGTGGAGTGGATGGCGATCGCGGAGAGGTGGTTGGCGACCATGTCGTGCAGCTCGCGGGCCATCCGGGAGCGTTCCGCGGTCACCGCCTGGACCCGGTCCATCTCGGCCAGCAGCGCGGTCTGCTCGGCCCGCAGCAGGGCGGCGTCGGCGGCCTCGCGGTGGTTGCGCACGATCAGTCCGGTGGAGGCGGGCGCGAAGGACACGATCCCGACGGCGACCCCGATCAGCAGCGCCTCGGGCTGCCGCCACAGGGCGAACGGCACGACCGTCCCGGCCACCGTGAGCAGCCCGGTGATCCAGGGGATGCGGCGGGCCGAGGCGGGCGGGCCGTAGAGCACGGCGGCGTACATCACGTCGGTGTACATGATCACCGTGACCAGGCTGCCCTGGGTGAGCGTGTCCCCGGTCAGCGCGGCGGTGCCGATCAGCAGGCCGGTGCGGGGAGCGGAGCGGCGCAGCAGTTCGCAGGCCGCCATGACCGCGAGCGGGACCAGCAGCGGCCACTTGCCGTCGAACAGCACGACCGGCTCGTCGGCCGGGCGCACGCCCAGCCCGATGCCCCACAGCAGCAGGCCGCCGACCAGTCCGGCCGCGGCGACGTAGCAGTCGAAGCGGCGCGGGCGGGGGAGTCGTACGGCCATGTCCCCATCCAACACGGCCCGGGGCCCGCCCGCCTGATGCCGGGGAAGGGTCCCGCACTGCATCTTTCGATGTACCGGAGGTTCGTCACCGGCGACGACGATCCGGGGCGGGCGGCACGGGAGTCTGGAAGGGCGATCGAGAGGAGCGAACCGTGATCGTCACCCTGATCATCGTCTGCGAGATCGGCTTCTGGGTGCTGCTGGCGGCCGGGCTGTCCGTCCGCTATCTGCTGCGGATGCCGCGCACGGGCATGGCGCTGCTGCTGTGCGAGCCGCTGCTGGAGGTCGTGCTCCTGGTGGTCACCGCGCTGGACCTGAAGAACGGCGCCGACCCGAGCTGGAAGCACGGCCTCGCGGCGCTGTACATCGGTTACACCGTCGGCCACGGCCACCGCACCGTGAAGTGGCTCGACGGCCACGCCGCTCACCGGGTCGGCGGCGCCCCCAAGCCGGCCGGGCCCCCGCGCCACGGCATGGCCCGCGCCCGGCACGAGGGCAGGGTGTGGCTCGGCACGCTGCTTGCCGCCGCGGTGGCGACCGGGCTGCTCCAGATCGCCATGTGGTACGTCGACGACCCGAGCCGCACCACGTCCCTGGAGAGCTGGCAGTACACGGCGTGGCGCGCGGCCGGCATCCACGGCCTGATCGCCCTCACCTACGCGATCTGGCCGAAAAGGGCCCCGTCAGGTGAGCGCCCCGAAGGGGCGCGGGGCTCTGATCCGACATGCGGCTCCGCCGCGTGGGCGCGCCCAGCCACGACGAAGCCGCAGCCAAACGACGACACGGCCCCCCGCCCCACCCAGCGGAGCGTCTAGCGCTCGCCGCCCGGCACCCACAGCACGTCCCCGACCTCCTTGTTCGCCGCGCGCGCCAGGATGAACAGGAGGTCGGACAGGCGGTTGAGGTAGGTCGCGGTCAGCGGGTTCATCGTCTCCCCGTGGGCCTCGAGCGCCGCCCAGGTCGAGCGCTCGGCCCGCCGGACCACCGTGCACGCCTGGTGCAGCAGCGCCGCGCCGGGCGTGCCGCCGGGCAGGATGAAGGAGCGGAGCTTCTCCACCTCGGCCAGGTAGCGGTCGCAGTCCGCCTCCAGCTTGTCGACGTAGAACTGCTCGACGCGCAGCGGCGGGAACTCCGGGTTCTCCGCCACCGGCGTCGACAGGTCCGCGCCCACGTCGAACAGGTCGTTCTGGACCCGGACGAGGACCTTGACGACGTCCTCCGGCAGACCGCCCAGGGCGATGGCCGTGCCGATCACCGCGTTCGCCTCGTTGGCGTCGGCGTACGCGGAGATCCTGAGGTCGGTCTTCGGGACCCGGCTCATGTCACCGAGGGCGGTGGTGCCCTGGTCGCCGGTCCGGGTGTAGATGCGCGTCAGGTTGACCATGGGGCCAGCCTAGTTACGCACCGGCGGTACGGAACACGCGTGTGCCCACCGTCACGGCCAGTGCGGTGAACGCGAGCGCCACCAGCGTGCCGTACAGCATGTGCGCCGTCGCGTAGCTGCCGACGTAGGCGTCCCGCACGGCATCTGCCCTGCGTGGCCACCCGTTCGGGTGAGCTCGGTGAGAATCGAAGATGAGAGCGACTCGCGCTGTCTAGTTTGGCGGCATGTCGCGCTTCCGGATGTATCCGACCAGTGAGCAGGTGGGCGTCATGCTCGGGCACTGCGCTCATGCTCGGTACGTATGGAACTTGGCCGTCGAGCAGCACAAGGGCTGGAGGTCGCACCGTAAGGCCGCTCCGGGCTTCGCGGAGCAGTGCCGTCAGCTCACCGAGGCACGGAAGGTCAGCCCGTGGCTGCGTGCGGGAAATGCGGACGTGCAGCAGCAGGCGCTGCGGGACTTCGCCAAGGCTCGGAGCGCTAGGTTCACCTCCGGGTTCGGGGAGCCGACCTGGCGGAAAAGGTTCAGGCATGAAGGCTTCCGGGTGATTGGCACCACGCGAGTCCCGGAACTCGAGGACGACGGCTCGCCGAAGTTGAACGTGGAGACAGGAAGGAACGTCTTTAGCCGGTCAGTGGTGGTGCAGAGGCTGAACCGGCGGTGGGCACAGGTGAAGGTGCCAGGCTGTGGATGGGTCCGCTTCCGCCTCTCTCGGCGCGAGCTACCCGCGGCGAAATCGTTCCGGGTCACTTTCCGCAGCAACCAGTGGCACGTAGCGTTCGCGGTGATTCCCGAGCCCGTCGAGGCGCCCTGCACGGAAGAGATCGTCGGTATCGACCGAGGTGTGACGATCACCGCCGCTCTGTCGGACGGGAGGAAGCTGAACTGCCCGCAGCTCACCGCTCGGGAACGGGCACGGGTGCGCAAGCATCAGCGTCGCGCTGCCCGCGCGCCGAAGGGCAGTGACCGAAAGCGGGCCGAGCATGCGGTCGTCGCCAGGCTCAAAGCCCAGGAGGCGGCCCGCCGTAAGGACTGGTGTGAGAAGACCTCGACGATGCTTGCGCGTACCTACCGTCTGATCCGGTTCGAAGACCTGGACATCAGGGGCATGACCGCATCGCGGAAGCGGACTGCTGAGCAGCCCGGCAAGCAGGTAAGGCAGAAGGCGGGACTGAACCGGGCAATCCTGGCGCAGGGCTGGGGGCTGCTTCGAAGGCGTACCGGGGAGAAGGCACCCGGCCGTGTCGAGGATGTACCCGCCGCCTATACGTCGCTGCGGTGTAGTGCCTGCGGTTGGATCGAGAAGAACTCGCGCGAGAGTCAAGCCGAGTTCGTCTGCGTGTCCTGCGGGTTCAGCCGCAACGCCGACGAAAACGCAGCAGTCAATGTCGCGGCAGGACAGGGCGGATTTCCCCGCCCCCGGCGTGCAGCCGGTGCCGGAGGGGTGACAGCGGCGACCGGCCGTTCGAGTGCCCGTGAACCTCAACCCCCCCCGGGGTTGGAATCCCCCTCTGAAAAGAGGAGGAGGATGTCAACAGATGGCGGAACGGCGTACCTCCCGGTGGGGACAAGGATGTAGGCCCCTGAGGGACGAGATGGAGGAGCTGTTGAGTGAGAAGGTGCTCAACTACGCCGTACGGGGCGCGGAGTGACACCCGAATGACACAGGTCGGTGTGATGTCCGTCATGTGAGACGTGACGCGCGTTACTAACCGGTCACACAGCCCCTCACGCCCGCTAATCTCCGGCAGAGAGACCAAGGACAGCTTGTATCAGGGGAGTCGCACAGTGGCACGGAAGCTCGCCGTCATCGGAGCCGGCCTCATGGGGTCCGGCATCGCCCAGGTCGCCGCACAGGCGGGCTGGGAGGTCGTTCTGCGGGACGTCACCGACGAGGCGCTGCGGCGCGGCACGGACGGCATCCGCACCTCGTACGACAAGTTCGTCGCCAAGGGGAAGCTGGCGGCCGAAGAGGCCGACGCCGCGCTCGGGCGGATCACCGCGACCACCGACCTGGACGCCGCCGCGGACGCGGACGTGGTCGTGGAGGCCGTCTTCGAGAAGCTCGAGGTCAAGCACGAGATCTTCCGGGCGCTCGACAAGCTGGTGAAGGACGGGGCGATCCTCGCGTCCAACACCTCCGCCATCCCGATCACCAAGATCGCGGCGGTGACGGAACGCCCCGAACGGGTCGTCGGCACCCACTTCTTCTCGCCGGTCCCCATGATGCAGTTGTGCGAGCTGGTACGCGGCTACAAGACCAGCGACGAAACGCTCGCCACCGCACGTGAGTTCGCCGAGTCCACCGGCAAGACCTGCATCGTCGTCAACCGCGACGTCGCCGGCTTCGTGACCACCCGCCTCATCTCCGCCCTCGTCGTCGAGGCCGCGAAGCTGTACGAGTCGGGCGTCGCCACCGCCGAGGACATCGACCTCGCCTGCAAGCTGGGCTTCGGCCACGCCATGGGGCCGCTGGCCACCGCCGACATGACGGGCGTCGACATCCTGCTGCACGCCACGGGCAACATCTACACCGAGTCCCAGGACGAGAAGTTCGCCCCGCCGGAGCTGATGCGCCGGATGGTGGACGCCGGTGACATCGGCCGCAAGAGCGGGCAGGGCTTCTACAAGCACTGAAGTCCCATCGGCCCCGGGAGACATCACACGCCGGGGTGAATTCGGTATCGGTTCGCTTACAGACGGCAACCTCCGGTCGTTTCGGCCAGTCAGAGGTTGCAACACCTGATATCGCCGAGAGATCACGTCGAAGAATCGAAGAGACGAACAAGGACGCACGCCGGGGAGCGCATATGCACATCAGGGGCGACCACGTCGAGCTGGTCGTCGGGGGCCGCCTCGACGTCCGCAGCGCGGCGGACGCCCGTACGGTCCTCCACTCGGCCGTCGACGACGGAGTCGGCGACCTGGTGCTGGACCTGTCAGAGCTGGACTCCTGGGACGCGACCGGCCTCGGCGTGATCATGGGAGCCCACCGGCGGGCCGGCCGCTGCGGCCGGCGGCTGGTGCTGCGCGGAGTACCCCCGCAGATGCAGCGCCTGCTGGTGGCCACCAGGCTGCACCGGATCCTGGCCATCGAGGGCGGCATCGGCGTGGAGACCCTGCCCAGGGTGTGACGTCCCGTACCCGACACACGCAATCCTCACGAGACCGTGACGTCTCGGGCGGGGCGGTACCCCGGGCTGTCGGAGATACTGAGCGAAGGTTTAGGGTCTGGCTGCCCGCACTTTTGCGAACCCATCGGCGGGACCGGACCAGAAGCGACAGCGCGGTGTGCGGCAAGGCCGGGAGGGTGGTCCCGACCGGGGCCCTGCACACGACGCTTTTGGGGGGCTTGAACCGATGGACCCGAACACCCGGGGACCCGAGGAGTACGGCCACGACGGCGACACGCCGCGCCCGCGCCCTCCCAGGGATCCCCTCACCTCCGACTTCGGACAGCCCGCGCTCGCCCGCACGGTGCAGCTCGTCTCCGGCGATTTCCTCCTCACCGTCAACCCCGTCGACGGCAGCGAGATCGAGGTCTGCCCGCCCGCCGAACGGCCCGCCCGCCCGGCGAAGCTCACCGCGGCCGAACGCGCGGAGACGGCCCGCGCCGCCCTGCCGCCCGTCCCGCCCGGCCCCACCAGGACCGTGCTGGGGCTGCTGGCCCGCGAGGACGAACGCGAACGCCTCGTACGACTGCTCGCCCGCGGCCGTTCCGTCCGCCTCACCGGCCCCGGCGGCTCCGGCCGCACCAGCCTCCTCGACCTCGTCGCCGAGGACTGCGCGGGCCTCGCGCCCGACGGCGTCGTCCGCCTGAACGGCTTCCACCGCACCGCCGACGACCTGCTCCACGACCTCTTCTACGCCGTCCACCGCGCGCCCCTGCACCGCCCGGGCCGGGAGGAACTGCTCGGGCACCTGCGCGAGGTCGGCGCCGTCGTCGTCCTGGACGACGTCGAGTTCGGCGGCACCGCCCTCGACGAACTGCTGGAGGCCACCCCCGAGTGCGCCTTCCTCATCGGCGCCACCCCGGACGTGCCCGCCCCCTCCGCCGACTCGGCCGTCGAGGAGGTCTCCCTCACCGGCCTGGACCGTTCGGACGGCGTGGAGCTGCTGGAGCGCGCCGCCGGCCGCGGTCTCACCGAGGAGGAGGCCAACTGGGCCGGCGACCTCTGGTTCGAGTCCGAGGGCCTGCCCCTGCGCTTCGTCCAGGCGGGTGCCCTGCTGCGCCGCCGCGACCGGCTGCGGGCCGGCGCCGACGCGGTGGACGAGTTCGGCGTCTTCGCCGACGCCCGCCCGGCCGACGACGACACGCCCTTCGACGCCGCCGAGACCGACGCCGGCGACGTGTCGCCCCTGCCGTCCCTCGGCGAGGCCGCCGCGCCCGCGCCGCTGCTCGCCTCCCGGCTGAGCGCCTCGGCGCGCGCCACCCTGGAGTTCGCGGTCGCGCTCGGCGGCGAGCTGCCCCACCAGGCGCACCTGCCCGCGCTGGTCGGCGACACCCACGCGGACGCCGCCCTCGGCGAGCTGGCCGACTGCGGACTGGTCTCGCCGGTCGGCTCTCGCTACCGGCTGGCCGCCGGAGTGCTGACCCAGCTGGAGAGCGGCGGCTACACCGACGGCGTGGGGGCCCGTGCGCTGGCCGCCGCCCAGCACTACGCCTGGTGGACCGGGCACCCCTCGGTCACCCCGGAGCGGGTCTGCGCCGAGGCCGACGCCGTGCTGGCCGCCCTCGCGGTGCTGGTGCCGACGACGACCTCGACCGCGGACGACGAGGAGAGCCCCGCCGTCCAGCTGGCCCGCACCGCGGCGCCCGCGTTCGCCGCCGGGCTGCACTGGAGCGCCTGGGAGCGGGCCCTGCGGGCCGGCACCGAGGCCTCCCGGCTCGCCGGGGACGTCGCCGAACAGGCCTACTTCCACCACGAGCTGGGCGTCCTCGCCCTCTGCGAGGACCAGCTCGACCGGGCCCGCGCCGAGCTGGAGGCGTCCATCGGGCTGCGCGGCGCGCTCTCCGACAAGCACGGCGCCGTCGCCGGCCGCCGTGCCCTCGCCCTGGTCGCCGACCGGACCGGGGACACCCCCGGCCTGGGCAGCGGTGCGGGTGCCTTCGGTGCCGTGGGGGCCGCCGCCGGATTCGGCGTCGTCGGCGCCGGCCTCGGCCCGACGGCGGGGGAGGAGGTGCCCGACGCCCGGCACGAGGAGTCGGCGTCGCCGTCCGCGGGCGTCCCCGCGCCCTTCCCGCCGCTCCAGCCGCCTCCGCAGGCCCCGACCCTGGTCACCACCAGCCGCGAGCACGCCGAGGAGCCGTCCCGCACGGTCGGCAGCGGCATCAAGGGCTTCGCCCGGCGCAACCTCGTGGCCGCCGGGGCGGGCGCGCTGCTCGTCGCCGTGCTCGGCACGGTGGTGACGCTCGGCGCCACCTCCGAGAACGACCCGGGCGACCCCTCCAACGAGGTCGGCGTCAACCCCTCGGCCAGCCAGGGCATCGACGACGGCGGCCTCGGCGCGGACCGGCCGTCCGACGACGGGCAGGGACAGGGCACCACCGGCCGGCCGAGCGACTCCGGCACGCCCAGCACATCGGGGGCACCGACGCCGACAGAGTCGGGGCAGCCCTCGGACGGACCGAGCAGTGGCGGCGACACCGACCCGGGCAACGATGAGAGCCCGGACGACCCTGGTTCGCCGAACGAGCCGAGCAAGTCGCCGAGTTCTCCCACGACGAGGCCGACGTCGCCGGACCCGACGTCGAGCGAACCGGACGACCCGTCCACCTCGCCCAGCTCACCCGACCCCAGCCCCACCCCGACGGGGTCGGAGGAACCGCCGACGTCCACGGAGGAACCGCCAGCCTCCAACAGCGCCAGCAGCACCAGTACGCCCACCGCCGCACAGAGCAGCACGGGCACGGGCACGCCCAGCGGCTCGGACCCGGCGACGGAGCAGATCATCTGAGGTCCGGGGCAGACAGGCATACGGGAGGGCCGGGTCCGCGTGTCGGACCCGGCCCTTCGGTATCGATGCTGCCGCTCAGAACAGCCGCAGCTTGTCGTCCTCGATGCCCCGCATGGCGTTGTAGTCCAGCACCTGGCAGCCGATGCCGCGGTCCGTCGCCAGCACCCGGGCCTGCGGCTTGATCTCCTGCGCGGCGAACACACCCCGCACCGGGGCGAGATGGGGATCGCGGTTCAACAGCTCCAGATAGCGCGTGAGTTGCTCCACGCCGTCGATCTCGCCGCGCCGCTTGATCTCGACCGCGACCGTCCCGCCGTCGGCATCGCGGCACAGGATGTCGACGGGGCCGATGGCCGTCATGTACTCGCGGCGGATGAGGGTGTAGCCCTCGCCCAGCGTCTCGATGCGGTCGGCGAGCAGTTCCTGGAGGTGTGCTTCCACGCCGTCCTTGATCAGGCCGGGATCGACGCCCAATTCGTGCGAGGAGTCGTGGAGGACCTCCTCCATCGTGATGATGAGCTTCTCGCCCGCCTTGTTGACGACGGTCCAGACGCCCTCCTCCTCGCCCGTTCCCTCCTTCAGGGTGCAGGGCGGCGACATCCAGTTGAGGGGCTTGTAGGCCCGGTCGTCGGCGTGGATCGAGACGCTGCCGTCCGCCTTGACCAGGATCAGGCGGGGCGCCGAGGGCAGATGGGCGGTGAGCCGCCCGGCGTAGTCGACGGAGCAGCGGGCAATGACGAGACGCATGGTCGGCAACGCTACTCGACGTGCCCGGCCCGACGCGATTCGCCCGTGCCCGGACGCCCCGAGGGCTGTCCCACTTCTCCCATTGACCCCGTCTTGCGCACTGGCCGATTGTGCGCCTACGGGATGGTGTCCATCTCGGCATTCTCCTGGTGCGGTCACGATCGGTTGCTTACGGTATTGAACGGGAGGTCGCGAACTGTGTACTCAGCGTGTTCGAAATCGCGGACTCCCTCAACTGTCCGGCAACCCCCGCCCGTCGGGGGTGCGAGAGGAGAACCCATGTCGCTCGACGTCTCACCGGCCCTACTCGAACAGGCCGAGCGAGGCGAGGTCGACGAAGCAGCCTTCGTCGACTGCGTCCGGACTTCCCTGCCCTACGCATGGGAGATGGTCAGCTCCCTGGTGGCACAGCTGAAGGTCGACGGCGGTGCGTTCGCCGACAACCAGACGCCTCCGCCGGACGAGCAGGCGCGCGGCCAGCTGCTGCGTGCGCTCGCGAGTGACGCCATACGCGGTGCACTGCAGCGGCACTTCGGGGTGCGGCTGGCCTTCCAGAACTGCCACCGGGTGGCGGTGTTCCCGTTGGACTCCTCTGTCGACGAGAAACTGACCCGCTTCACCTCGGTGCGCAGCCAGGTGCTGAACCAGTCGCCCGAGTTCCGCGACTGCTGAGGCCACGATCGTCCGCTTGCCGCTCCGTACGCGGGAGGTGCAGTTCTGTACCGGAGCGGCAAGCTCTCCGCCCATGGCCTCAGCCGAGCTGGGGGAGTACCTCGGCGCCGAGCCGCCGTACGTTGTCCTCGGTCGCCGCGAGGTCTCCGGAGCCCTCGACGAGCAGCGCGAAGCGGGAGATGCCGGTGCGCTCGGACGTGGCCGCCAGCCGGTCCGCGCAGAGCCGGGGCGTGCCCACCGGGTGCAGGCCGCAGAGCAGTTCTGTGTACGCGTGCGGGTCGCGCATCTGCCGGGCGCGGCCGTCCACCGTGACATGGGCGCCCAGCCCCTGGCGCAGCCAGCCCGGCATCGCCTTGAGCAGGGTCTCCGCCGCGTCCGTGCGCCGGTCGGCGATCTGGCAGACGCCGGCCGAGACATGAGCCGCGGCGTGGACCTCGGCGGCGGGGCGTCCGGCCGCGCGGGCGTGCCGCCGCCACAGGGCGACCATCTCCGCCTTCTCCTCGTCGCCGACGTGCATGCCCAGCAGCATCGGGAGCCCGCGCTCGGCCGCCATCCGCACGCTCGACGGCGAGGTGCAGGCGACGACGACCTCCGGGCCCGCCGCCTCCGAGAGGGCCTCCGAGGGGCGGGGCACGACGGGCACCTCGCGGAAGCTGAAGCGTTCCCCCGAGGCGCCGACGGCCGGTTCGCGCAGCCAGCGCACCAGGAGGTCGAGCGACTCCGGAAACCCCTTCTCGTACGCCTCCAGGCCCGCGCCGAAGACCTCCAGGTCCACCCACGGGCCGCCCCGGCCCACGCCCAGCGAGAACCGGCCGCCGCTCGTGACGTGCAGCAGCGCGGCCTGCTCGCCGAGCGCCACGGGATGGACGGTGGGCAGCACGCTGACCGCGGTGCCGACCCGGATGCGCCGGGTCCGGCCCAGCAGCAGCGCGGCCAGCGTCACGGCCGACGGGCACGTGCCGTACGGCACGAAGTGGTGCTCGGCCAGCCAGACCGCGTCGAGCCCGGCCTCCTCGGCGACCTCGGCCGAGCGGACCGCGCGGTGCAGCGCCTCCCCCTGACCCTGGCCCGGGAACTGGGCCCCCAACACGAAACTTCCAACGCGCATTGCCTTTTCCTGCTTCCTCGGCCCCGACACGGAGCTCCCCCACACGGCATAACCGCCTGACACGTGCCGAGGACACGGCCGGACGGAGGATTTTCCGGATTGTCTGCAGAATCGGCCGTCGTCGGCCGTCGCGGCAGGGCACGGGTACCCCCGTCCGTGCCGCGTAGGCTGGATGCCGCCCGTACTTCCTGTATAGCTCCGTGAGGTGTCCCGTGTCCCCGCGTCGCAACCGACCGAAGGAAGCCGCTTCGTCCGGCCGGAGCGCCGAGGACGACGGCGCCGGCCGCTACGGCGGCTGGCAGTCGTCGGAGGACTGGCAGGGCGAGGAGTGGAACGTACGGCACGTGGCGGGCGCGAGCGCGCGGGGGAAGGCGTACCGCTGCCCGGGCTGCGACCAGTTGATTCCGGACGGCGTCTCGCACGTGGTGGCCTGGCCCGCGCACTCGGGGGTCGACGAGCGCCGGCACTGGCACAAGGCGTGCTGGAACGCGAAGGACCGCCGCACCACGCGGGTGCAGCGGTCCCGTAACGCGCCGAAGTTCTGAGCCGGGTCAGACGTCCCGCTTCTCCAGCAGGGCGAAGGCGCCGGCGAACGCGGCCGCGGTCACCCCGAGCACGATCCACAGCGGGTCCCAGCCCGAGGGGCCGGACTCGGACAGCGAGTTGGCGTAGAAGATGCTCATCTGGTTCGGGATCGAGTACTCGAACAGCGCCTGCTGCACGTCCTTCAGGGACTCCGAGAACATGAACAGCGCGATCACCAGCGGCGCGAGCAGCACGCCGATCATGATGGTGATGGCGCCCGCCGAGTGCCGGATGACCGAGCCGACGGCCAGCGAGAGCAGGCCGAGCAGCGCGATGTACAGCGAGACGCCGACGGTGCCCTTCAGCCACTCCGAGCCGGTGGGCTCGGCCGCCCCGTTGCCCTCCAGCATCGCCACGTGCGCGAGGCCGACCAGCGTCGCGGAGACCAGGGTCACCACGAAGGCCACCAGGAAGAAGACGATCGCCTTCGCCGTCAGCACCCGGCCGCGGCTGGGACAGGCGGTCATCGTCGTACGGATCATGCCGGTGCCGTACTCCGAGGCGGTGGTCATCACGCCGAGCGTGATGACGCAGATGCTGCCGAGCAGCAGCCCGAAGAAGCCGAGGCTCAGCGCGCTCTCGCCGGCCAGGTCGGTGGACGAGCTCGCCACCACCGCGCCGGTCAGCAGGCCGATGCCGATGACCAGCAGGACGAACACGCCCAGCGTCCACATCGTCGAGCGCACCGACTTGATCTTCGTCCACTCGGAGGCGAGCGCGTGCACGAGGCTGGTGCGCACCACCGGGATCGGCGACGTGTAGGTGGGGTACGGCGAACCGGGCGCCGCCTGCCAGTCGGGGGCGGCCTGAGGGGTCGGGGGCTGGGGCGTGCTCATCGGGCGTCCTCGGGCTTGGTCGGGTCGGTGACGGGCGCGGAGGCGGGCAGCGGCGCGGGGTCGGCGGGCGGCGCCGGGGCCGGAGCGGCGGCCTGCGGGGCCTGAGGCGTCTGCGGTGCCTGCGGGGGCTGGGGTGCCTGAGGCGCCTGAGGCGCCGCGTACGGGTTGGCCGGCTGCGCGCCGGCGCCGGGCGCGGCCGGGGCGCCGTACGGTCCCGTCGGGGCCTGGCCCGGCGCGCCCTGCGGCGCGAAGGGCTGACCGCCCTGCTGGGGCGGCGGCGGGGCGTACCAGCCGGGCTGTCCCTGGCCGGGCACCGGCATCGGCGGCTGCGCGCCCGGCGGCAGCGGCTGCTGGAGACCCGCTTTCTGGTCCGCGGTCGACCGGTAGTCGACGGCGCCCTGCGTCATCCGCATGTACGCCTCCTCCAGGGACGCCTGGTGCGGCGACAGCTCCCACAGACGTACGTCACTGCCGTGCGCGATGTCGCTGATCCGGGGGAGCGCGAGGCCGGTCACGCGCAGCGCGCCGTCCTGCTCGGGCAGCACGTGGCCGCCCGCCTCGGTCAGCGCGGAGGTCAGCTTCTCGCGCAGCTGCGGGTCGGTGTCCGGCGTCCGCACGCGCGCGAAGTCGGCGGAGTTGGCCGAGATGAACTCCGTCACGCTCATGTCGGCGAGCAGCTGGCCGCGCCCGATGACGATCAGGTGGTCCGCGGTCAGCGCCATCTCGCTCATCAGGTGCGAGGAGACGAAGACGGTACGGCCCTCCGCCGCGAGCGCCTTCATCAGGTTGCGCACCCAGTGGATGCCCTCGGGGTCGAGGCCGTTGACCGGCTCGTCGAAGAGCAGCACCTGGGGGTCGCCGAGCAGCGCCGCCGCGATGCCGAGCCGCTGGCCCATACCGAGCGAGAAGCCCTTGGAGCGCCGCTTGGCCACGTCCTGGAGGCCGACCACGCCGAGTACCTCGTCCACCCGCCGGGCGGGGATGCCGGAGAGCTGGGCCAGGCTCAGCAGGTGGTTGCGGGCGGACCGGCCGCCGTGCACCGCCTTGGCGTCCAGCAGCGCACCGACGTGCCGCGCGGCGTTCGGCAGCCTGCGGTACGGGTGGCCCCCGATCGTCACGTGACCCGCGGTGGGGTTGTCCAGGCCGAGGATCATCCGCATCGTCGTCGACTTGCCCGAGCCGTTGGGCCCGAGGAAGCCGGTGACGGCACCGGGCCGCACCTGGAAGGAGAGGTTGTACACGGCGGTCTTGTCGCCGTATCGCTTGGTCAGGCCGACAGCCTCGATCATGCTCCGCACCCATCGAAAGGTTCAGGACAGCAGGGCACACGCCCCCGTAAGGGTTAGGAGGATATCCAGGCGCTGACGGTTCCGTTCAAGCCCGGGCAAAATCCGACGCCCCACGGAACCCTTTCCGCACCGGTCCGACCGGCCCGGAACCACCCGCGGATCACGCCGCGGAGGCGGGGTCATGCCCGCCCACCTGCGGCGTTGCGGTCCCCGACTGCGGCAGCGCGCGGCCCCAGGGCAACCGGATCCATCAGCCCTCGCCCACGGCTCCGCCGAAGCGCCGGGCGCCTCCCTCCCAGCCGCTCCGCCGGAGGCCCTAGGCGTCCCGTCGCTTCAGCACCACGTACCCCCCGACGAGGGACGCGATCACCCACAGGACCATGATCCCGAGGCCGCCCCACGGGCCGTAGGGGACGTCGTCGTCGATCGGGGTGACCACCTGCATGATCTTGCTGCCGGCCTGGTCGGGCAGGAAGCGGCCGACCTTCTCGGTGGCCGGGACGTTGCCCAGGATGTTGGAGATCAGGAAGAAGAACGGCATCAGGATGCCCAGCGACAGCATCGGGGAGCGCAGCATCGCCGCCACGCCCATCGAGAACATCGCGATGAGGGTCATGTAGAGGCCGCCGCCGATCACCGCGCGCAGCACACCCGGGTCGCCGATCGACGCCTTGAGGTCGCCGAGCATCGCCTGCCCGAGGAAGAAGGTCGCGAAGCTGGTGATCATGGCCACGACGAAGGCGAGCACGGTGGCCACCGCGATCTTGCTGAACAGGAACCTGCCGCGCCGCGGCACCGCCGACAGCGAGGTGCGGATCATGCCCGAGCTGTACTCGTTGCCCACCACCAGCACGCCGAACACGATCATCGCCAGCTGGCCGAGGCTGGTGCCGGCGAAGCTGATGAAGGTCGGGTCGAAGGAGAGCTGGTCCCGCTCGCTCATGCCGTCGAACTCGCTCTTCGACAGCGCCGAGATCAGCATGCCGAGGGCGATGGTGACGACCACGGCGAGGGACAGCGTCCACACCGTGGACGCGACCGAACGGATCTTGGTCCACTCCGACCGGACGACCTGTGCCGTCGCCATGCTCATCCCCTCTTCCAGTCGCTGCCCCACGGCTGCTGCGGCTGTTGCTGTTGTTGCGGCGGCACCGGCCCGGCCGGCTGCCCGTCGTGCGCGTGGTACTCCACGGACTCCGCGGTCAGCTGCATGAACGCCTCCTCCAGCGAGGCCCGCTGCGGGCTCAGCTCGTACAGCACGACCTGGTTGCGCGCCGCCAGCTCACCGACGGCCTCCGACTTGTCGCCGTCCACCTCCAGCACCTCGGCGCCGGTGTCGGCGACCTCGATGCCGGCACCGTGCAGCGCGTCGAGCAGCCGCTCGCGGTGCGGGGTGCGGATCCGGACGAAACTGCGCGAGTTCTCCGCGATGAAGTCGGCCATCGACGTGTCCGCGAGCAGTCTGCCCTGGCCGATGACCACCAGGTGGTCCGCGGTCAGCGCCATCTCGCTCATCAGGTGGGAGGAGACGAAGACCGTGCGCCCCTGCGCGGCCAGAGTCTTCATCAGATTGCGGATCCAGTGGATGCCCTCGGGGTCGAGGCCGTTGACCGGCTCGTCGAACATCAGGATCCGCGGGTCGCCGAGCAGCGCCCCGGCGATGCCGAGCCGCTGTCCCATGCCGAGGGAGAACCCCTTCGTCTTCTTCCTGGCCACCGCCGACAGCCCCACCGTGTCCAGCACCTCGCGGACCCGGGTCGCCGGGATGCCGTTGCTCTGCGCCAGGCACAGCAGGTGGTTGTAGGCGCTGCGCCCGCCGTGCCACGCCTTGGCCTCCAGCAGCGCCCCGATGTACGTCAGCGGGTCCGTCAGCTGGTCGTAGTGCTTGCCGTCGATCCGCACGTCCCCGGCGGTCGGCCGGTCCAGGCCCAGCACCATGCGCATGGTGGTGGACTTGCCCGCCCCGTTGGGGCCGAGAAAGCCCGTGATGATGCCGGGTCTTACGGTGAAGGAGAGATTGTTGACCGCCACCTTCTCGCCGTACCGCTTGGTCAGCCCCTCGAGCTCGATCATGGCGCCCACGCTAGAACGGGACGAGGCCCACTGCCACCCCAGTGACAGAAGGCCTCGTCCTTTGTTCCGCTTGTGTTCCGCCGCGGTACGACCGCGTCAGCGGGACTGCTGGGCCGGCACCCCGCGGGAGACCGACTCGTCCTCGGCCGGCGTACCGGCGGCCACCGCGGCGCCCGTGAGGGACGCCAGCATCTCGCGCACGTTGGTGAGCTGCGCGTTGATGGAGTCGCGGCGGTTGGTGAGGGCGGCCAGCTCGCGCTCCGACTCCGAACGGATCCGGTCGGCCTTGGCGTTGGCGTCGGCCACGATGTCCTCGGACTGGCGCTGCGCCGTCTCGACGGTCTGGCGGGCCCGGCGCTCGGCGTCCGTGCGCAGCTTCTCCGCCTCCAGGCGCAGCTGCTCCGCGCGGTGCTCGATCTCCGCGAGGCGCTTCTCGGCCTTGGCCTGACGGGAGGCCAGGTCACGCTCGGACTGCTCGCGGCGCTTGGCCAGGTTCGTCTCGAAGTCGGCCGCGGCCTGGGCGGCCTTGGCGCGGGTCTCCTCGAACAGGGCGTCCGCCTCGTCGCGCTTGGACTGCGCGTCCTTCTGCGCCTCGGAACGGAGCTGCGAGGCGTCGCCCTTCGCCTTCTCGACGATCCGGACGCCCTCGTCCTCGGCCTTGGCCTTGCGCTCCGCGGCGTAGGACTCCGCGTCGTTGCGCACCTGCTGGGCCGAGGACTCGGCCAGCTCGCGGTGCTGCTCGGCCGCGCGACGGGCCTCCTCGCGCAGGTCCTTCGCCTCTTCCTCGGCGAGCCGCAGGATCTTCTCGACCCGGGCACCGAGACCGGCGTACGACGGTTCGGCGTCGTTGACCTGGGCCTGGGCGTTCTGGGTCTCGAGGTGAAGCTCCTCGATGCGCTTTTCCAGAGCGGTGATGCGGGCGAGAGCGCTGTCACGGTCGGAGACGAGCTTGGAGATGCGTTCGTCCACCTGAGCGCGGTCGTACCCACGCCGCACAAGCTCGAAGCCGTAGGGGGAAGTGTCGCTCATGGGGTTCCTGTCGAAAGAGACCGGGTGAGGTGATAGAGGGAATCCTAGGCGCCAATGCGGTGTGTCATCGAGCGGATGCGCGTTTGATACGGAGAATGACACCTCTTTTGAGTGGCTGACCCGCGGATGGCTTGCCAAAGTTCTGGTCAAGGGTCTGACCCGGAGTCGGCCAAAGACCTCCAGGAGACACCGAAACCACCCCGCACGCTAGCCGTCTGACGACTTGCCACCCGAACGTGGGGCGCCCACCGTGGCTCCGGCCTTCACCCCGTTCTCCTTGGCCCCCGCCGGCGTCTCGAAGGACTCCAGCGCCTCCAGCACGTCCTGCACCCGGGAGATCTCCGCGTTGATGTCCTCGCGGCGCCGCACCAGGACCTCCAGCTCCCGCTTGCCCTCGTCGACCGTGCGCCGGGCCTCCTGGACCGCCTCGGCCTTCAGCTCCTCGGCCTCCCGGACCAGGGTGGCCTTCTTCTGCTCGGCCTCCTTGAGCAGCCCCTCGGCCTTCTTCACGGCGGCGATGCGTACCTTGCCCGCCTCGGAGTTCGCCTCTGACACCAGCTCCTTGGCCTTCGCCTCCGCCTTGGCCAGCTGCTCCTCGGCGGCCTTGATGAGCGCGTCGCAGCGGTCGCCCGCCGACTTCATGGTCTCCGCGGCCTCGCGGCGCGCCCGCTCGTGCAGTTCCTCGATCTCGGACGTGAGACGCTCGCGCAGCTCCTCCGCGCGCTCCCTTATGGCGGTCGCGTCCCGGCGGGCGCCGACCAGCAGCTCGTCCGCGTCCGTACGGGCCTTCTCCACCCGGGTGTTGCCCTCGACCGTCGCCTCCGAGACGAGCCGGTCGGCCTCCGCGCGGGCCGCGCCGACCATCGTGTCGGCCTGCGACTCGGCCTCCGCGGTGGTCTTCTGGGCCTGCTGCTGCGCCTCGGAGAGCAGCTTGTCCGCCTCGGACGTGGTCTCCGTGATGAGCGTGTCGACCTGCTCGGCCGCCTCCGAACGCCGCTTGTTGGCGTCCTTGCGGGCCTCGTCCAGGGTGCGGTCGGCCTCCTCGCGGGCGGCCGTGGTGACCCGCTCCGCCTCCGCCGCGGCCTCGGCACGGACCCGGTCGGCCTCGGTGCGGATCCGCTCGGCGTGCTGCTGGGCGGACCCGACGGTGTCGGCGGCCTCGGCCCGCAGCCGCTCCGCCTCCCCGGTGGCGTCCGAGAGGAGCCGCTCGGCCCGGGCGCCCGCCTCGGCCCGCACCCGCTCCGCCTCGCTCGACGCCTCCGTACGGACGCGCTCCGCCTCCGCGACCGTCTCCGTCCGGAGCCGGTCGGTCTCGGCCACCGTCTGCGTGGTGAGCCGCTCCGCCTCGGCGCTCGCCTCGGTGATCAGGGTGTCCGCCTGCGTCGCCGCGTCGGACCGGATGCGGTTGGCGTCCTCGCGGGCGTCCGCCCGGGTGCGCGACGCCGCCTGCTCGGCCTCGGCGATGGCGTCGGAGGCCTCGGTGCGCACCCGCTGGGCGTGCTCCGAGACGTCCGCGCGGATCCGGTCGGCCTCCGCGATGGCCTCGGACACCGTCCGCTCGGCCAGCGTCTTGGCTGCCTCGGTCTCCTCCCGCGCCTCGCGCCGCAGCCGTCCGGCGTCCTCGCCCGCCCGCTCCCGCTCGGCGTGGGCGTCGGCGCGGACCCGGTCCGCCTCCTGCTCGGCCTCGTTCCGGGTGCGCTCCGCCGCGTGCTCGGCGGCGCTGCGCAGTCCGGTGATCTCCTCCTGGGCCTGCTCGTGCAGCCCGGCGACGGAGTCCCGCACCTGCTGCGCGTGCTGCTCGGCGGCCGACACCATCTCGGTCGCGCGCCGGTCGGCCTCCTCGACCAGCCGCACCGCCTCGGCCTGCGCCTCCTCCACGCGGTTGCGCGCCGAGGCCAGCAGCTCCTCGCTCTGCTCGCGGGCCCGCTCGCGCTCCTGGTCGGCCTCCTGCCGGGCGGACCCGAGCAGTTCCTCCGCCTCGCGGCGGCGCCGGGCGGCCTCCTCCTGGGCGGCGCCCAGCGCCTCCGACGCCTCGGCGGCGATGCGCTCGGCCGCGGTCTGCGCCTCCGCGCGGACCCGGTCGGCGCTCTCCTGCGCCTCCGACTTCAGCCGCTCGGCCTCGGCGGCCGCCTCCGACCGCAGCCGTACGGCGACGGACTCGCCCTCCGCGCGGGAGGCGGACGCGTCGGCGGCGGCCTCGGTGCGCAGCCGCTCGGCCTCCGTCTCGGCCTGCTGCTGGAGCGTACGGATCCGCTCCGCGGCCTCGGTGCGCAGCCGTTCGCTCTCCTCGGCGGCCTCCCGGCGGAGCCGCGCGCCCTCCTCGCGGGCCTCGGTCAGCGCCTCCTCGGCGGCCGTGCGGTGCTCCTCGGCCTCCGTGTGCAGCCGCGTCAGGTCCTCGGCGGCCTCCGTCTTACGGGCCTCGACGGCGCGCTCGGTCTCCTCGCGCAGCTCGCGGGCGGCCCGCTCGGCCTCCGCCTGGAGCTCCTCGGCGCGTTCGGCGGCCTCCGTGCGGTGCCGCTCGGCCTCCGCGCGGGTGCGCTCCAGGGTCTCCTCGGCCTGCCGGCGCAGGGTGGTGGCCCGCTCGATGGCTTCGGTGCGGACCTTCTCGCTGTCCGCCGTCGCGGTCTGCCGCAGCTCGTCGGCGTCGGCCTTGGCCTTGGCGAGCAGCTCCTCGGCGGTCTTCGCCGCCTCCTCGATCTGCGCCACGGCTTCCTTGCGGGCCTCGGCGCGGATCTTCTCGCCCTCGGCGACCGCGTCGGCGCGCAGCTGCTCGGCCTCGCCGCGCAGCCGGCGCGCCTCCTCCTGCAGCTCGACCGTCTTGGCGCGGTACTCCTTGGTGTCGTCCTTCGCCGCGCCCTTGAGCTCCGTGGCGATGTCGTGCGCCTCGGCGCGCAGCCGGTCCGCCTCGGCCTCGGCCTCGGTGCGGATCCGCTCGGCCTCCTCGGTGGCGGCCTTCGTGGTCCGCCTGGCGTCCTCGGACGCCTTGTTCAGCACGTCCTCGGCGGTCTTGGCCGCCTTGGACAGCTGGGTGGCCGACTCCTCGGCGGTGAGCGTACGGGCCTTCTCGGCGGCCTCGGCGACGATCCGCTCGGCCTCGGCGCGGGCGTCCGCGACCAGCTGCTCGGCCTCGGACCTGGTGTTCTCGGCGTCCTTGGTGGCCTCGCCGACCAGCCGGGCGACCTGCTCCTTGGCGGTGCGGGTGCGCTGTTCGTTGGTCGCCTCGGCGCCGGCCAGCGCCTTGGCCGCCGACTCCTTCGCCTCGGCGACCACCTTCTCGGCCTCGGCCTGCGCCTTGCGCAGCGCCTCCTCGGCCTCCGTCATGCGCCGCTCGGCGGCCCGGCTCAGCTCCTGGGACTGGCGCCGCGCGGACTCCGACTCGTCGGCGGTGGAGGTGCGCAGCTGCTCCGCGTGGTCGGTGGCCTCCTGGGCCTGGGTGGAGGCGGCGTTCAGCAGCCGCTCCGCGTCGGTGCGGGCGCGGCGCAGGATCTGCTCGGCCTCGGCGCGGGCGCTCTCGGCGTCGTCGGTCAGCCGCTGCCGGGCCTCGGAGGTCAGCCGCTCGGCCTCGGCGCGGGCGGTGGCCAGGGACTGCTCGGCCTCGGTGCGGGACTCGTCGAGGAGGCGGCGGGCCTGCTGCTCGGTGCGGGCGCGCAGCTGCTCCGCCCAGGCCACGTTCTCGTTGACGTGCGACTCGACGGTCTGCCGGCGCTCGGCCAGCTCCTGGTCCAGCTGCTGGCGGCGGGTCACCGCCTCCTGGTGCAGCTCCGCCTGGAGCCGGGCGGCCTGCTCGGCGTGCTCCTGGAGGATGCGCTGGGTCTGCGCCCGGGCCTGGCTCAGCTCCCGCTCGGCGTCCGAGCGCAGCTGGTCGGCCTGCGTCTGCGCGTTGCGCAGCAACTGCTCGGCCTGGTACCCGATGTCACCGCCGTCGAAGGCGGGCCGGGACATGATGGTGCGCCGCGCCTCGTGCAACTTGGCGCGCAGCACCTCGACCTGGTAGCCGAGGTCCTCGGCGTGCTGGATCGCCTTTTCCCGCTCGGTCTTCAGCCGCTTCATCTCGGCCTCGAACCGAGAGAGGTGGTCGACGTCAGCCGCCGGCTCTCGCTCCTGGCTCTCGTAGCCCCGCACTGCGCGGTCCCATCCGTCCCCTGGTCGCAAATCTTCCCGACTGAGCTCCGTCCGTCCGACGGACGGGGCCCCCGGGGAATGGTGTCAGATCAACGGCGGGGCATGTGCCGCTGCCCCGTCGCCCGCCCCCCGAAACACGACCCCGGCGATCCCGCCGTCGCCGACGACAGGACCGGGTCACCCTGGATTGAGCGGCGACCGCACCCAACCCTACCGGCCCCTATGTACGGGAGTCAGTGCTCAGGTGTCTCAACGGCCGCCGAAGTGACCAGTTCTGTCAGTACGCCATGGCAGTCCTTGGGGTGCAGGAAAGTGATCCGCGACCCCATGGAACCCCGCCGGGGCTCGTCGTACAGAACGCGTACGCCCTTCTCCCGGATGTCCGCGGCGTCCGCGTCGACATCCGCCGTACCGAAGGCGATGTGGTGGACGCCCTCGCCGTTCTTCGCCAGCCACTTGCCGACCGCGGAGTCCTCGCGGGTGGGCTCGAGAAGCTGGAGGTACGACGCTCCGCCGTCCGACGTATCGTTGATCTTGAGCATGGCCTCCCGGACGCCCTGTTCCTCGTTGACCTCGGTGTGGAACACCTCGAAGCCGTAGGTGGCACGGTAGAACTCGACGGTGGTGTCGAGGTCGCGGCAGGCGATTCCGATGTGGTCGATTCGCGTCAGCATGGATTCAGTGCAGCGCTCCGGAGGTGGTTACGCAACGTGCGCGCGATCACACCGACCGCCGGGTGACGGGCGGGATACCGCTCAGTACATTCGAGTAAACCCTCGTTCACTCCTCGGCCTGTGCGGGCCGGAAAAGGGGATCGCAGCTCATGTCTTCTGCAACGAACGGCACGACCTCCGTCATCGTCGCGGGTGCCCGCACCCCGATGGGACGGCTGCTCGGCTCGCTGAAGTCCTTCTCCGGGGCCGACCTCGGCGGTTTCGCCATCAAGGCGGCCCTGGAGCGCGCGGGCGTCACCGGCGACCAGGTCCAGTACGTGATCATGGGCCAGGTGCTCCAGGCGGGCGCCGGGCAGATTCCCGCCCGCCAGGCCGCCGTCAAGGCCGGCATTCCCATGAACGTCCCGGCGCTCACGATCAACAAGGTGTGCCTCTCCGGCCTCGACGCCATCGCCCTCGCCGACCAGCTCATTCGCGCGGGTGAATTCGACGTGGTCGTGGCCGGCGGCCAGGAGTCCATGACCAACGCCCCGCACCTGCTGCCCAAGTCCCGCGAGGGCTACAAGTACGGCGCGGTCCAGATGATCGACGCCATGGCGTACGACGGCCTGACCGACTCCTTCGAGAACGTCGCCATGGGCGAGTCCACCGAGCACCACAACACTCGCCTCGGCATCGAGCGCGGCCCCCAGGACGAGATCGCTGCCCTGTCCCACCAGCGCGCCGCGGCCGCCCAGAAGAACGGCGTGTACGACGCCGAGATCACCCCGGTCGAGATCCCGCAGCGCAAGGGCGACCCGGTGGTCTTCAGCAAGGACGAGGGCATCCGCGGCGACACCACCGCGGAGTCGCTGGGCAAGCTCCGGCCGGCGTTCTCCAAGGAGGGCACGATCACCGCCGGCTCCTCCTCGCAGATCTCCGACGGCGCCGCCGCCGTGGTCGTGATGAGCAGGGCGAAGGCCGAGGAGCTGGGCCTGGAGTGGATCGCCGAGATCGGCGCGCACGGCAACGTCGCGGGACCGGACAACTCTTTGCAGTCGCAGCCCTCCAACGCCATCCGGCACGCGCTGAAGAAGGAGGGCCTGGAGGTCGGCGACCTCGACCTGATCGAGATCAACGAGGCCTTCGCGGCCGTCGCCGTGCAGTCAATGAAGGACCTCGGCGTGTCCACCGAAAAGGTGAACGTCAACGGCGGGGCCATCGCGCTGGGCCATCCGATCGGCATGTCCGGCGCCCGGCTGGTGCTGCACCTGGCGCTGGAGCTGGGCCGGCGCGGCGGCGGGGTCGGCGCGGCGGCCCTGTGCGGCGGTGGCGGCCAGGGCGACGCGCTGATCATCCGGGTCCCGAAGGCCTGAGCGCGCCCGTACGGCGTCTCAGGAACCCAGTCAACGCAGTCGAACGCAGTCGATACGCAGTCGGACGGAGCTGAACGGAGCTGTGATGCAGGACGTCTCCTCACTGGTGGCCCAGGCCAGGGAAGGCCGACCGCGGGCCGTGGCCAGGCTGATCTCTCTGGTGGAGGGGGCGTCCCCGCAGCTCAGGGAGGTCATGGAGACGCTCGCGCCGCTGACCGGCCAGGCCTACGTGGTCGGTCTGACGGGTTCGCCGGGCGTCGGCAAGTCCACCTCCACCTCGGCCCTGGTGACGGCGTACCGCAAGCAGGGCAGGCGGGTCGGCGTCCTCGCCGTCGACCCCTCCTCCCCCTTCTCCGGCGGCGCGCTGCTGGGCGACCGCGTCCGGATGTCCGACCACGCCTCCGACCCCGGCGTCTACATCCGCTCCATGGCGACCCGCGGCCACCTCGGCGGTCTCGCCTGGGCGGCCCCGCAGGCGATCCGCGTCCTGGACGCGGCGGGCTGCGACGTGATCCTGGTGGAGACGGTCGGCGTCGGCCAGTCCGAGGTCGAGATCGCCTCCCAGGCCGACACCTCGGTCGTCCTCCTCGCCCCCGGCATGGGCGACGGCATCCAGGCGGCCAAGGCCGGAATCCTGGAGATCGGCGACGTCTACGTCGTCAACAAGGCCGACCGGGACGGCGCCGACGCCACCGCCCGCGAGCTGAACCACATGCTGGGCCTCGGCGAGGCCCGCGCCGCCGGCGACTGGCGCCCGCCCATCGTCAAGACGGTCGCCGCCCGCGGCGAGGGCGTCGACGAGGTGGTCGAGGCCCTGGAGAAGCACCGCGCGTGGATGGAGGAGCGCGACGTCCTCGCCGAACGCCGTCGCGCCCGCGCCGCCCGCGAGGTCGAGACCATCGCCGTCACCACCCTGCGCGAACGCATCGGCGACCTGCACGGCGACCGCCGCCTCGGCGCCCTCGCGGAACGGATCGTGGCGGGCACGCTCGACCCGTACCGCGCGGCGGACGAACTGGTGACGGGGCTGACGAACGGCTGACGCCCGGCGTCCGACGGCTGACGCCCGGCGTCCGACGGCCGGCATCCGGCGTCCGACGGCTGACACCGGGCGTTCGGCGGCTGACACCGGGGTCCGGAAAAGGCCGCGTGCACCCGGCGCCGCGCCGCTACCTTGACCCGCGTGTTCCTCCTCTTGGCCGGCCGGACCGGTCAGTCGTCGTCCGAGCCGGAGTCGTCCGAGCCGGAGTCGTCCGAGTCCGAGCGGTCGGCCGTGACCTTGCCGGTCTTCAGGTCGACCCGCCAGTCCTGCTCGCCCTTGCCGTCGGCACGGGTCTCGACCTCCCAGGCGGCCGGGCCGTCGTCGCCGTCGTCGTCCAGGTCCACGGAGGTCACCGTGGACTTGCCGGCCGCGGCCCGCGCCGCCTCGGCAGCGCTGACGGAACCGCCCTCGAGGGCGGCCCGCGCCTCGGCCGTGTCGTCCTCGTCGGTGTCCTTGTGGGAGCCGAGGACCTTGCCGGAGGCCGGGTCGATCCGGACGCTGTGCCAGGTGCCGTCGCCGGCGAGGACGTCGACCTCCCAGGCGGCACGCTCACCGCGGTCGCCGTCGCCGTCGTCGTCCGCGTGGTCGTCCTCGTCGTCCAGGTCGGCGGAGACGGCGGTGCCCGGCGTGTCCCGCAGGGCGGCGGCGATGGCGTCGGCCGCCGTCACCTCGGCGGAGGACGCGCGGGCGGCGTCGTCGCCGTCGCCCGTGGTCGCGAGGGCCGTCGCCGTACCGCCTCCGATCAGTGCGGCGGCGGTGACGGCGGCGATGACGATGTTGCGCCTCATGCTGGTTCCTCCCGAGTCGTCCAGAGTGCTGTCGTTTTCCGACCTCTGCACTGTCGCGGAGCGACGCTGAGCCGGAGCTGAAGCCTCCTGAAGGGATCTTCAGCCACCCTTTGCCACTCTTTAGGCATGCACCCACCCGTCGCCCACCACCACCCTGCTCGAGGCGCTTCGCGCCGCCCCTCCCGACTCTTGATCGTCGAGGACGAAAAGCGTCTGGCGGTGTCGCTCGCCAAGGGCCTCACCGCGGAGGGATACGCCGTGGACGTCGTCCACGACGGCATGGAGGGCCTGCACCGGGCCGGCGAGGGCGACTACGACCTCGTCATCCTCGACATCATGCTGCCCGGCCTCAACGGCTACCGGGTCTGCGCCGCCCTGCGCGCCGCCGGCCACGACGTGCCGATCCTGATGCTCACCGCCAAGGACGGCGAGTACGACGAGGCGGAGGGCCTGGACACGGGCGCGGACGACTACCTCACCAAGCCCTTCTCGTACGTCGTCCTGGTCGCCCGCGTGAAGGCGCTGCTGCGGCGGCGCGCGCAGGGCGGCGGGGCCTCGCCCGTGCACGTCCACGGAGACCTGAAGGTGGACACCGCCGCCCGCCGGGTCTTCCTCGGCGAGGACGAGGTCACCCTCACCGCGAAGGAGTTCGCGGTCCTGGAGCAGCTCGTGGTGCGGGCCGGGCAGGTCGTGTCCAAGGCGGAGATCCTGGAGCACGTCTGGGACTTCGCCTACGACGGCGACCCGAACATCGTCGAGGTGTACGTCAGCGCCCTGCGGCGCAAGCTGCGCGCCGGGCTCATCCGGACCGTGCGCGGCGCCGGGTACCGCCTGGACGGCGGGCGATGAGCCGCCTCTTCGGGTCGGTCCGCGCCCGCGCCACGCTCGGCGCGACCCTGGTGGTCGCCGTCGCCCTCGTCGCGGCGGGTGCCGCCGTCCTGCTCTCCCTGCGCTCCAACCTGCTCGGCGAGGCCGGCACCCAGGCCGAACGCTCCGCGCGGGAGGTCGCCACCGAGCTGGCGGTCGGGACGCCGTACGCCGACCTGTCACTGGACGTGGACGACCGCCCGGTGCAGGTCGTCGACGAGGACGGCACGCTGGTCGCCGCCAGTGAGGACCTGGAGCGCATCACCGGCACCGGCGTCGAGGCGGTCGAGCCGCGGCCGGCCGCCTCGCCCGACGGCACCGACGGCACCGACGGCACCGGTGACGCCGGCGACACGGACGACGCGGACGACGATGACGACGCGGGGGAGCCGCTCGAAGCGGGGGAGATCGGCGAACGGACCACCGTCAGCGACGGTTCGGCGACCATCGACGGCGACACGGAGGACTACCGTTTCGCCGCCGTCCCCGTGAAGACCGAGGACCGGGGCCGCCTCACCGTCTACGCCGGGGCCCCGCTCTCCGCCGAGCACGGCGCCGTGAACACCGCGCTGACCGTCATGCTGATCGGCTTCCCGGTGCTGCTCGCGGTCGTGGGGTGGGTGACCTGGCTGGTGACCCGGCGGGCGCTGCGCCCGGTGGAGGGCATCCGGCGCGAGATGGCCGCGATCACCGCCAGCGAGGACCTGGCCCGCCGCGTCCCGGTGCCCGGCACCCACGACGAGGTGGCCAGGCTCGCCTCGACCACCAACGAGACGCTGGCCGCGCTGGAGACCTCCGTGGAGCGGCAGCGGCGGTTCGTCGCCGACGCCTCGCACGAGCTGCGCAGCCCGATCGCCTCGCTGCGCACCCAGCTGGAGGTGGCCGCCGCCCACCCCGAGCTGCTGGACCTGGACGGCGCGGTGGAGGACACCGTACGGCTCCAGCACCTCGCCGCCGACCTGTTGCTGCTGGCCCGGCTGGACGCGGGGGAGCGGCCCGCCGACGCGCGGGTCGACCTCGCGGCGCTGGCGCGGGAGGAGGCCGGGGGACGGGCCGGGGTGAGCGTGCGGGAGGACGCCGGGGTCGCCGGCGGGGTGACGGTGGCCGGCTCGCGCGGGCAGCTGGGCCGGGTGCTGGCCAATCTGCTCGACAACGCCCAGCGGCACGCCCGCTCGGCGGTGGAGGTGTCCGTGCGCAGGGACGGCGACCTGGCCGTGGTCGGGGTGGCCGACGACGGCGAGGGGGTGCCGGTGGCCGACCGGGAGCGGATCTTCGAACGGTTCGTACGGCTCGACGCCGCCCGCAGCCGCGACGACGGCGGGGCGGGGCTCGGGCTGGCCATCGCCCGCGACGTCGCCGTGCGGCACGGCGGCACGCTCACCGTGCACGACGCGCCGGCAGGCGGCGCCCTGTTCGAGCTCCGCCTGCCGGCCGCCTAGATCAAGAACGTCCGCGCTGTCCGCGCAGGTGCTCCGCGATGGGCTTGAGTGCCTTGTCCAGCTCGGTCAGGGTCTCGGGGGCCAGCAGGTCGATGAAGTGCCTGCGGACGGAGGCCACGTGGTGCGGTGCGACCTTCCGCATCGTCTCCATGCCGTGCTCGGTGAGGACGGCGTAGAGGCCGCGGCGGTCGGACTCGCAGTTCTCCCGGCGGACCAGGTCCGCGTTCTCCATGCGCGTGATCTGGTGGGAGAGGCGGCTCTTGGACTGCATCGTGGCGGTGGCCAGGTCGCTCATCCGCATGCGGTTCCCGTCCGACTCGGAGAGGTTCACCAGGATCTCGTAGTCGTTCATTGTCAGGCCGAACGGCTGCAGGTCCTTCTCCAGCTGGTGCGTCAACAGTCTGTTGACCTCCAGGTGGGTGCGCCAAGCACACTGCTCCGTATCGGTCAGCCAGCGGGTGGCCGTCTCGGTCTCCATGAATGAAGTCTACCTAAGAAGTTGAAAGGCGAACTAGTGAGGGCTCTTCTGTGACGGTGACGGTGCGCACGCGTTCGATGTCACACTCCGCAGATTACCGCTCACAGCCCGAAGCGGCGCTGGAGGTCCCCCAGCTGTCCGGGAAGCCCCGGTACCCCGGAACGCCCTCCGTGCGCTCCCGGCGACCCGCCGCCGGGCACCCCCGCCTGCTGCGGCGGAGCCCCCGTGGCCTGCTCCGCCATCAGCGCCTCGCTCGACTGCAGCAGCACCGTCCCCGCTCCCACGAACTCGAACTGGTGCTCCTCCCCGGAGGCCCCGCCGAGCCCCGTCATCGCACGTAGACCGCCCATCAGGCCGGTCATGTACCCGTGGTCGTAGTGATGGCACGGAGACGGGCAGTCGGCCCAGCCGACCAGGGCCTGCGGGTCGACCCGGATCGGCGGTTCCATGAACACCACCGGACCGTTCGACGCGGCCACGAACTTTCCGGTTCCGATCAGCGTCAGAAAACCCGGCACGATCGACTGCTTCAGCGCGAGACTTGGCTGAAAAGCGAGCAGGTTGCCGGAGCGAATGGTCAGGTTGCCGTCCTCGAGGTCGTACGAATTCACGTCGAAGGCCCGGTCGGCGAGGAGCATCTTGCCCGAACCCTCGGCCACGACCCAGTCGCTCGCGTGCAGTGGCGAATGGAACGACGTACGCACCAGACGGTCCAGCCGGCCGTGCCCGATCCCGTTGAAATCGATCGTCCCGTAGTAGGCGATCATCTTCCCCTTCTGCAGGAACCACTGGCTCCCCTTCAGCTCCACGCAGAAGGTGTACGCGTTCACGTTGTCGTCGGCCGGCAGGGTCGACGGGTCGTGGTGGACCGTGCTCACAGTTTCTCCTCCGACGCCTGGACGAACACCGTGCCGCTGCCGCTCAGCTCCAGCTGGAACGCCTCGCCCGAGCCGCGCCCCACCATGTCCCGCCAGCCCATGGCGGTGGACAGCTTGTTGCGTACGTCGCCGTGGTGGGCGACGTACGCCTGGGGGTCGACGCGCACCGGCCGCTGCGGGGTGACCGGGACCTCGAAGACACCGCCGTGGGCCATCACGGCCACCGAGCCGTGGCCCTTCAGCGTCGTGGTGAACAGCCCTTGCCCGCTGACCTGCCCGCGCACCATGCCCATGACGCCGCCCTGGGAGCCCAGGAACACCGTGCCCTGCTCCAGGGTGCCCTCGAAGGCGAGGAGGCGGTCCGCCTCGACGTAGAGCGTGTCGCCGGCGAGGTTGATCACCTGGACGTGGTGGCCGCCGTGCCCGAAGAGGACGGTGCCGCTGCCCTCCACGGTCATCAGCGGGGTGTCCTCGTTCGCCACCCGGCGGCCGATCATCGACATGACGCCGCCCTGGCCGCCCCGCAGGTTCGGGGTGAAGGACACCTCGCCCCGGTAGGCGAGCATCGCGCCGCGCTGACTGAACAGCCGCTGCCCGGGGGCGACGGTCGCCTGCACCATCTTGGAGTTGATCTCCTGGAAGGCCATCGTCAGACATCCCCCGCGATCGTGTTCCGCTCGCTCGGCTGCACGTACACCACTCCGTCGCCCTCGAAGCGGATCTGGAACGCCTCGCCGCCGCCCTCCCCGAGCAGGGTGCGGAAGGTCACACCCGACTGGAAGGACTGCCGCAGGTTCCCCTGGTGCGCCACGTACGCCCCCGGGTCGACGGTCAGCGGGTACTGCGCGCTGACCCGCAGCGCCACCGCCGGGCCGTCCGACATGATCGCCACCTGCCCGTGCCCCTCGACGGTCGTGGTGAACAGCCCGTTGCCCTGCGAGGCGCCGCGCGTCCCCGTGAAGCTGGTGCCGGTGCGCAGTCCGGCGTCCGCCGCCAGGAAGTTGCTCGACTCGACGTACAGCTTGTCGCCCTGGAGACCCAAGAGGTTGATCTCCGAGGCCCGGTCCGCGAACCAGCAGGTCCCCTGCCCCCTCACCTCCATCACCGTCATCTGCTCGCCGGTGATCCGCCGGGTCACCATCCCGCGGATGCCCTCACCGCCGCCGCTCAGTTTCTTGAAGGCCATCTCCCCGTCGTACGCGACCATCGAGCCGTTCTTCGCCTTGACGGCGTCTCCGGTCATGTCGACGGCGAGTACCTTGCTTCCTTGAAGTCGGAACATCGCCACAAATGCGAAGGTAGCCCGCCGAGCGGGTCCGCCGACAGGGATCGACCCCCTCACCCGGGCGCGTCGAGGGGTTTGCCACAATGGGCGTGCGCTTGTGCGTGCGTTCACAAACCGCCGCGGCCGGCGGTGCGCCCGAGTACCGATTCCTCTCCCACCGAAGGTGACCCGTGGACCTGAAGACCGCCTCCGCCCTCCGCCGCCTCCGCCTGGTTTCGGGCCCCGAGGCGATCTCGTTCCTGCTGCTGCTCGTCTGCTCGGTGCTGAAGCGGACCACCGACTTCAACGCGGTGCCGGTGATGGGCGCGGTCCACGGCTTCCTCTTCGTCCTCTACGTGCTCTTCTGGGCGGACGCCTGGAACCGCGCCAAGTGGCCGCTGAAGACCGCCGCCCTCTACTTCGTCCTCTCCGTCCTGCCCACCGGCGGCTTCTTCGCGGAGCGCATGCTCAAGCGTGAGGCCGAGAGCGCGGTCATCGCCTCCCGCGCCCGCCAGGAAGGGATCGTCGGCGCATGATCGTCGCCTTCTCCGTGACGCCGCTCGGCGTCGGCGAGGACGTCGGGGAGTACGTCGCCGACGCCGTACGGGTGGTCCGCGAGTCGGGGCTGCCGAACCGCACCGACGCGATGTTCACCTCCGTCGAGGGCGAGTGGGACCAGGTCATGGACGTGGTCCGGCGGGCGGTCGCGGCCGTCGAGGCGCGGGCGCCGCGCGTCTCCCTGGTCCTCAAGGCGGACATCCGCCCCGGAGTGACGGACGGCCTCACGTCGAAGGTGGACACGGTGGAGCGGCACCTCGCCGAGTAGCCGTCCGCCGCGGGCGGTGGTATCGAAGGGCGAGACGGGGCTGACCGGCATATGACCGGCCGGTAAGGTCTGGTGCCGTGTCCAAGCCGCTCAGTCTCTCCTTCGACCCCATCGCCCGAGCCGACGAACTCTGGAAGCAGCGCTGGGGCGGCGTGCCCTCGATGTCCGCGATCACCTCGATCATGCGGGCTCACCAGATCCTGCTGGCCGAGGTCGACGCGGTGGTCAAGCCGTACGGGCTGACCTTCGCGCGCTACGAGGCGCTGGTGCTGCTCACCTTCTCCCAGTCGGGCGAACTGCCGATGTCCAAGATCGGCGAGCGCCTGATGGTGCACCCCACGTCCGTGACGAACACCGTCGACCGGCTGGTGAGATCCGGCCTGGTGGACAAGCGCCCCAACCCCAACGACGGCCGGGGCACCCTGGCCTCCATCACCGGCCGGGGCCGCGAGGTGGTGGAGGCCGCCACCCGTGACCTCATGGCGATGGACTTCGGCCTGGGCGCGTACGACGCCGAGGAGTGCGGCGAGATCTTCGCGATGCTCCGCCCGCTGCGGGTCGCCGCCGGGGACTTCGCCGAGGACTGAGGGCGGAGGTCTGGGGTGAGGGTCTGGGGTGAGGGCCCCGGACGAGGCCCGGGCGAGTCGCCGGGGCTGCCCGAAGATCGCGTGAAACGGACGGTTACGCTCGGACCCATGAAAAAGAGCGTGCTGACCCGCTACCGGGTCATGGCGTACGTCACCGGTGTGCTGCTGATCGCGCTGTGCCTTGGCATGATCGCCAAGTACGCCCTGGAGATGGACGGCGCCGCGGACTTCACCCAGGTCGTCAGCATCGCCCACGGCTGGCTGTACGTCGTCTATCTCATCTTCGCCTTCGACCTGGGGTCCAAGGCGAAGTGGCCGGTGAAGAAGCAGCTCTGGGTGCTGCTCGCCGGGACCGTTCCGACGGCCGCCTTCTTCGTGGAGCGACGGATCAGCCGGGAGCTGGACGCCAAGGTCGCCGGGGCCGAGCCGGTGGCCGTCAAGGCCTGAGTCACCCGGTCCCACCGCCGTGCGGACACCCGTGCGGCGGTTTCCCATCGACATTTACTTGGACGTCCTAGTAAATTGGGGGTATGGACGCTCACGCCATAGAGGAAGGCCGCCTTCGGTGGCAGGCCCGGTACGACGCGGCGCGCAAGCGCGACGCGGACTTCACCACGCTCTCCGGCGACCCGGTGGAGCCGGTCTACGGGCCCCGGCCCGGGGACGAGTACGAGGGCTTCGAGCGGATCGGCTGGCCGGGGGAGTACCCCTTCACCCGGGGCCTGCACGCGACCGGCTACCGGGGGCGCACGTGGACCATCCGGCAGTTCGCCGGGTTCGGCAACGCCGAGCAGACCAACGAGCGCTACAAGATGATCCTCCGCAATGGCGGAGGCGGGCTCTCCGTCGCCTTCGACATGCCGACGCTGATGGGCCGCGACTCCGACGACCCGCGCTCGCTCGGCGAGGTCGGGCACTGCGGGGTGGCCATCGACTCGGCCGCCGACATGGAGGTGCTCTTCAAGGACATCCCGCTCGGCGACGTGACGACCTCCATGACGATCAGCGGGCCCGCCGTGCCCGCGTTCTGCATGTACCTGGTCGCCGCTGAACGGCAGGGCGTGGACGCGTCCGTCCTCAACGGCACGCTCCAGACCGACATCTTCAAGGAGTACATCGCCCAGAAGGAGTGGCTCTTCCAGCCCGAGCCGCACCTGCGCCTCATCGGTGACCTGATGGAGCACTGCGCGGCCGGCATCCCCGCCTACAAGCCGCTCTCCGTCTCCGGCTACCACATCCGCGAGGCCGGGGCGACGGCCGCGCAGGAGCTGGCGTACACCCTGGCGGACGGCTTCGGGTATGTGGAGCTGGGTCTCTCGCGCGGCCTGGACGTCGACGTCTTCGCCCCCGGCCTCTCCTTCTTCTTCGACGCGCACCTCGACTTCTTCGAGGAGATCGCCAAGTTCCGCGCGGCCCGGCGCATCTGGGCCCGCTGGATGCGGGACGTGTACGGCGCGAAGACCGACAAGGCGCAGTGGCTGCGCTTCCACACCCAGACCGCCGGGGTCTCGCTGACCGCGCAGCAGCCGTACAACAACGTGGTGCGTACGGCCGTGGAGGCGCTGGCGGCGGTGCTCGGCGGCACCAACTCCCTGCACACCAACGCGCTCGACGAGACCCTCGCCCTGCCCAGTGAGCAGGCCGCCGAGATCGCCCTGCGCACGCAGCAGGTGCTGATGGAGGAGACCGGCGTCGCCAACGTCGCCGACCCGCTGGGCGGTTCCTGGTTCATCGAGCAGCTGACGGACCGGATCGAGGCCGACGCCGAGAAGATCTTCGAGCAGATCAAGGAGCGGGGGCTCAGGGCGCACCCGGACGGGCAGCACCCGATCGGGCCGGTCACCTCCGGCATCCTGCGGGGCATCGAGGACGGGTGGTTCACCGGCGAGATCGCCGAGTCCGCCTTCCGGTACCAGCAGTCCCTGGAGAAGGACGAGAAGAAGGTCGTCGGCGTCAACGTGCACACCGGTTCCGTCACCGGCGACCTGGAGATCCTGCGGGTCAGCCACGAGGTGGAGCGGGAGCAGGTGCGGGTGCTCGGCGAGCGCAAGGCCCGCCGGGACGACGCGGCGGTGCGCGGTGCGCTGGACGCAATGCTGGCGGCGGCGCGGTCCGGGGCCAACATGATCGGGCCGATGCTGGACGCGGTGCGGGCTGAGGCGACGCTCGGGGAGATCTGCGGGGTGCTGCGGGACGAGTGGGGGGTGTACACGGAACCGGCGGGGTTCTAGGGCCCGGCGCCGGTGCGGGCGTTACCAGGGGGCTCCGCCCCCTGGACCCCCGGCCTGTGCCCACCCACCACCCGACTCGGTCAGTTGAAGGGCGAGCCACCCGGCGCCTCGGCCCGTTGAAAGGTCGCCCGGTCCCCCGGCTCCCGGCCCCCCGGCTCCCGGCCCCCCGGCTCCCGGTGCCGGCACCTGCGCTACGTCGGTCGGGTGGGCGGGTCAGGGTGTCGGTGGTTCGGGGCGGGGGCGGTCAGTCCCCACAGGAGTACCTGGGTGAAGCCGCGTACCCAGTCGCCGTCCGCCGGTTCCGCGCTGACCAGGGTGCGGTGCACCACCGCGCCCGCGACCACGTCGAAGATGAGGTCGGCGGTGCGGGCGGCCTCGGCCGGGTCGGTCTCGGCGGGCAGCTCGCCGCGGGCCTGGGCGCGCGCCCTGCCCTCCAGGACCAGGCGCTTCTGGCGCTCCACGATCGACGTGCGGATGCGCTCGCGCAGCGCGTCGTCCCGGGTCGACTCGGCGACCACCGCCATCAGGCCGCTCTTGGCCTCCGGACGGGCCAGGATCGCCGCGAACTGGAGCACCACGCCCTCGATGTCGGCGGCCAGGGAGCCGCGGTCCGGGAGGCGCAGTTCGTCGAACAGCTCCGCCACCGCGTCGACCACCAGCTCGTTCTTGCCCGCCCAGCGGCGATAGAGCGTCGTCTTGGCAACCCCGGCCCGGCCCGCGACGTCTCCGAGGGTGAGCCTGGACCACCCCAGGTCGACCAGGGCCTCCCGCGTCGCGGCCAGGATGGCGGTGTCCGCCGCGGCACTGCGCGGGCGCCCGGCACGGCCGGCGTGGGTACTGCTCTGCATTCCCCGACCATAAGTCCCCGGCCACAATCGGCGGGTTCCGTGTGGCCGTGAGGGAGATCACCGGGGTGGGGTGTTCCGCGGGCGCCTCCCGGTATTACGCTACGACTCGTAGCGAAAGCACGGGTGTGCCCGTGCCCCAGCGACGACCACGGGCGTGGGGTGGGGACCCGGCGCCGAACAGCACACATGCCGAACAGCACACATCCGGGCGGGCTTTCGACCCGGTTTTCACACGCGCGCGCAGGACGGGGGAGGATAGACCCATGCAGCCACGGAACATGTCCATGAGCGGGGTCGTCGACCTCGCCGCGGTGAAGGCGGCCCAGGAGGCCAAGACGAAGGCGGAGCAGGCCCGCGCCGAGGCCGCCCGGCACGGCGGGACGGGGGCGGTCTCACCGGCCGACCTCGTCATCGACGTCGACGAGGCCGGTTTCGAGAGCGAGGTCCTGCAGCGGTCCACCGAGGTCCCGGTCGTCATCGACTTCTGGGCCGAGTGGTGCGAGCCCTGCAAGCAGCTCAGCCCGGTCCTCGAACGGCTCGCCGTCGAGTACGGCGGGCGTTTCCTCCTCGCCAAGATCGACGTCGACGCCAACCAGATGCTGATGCAGCAGTTCGGTGTCCAGGGCATCCCGGCCGTATTCGCGGTCGTGGCCGGCCAGGCGCTGCCGCTCTTCCAGGGCGCCGCGGGCGAGGCGCAGATCCGCCAGACCCTGGACCAGTTGGTGCAGGTCGCCGAGGAGCGCTTCGGTCTGACCGGTCTCGTCGTCGACCCCGAGGCCCAGCCCGGTGCCGAGCGGCCCGCCGCCGAGGAGCGTCCGGCGGGACCGCACGACGCGGCGCTCGAGGCCGCCGTGCAGGCGCTGGACGCGGGCGACCTGGGCGGTGCCGTCCAGTCGTACAAGAACGTGCTGGCCGAGGACCCGGGCAACGCGGAGGCCAAACTGGGTCTCGCGCAGGCCGAGTTGCTCCAGCGGGTGCAGAACGCCGACCCGCAGAAGGTCCGCCAGGAGGCGGCCGACAAGCCGGGCGACGCGCAGGCGCAGATCGCCGCCGCCGACCTGGACCTGGTGGGCGGTCACGTGGAGGACGCCTTCGGCCGTCTCATCGACGCGGTGCGCGTCACGGCCGGCGACGACCGCAACGCCGTACGCGTCCGGCTGCTGGAGCTGTTCGAGGTGGTCGGCGCCGACGATCCGCGGGTCACCGCGGCCCGCAGGGCACTGGCTCGCGCCCTCTTTTAGAGGTGTCCACCGGAGTGTTGCCGGTGTGAAGGAGCTGTCGACGAGGCGTCAATGCGGCCGCGCTTTGCCAAAACTTGGCAATCGCGGCCGCTGTTACTGCCAGTAAGTCGACGGCGTCGATCTGTCGGACTCTGTCCATCGATCAATAGTTTTGTTCCGCACCCATGGCACACCCAGCGTCGCCGTTCGGGCCCGATGCGTCGTCCCGTGGTGACCCGGCCGTTACTAGCGAGTAACGAACCCCCTTGTGTCGGCGGCGAGAATGCACCACGATCGGCGACGCTCGGTCCATTCCCGTACCCCGAAAGCCAGTCGGGTCGCGGGGGTTCCTGGGTCCCCACCGAGCAGGGCCGGCGGCAGTGGAGCCGGCTCTTGGGCAGGGGGGTCTTCGCTCACCCGGCGAAGCCTGCCCAGCAGGGTTGTGCGTGATGCGTGTCAGGCGCGACCAGTGGTTGTCGCTCGGGGGTGATCGCCGGTGACTCGGGCGCGTGGTACGCGCCGCCGAGTCCGGGCGCTCTCCTTCCCGAGGACGTAGCACTTCTCCCATCCCTGCCAGACCGGGCCGTCGAACCGGCGGCCGGCCGAGGCCAGGAGATGTACGTCCGAGAAGGAGGAAATATGGAGTCCCAGGTGCGTGGCGGGACCAGATGGAAGCGGTTCGCTGTGGTGATGGTGCCCAGCGTTGCCGCCACGGCTGCGATAGGCGTCGCGCTCGCGCAGGGCGCTCTCGCCGCGTCGTTCAGCGTTTCCGGCCAGTCGTTCAAGGTGACGGCGGACCGGCTCGACGGCACGGGCTTCTCCCAGTACGGGGCGATCGACTCGGGTTACACGCTGAAGGGCGAGAAGACGGCTCACCCCGTCGCGGTCTCGGCGTTCAAGTCCGCGTCGATCAAGAACATGTGCCAGTCCGTGGTCACCCCGGACATCCCGCTGATCGGTTCCGTCAGCCTCATGCTGAAGGCCGGCGGCGGTGACAAGCCGGTCGAGGCGCAGAACCTCTACATCGACGTCGAGGAACTCGAGGCCGACGCGACGTTCCGCGGCATCGACATCGGTGTGGCCGCCAAGGACGCCAACAAGGGTCCCGGCATCAAGAAGGGCGACACCGCGAACCCGAACGGATTCGCGCAGCAGGCCGACTCGGCCACGCTGACCGGTGTGAAGCAGACGGCGTGGGCGACCACCGCCGGAACCTTCAAGCTCAGCGGTCTGAAGATGTCGCTGTCCAAGGGTGTCAAGGAGTGCTACTAAGCACCCCCTGACGGGCGGGGGAGCCACTGGCGCCCCCGCCCGTCCACTCTCCGGTCGCACCTTCACGGGCGGCCCACATCTCCACCACAGCAAAGCCGTACCAGGGAGCTGTTTTCCATGAGCGCCGAGACTCCTGCCGCAGCCGGCCAGTTCACCCGCCGGAGGCTGCAGTTCCGTGCCTGGCGAGGCGGGCGGCCGTTCTGGGCCGGCCTGTTCATCGCGCTCGGCGGACTCCCCATCGCCTACTTCCCGTACGCCAACCTCCAGATCGGTCACCTGACCCTCGCGATGGCCACCACCGCGGGTTCCGGGTCACTGATCATCGGTGTGCTGCTGGTCGTCCTGGGCGTCAGCCTGTGGTTCCAGAAGCACGTCCGGGTCTTCGCGGGCGTGGCGGCGATCCTGCTCGCGCTGGTCTCCATCCCCGTGTCCAACCTCGGCGGCTTCCTCATCGGCTTCCTGCTCGCGCTGGTCGGCGGAGCGATGGCCGTCTCGTGGGTGCCGGGCGAACCGCCGCAGGACGAGCCGCCGGTGGAGGGTGAGGGAAGGGGTGACGCGCCCGAGGGCGCGGTCCCCGGCACCGAGTTCCCCGGCATCCCGGCGCCCGGCAGCACGGCGTCCGACGCCACGGTGCCGAGGCCGCGCGAAGGGATGGAGGGCGGGGGTCCCACCCAGACCTTCGAGGCACTGGGGGCGCACGATCTGTCAGGAACGAGCCCGGCCAACGGGGCGAACGGGAGGCACAGTGCCGGCTGACGAGGTGACCCGCGGGACTGACGTGGAGTCGTCCCGTGCGAGAACCGGGCCGCGCCACGCGGCACCCAAAAAGCCGTTGTTCACCAGGTTCCACATGCCGGCCGGCAAGGCGATAGCCATCGCGGCGATGCCCACGGCCGTGCTCATGGGGATGGGGTTCACGCCGACGCTCGCCCTCGCCGACGGCAACGACGCGGCGCCGTCCTCCAACAGCCTGACGGCCGACGAGTACAAGGACTGCGTGGCGGCCCTGGAGGACGCCGAGAAGGACACGTCCGCGTCGCCCACCCCGTCTCCCTCGGCGACGGACGGGAAGACCGACGAGAAGGGCGGCAAGGAGGACGAGGGCGACGCGAAGGAGCCCGACGCCTCGGACTCGGGCACGGACAAGGGCGAGTCCTCTTCGTCGGATTCAGGTTCCGACGACGAGGACGGCACCGGTGCCGAGGGCGGCGAGGCCGGCAAGGACGACAAGTCCCAGCCCGCCCCGAGCCCTTCCGCGTCGCAGGGCGGCGAGTCGGCCGGCGGTGACGCCCCGGCGCCCGCACCCTCCGAGTCGGAGGACAAGGGCGGGCTGCTGGACGGCATCGGCGACGCCATCGAGGGCCTCTTCACCGGCGGCAAGAAGGCCGAGGAGACCCCGGGCCCCGAGGCGACCCCCTCCGAGTCACCGTCCGCGTCCGAGAAGGCCGGCGACGACGCCTCCGACACCGTGAAGGACACGACCGACACGGTCACCGACACGGCGAAGGACACCGTCGGGGGCGCGACCGACGCGGCGTCGAAGGCGGCCGAGGACACCGGGAAGTCGGTGGACGAGGCGGCCGAGAAGGCGAAGGAGGAGGCCGAGAAGGCCAAGGAGGCCGCCGAGAAGGCGAAGGAGGAGGCCACCGCCTCACCCACGCCCAGTGCCTCCGAGAGCGCCGGTGTGGACGCCGACGACTGCCCCGTCGCCACCGACGACGAGGGCGGCGTCGACAACAAGGTGCCGCTGCCCGACGACCCCTGGTACCTCAACGCCAGCTCGCTGCTGCTGAAGGGCGCCTCCTACAAGGGCGTCGTCGAGGTGAGGACGGCCAACGGCACCACCAAGAAGGTGCTGAAGTACGTCATATCCAACGGCACCGACATCGGCGACCTGCACCAGACGGTCAAGGACAAGCAGGCCGGCAAGACGCACCACGTCCAGGCGGCCGAGGGCTCGACGTCCACGATCCGTGACGGCGAGACGGTGATGTACACCGAGAGCATCTCGGGCAACCTGCTCGGGCTGATCCCGATCACCTTCGACCCGGAGAATCCGCCGCCGCTGGACATCCCGCTGATCTACTTCACCAAGGTGACGGTCGTCCAGGCCGGCCAGTTCGGCGGCACGCTCCACGTCCCGGGCCTGCACCAGTACGTGACCGACTGAGCGCGCCCACAAGCCCGTTCGGGAGCCGCGGAACCGCAGAGGGCGCCCCCTGTCCGCAGGGGGCGCCCTCAGCGCCGTACAGAGACCGTGCGCGCTGTCTCAGCCGCGGCGCGTCTCGCCCAGGTGCAGGACGCGGACCATGTTGGTGGTGCCGGGGACGCCGGGGGGCGAACCGGCGGTGATCACGACGATGTCGCCGTCGCTGAACAGGCCGAGCCGGGCCGTCTCCTGGTCCACCAGGTCGACCATCTCGTCGGTGCTGTTGACGAAGGGCACCACGTGCGGCTCCACGCCCCAGCTGAGCGCCAGCTGGTTGCGGGTCGACTCGTCGGTGGTGAAGGCGAGCACGGGCTGGGCCGCGCGGTAGCGGGACAGGCGGCGGGCGGTGTCGCCGGACTGGGTGAAGGCCACCAGGCCCTTGCCGCCCAGGAAGTCGGCGATCTCGGCGGCGGCACGGGCCACCGAACCGCCCTGCGTGCGCGGCTTCTTGCCCGGCACCAGCGGCTGCAGGCCCTTGGAGAGCAGCTCCTGCTCGGCGGCGGTGACGATCTTCGACATCGTCTTGACCGTCTCGATGGGGTACGCGCCCACCGACGACTCCGCGGACAGCATGACCGCGTCGGCGCCGTCCAGGATCGCGTTGGCCACGTCGGAGGCCTCGGCGCGGGTCGGCCGGGAGTTGGTGATCATCGACTCCATCATCTGGGTCGCCACGATCACCGGCTTGGCGTTGCGCCGGCACAGCTCGATCAGGCGCTTCTGCACCATCGGGACCTTCTCGAGCGGGTACTCGACGGCCAGGTCGCCACGGGCGACCATGACGGCGTCGAAGGCCGCGACGACGCCCTCCATGTTCTCCACCGCCTGCGGCTTCTCCACCTTGGCGATGACGGGGACCCGGCGGCCCTCCTCGTCCATCACGCGGTGCACGTCGTCGACGTCCTTGGCGTCCCGGACGAAGGAGAGGGCGACCAGGTCGCAGCCCATGCGGAGGGCGAACCGGAGGTCCTCCACGTCCTTCTCGCTCAGCGCGGGCACGTTGACCGCGGCGCCGGGCAGGTTGATGCCCTTGTGGTCGGAGATGACGCCGCCCTCGATGACGATCGTCTTCACCCGCGGGCCCTCGACCCCGGTGACCTTCAGCTCGACGTTGCCGTCGTTGATGAGCACCTGGTCGCCCTTGGTGACGTCGCCGGGCAGGCCCTTGTACGTCGTGCCGCAGATCGTCCTGTCGCCCGGCACGTCCTCGGTGGTGATGGTGAACTCGTCACCGCGCACCAGCTCGACGGGGCCCTCCGCGAAGGTCTCCAGGCGGATCTTCGGGCCCTGGAGGTCGGCGAGGACACCGATGGCCCTCCCGGTCTCCTTGGCGGCGGCCCGCAGGCGGTCGTACCGCCCCTGGTGCTCGGCGTGAGTGCCGTGGCTGAAGTTGAAGCGGGCCACGTTCATGCCGGCTTCGATCAGCGTGACGAGCTGCTCGTGGGAGTCGACCGCGGGGCCGAGAGTACAGACGATTTTCGAACGGCGCATGGGTGCCATCCTATCGGTTTGTTTCGGCGCGGAATATTCCGTCTGGCGGAAAATACAAAAGGGCGGGATGCCGCTCAGGTGAGATTCCCGGAACCCGCCGAACCACCTGAACCAATTACCAGCGCGTAGGTCTGTGTCGCGATCTCCATTTCCTCGTCGGTCGGTACGACGGCCACCGCCACCCGCGCGTCCGCGGGCGAGATCAGCCGCGCCCCGTCGCCGCGTACGGCGTTCAGCCCGCCGTCGACCGCCAGGCCCAGCCCTTCCAGGCCCGCCACGGCGGCCTCCCGCACCGGCGCCGCGTTCTCGCCGACCCCGGCCGTGAAGGCCACCGCGTCCACCCGTCCGAGTACGGCGTAATAGGCGCCGATGTACTTCTTCAGCCGGTGAAGGTAGATGTCGAAGGCCAGCCGGGCCCGCTCGTCGCCGGCGTCGACGCGGCGGCGGATCTCCCGCATGTCGTTGTCACCGCACAGCCCGGTCAGACCGCTCCTCTTGTTGAGGAGAGTGTCGATCTCGTCGGCGGACATTCCTCCAACACGCATCAAATGGAAGATGACGGCCGGGTCCATGTCTCCCGAGCGCGTACCCATCACCAGCCCCTCCAAAGGCGTCAGCCCCATGGAGGTGTCCACGCACCGCCCGCCCCGCACCGCCGAGGCCGACGCCCCGTTGCCCAGGTGCAGCACGATCACGTTCACGTCCTCGGGCGCCCGGCCCAGCAGCCGCGCGGTCTCCCGGGACACGTACGCGTGCGAGGTGCCGTGGAAGCCGTAGCGGCGGATGCGGTGCGCGTCGGCGGTCTCCACGTCGATCGCGTAGCGGGCCGCGGACTCCGGCATCGTGGTGTGGAAGGCGGTGTCGAAGACGGCGACCTGCGGCAGGTCGGGGCGGAGCGCCCGCGCGGTGCGGATGCCGGTGAGGTTGGCCGGGTTGTGCAGCGGGGCGACCGGGATCAGCCGCTCGATCTCGGCGAGCACGGCGTCGTCGATCACGGTCGGCTCGGTGAACTGCCTGCCGCCGTGCACCACGCGGTGCCCGATCGCGGCCAGCTCCGGCGAGTCCAGGCCGAGGCCGTCCTTGGCCAGCTCGGCCGCCACGGCCTTCAGCGCGGACGCGTGGTCGGGGACGGAGCCGCTCCACTCACGGCTGTCGCCGCCGGCCGGCGTGTGCTTCAGGCGCGAGGTCTCCTCGCCGATCCGCTCGACGAGGCCCACGGCCAGCCGGTCGCTGCCGCGCATGTCCAGCAGCTGGTACTTGACCGACGAGGAGCCGGAGTTGAGGACGAGGACGCGCGTGGGACTCACTGGTCGGAAGCCTTCTCGGTGGGGGACTGCTGGGCCTGGATCGCCGTGATGGCGACGGTGTTGACGATGTCCTGCACGAGCGCACCCCGGGACAGGTCGTTGACCGGCTTGCGCAGACCCTGGAGCACCGGGCCCACCGCGATGGCGCCGGCCGAGCGCTGCACGGCCTTGTAGGTGTTGTTGCCGGTGTTCAGGTCGGGGAAGATCAGCACGCTGGCCTGCCCGGCGACCTCCGAGTCCGGCAGCTTGGTCGCGGCCACCGAGGGCTCCACCGCGGCGTCGTACTGGATCGGCCCCTCGATCCTGAGGTCCGGCCGGCGCGCGCGGACCAGCTCCGTCGCCGCGCGCACCTTGTCGACGTCGGCGCCGGACCCGGAGGTGCCCGTCGAGTAGGACAGCATCGCGATGCGCGGGTCCACCCCGAACCGGGCCGCCGTGGCCGCCGACTGGATCGCGATGTCGGCGAGCTGCTCCGCGTTCGGATCGGGGTTGACCGCGCAGTCGCCGTAGGCGAGGACCTTGTCGGCCAGGCACATGAAGAAGACGGACGAGACGATCGACGCGTCCGGCTTCGTCTTGATGATCTCGAAGGCGGGCCGGATGGTCGCCGCGGTGGAGTGCACCGACCCCGACACCATGCCGTCCGCGAATCCTTCCTGCACCATCAGGGTGCCGAAGTAGTTCACGTCCGACACCACGTCGTACGCCAGCTCCACGGTCACGCCCTTGTGGGCGCGCAGATCGGCGTACTTCTCGGCGAAGGAGTCCCGCAGCTCGGAGACCGCGGGGTCGGTCAGCTCGGCGCCCTCCAGGTCGATGCCCAGGTCGGCGGCCTTCTTGCGGATCTGCTCGACCGGGCCGAGCAGGGTCAGCTCGCACACGCCCCGGCGCAGCAGCACCTCCGCCGCGTGCAGCACCCGCTCCTCGGTGCCCTCCGGGAGGACGACCCGGCGCAGGTCGGAGCGGGCCTGCTCCAGCAGCTTGTGCTCGAACATCATCGGCGTGACGCGGTCGCTGCTCGGGGCGGAGACCCGGCTGCTCAGCTCGGCCGTGTCGACGTACCGCTCGAACAGGCCGAGGGCGGTCTCCGCCTTGCGCGGGGTGGCCGCGTTGAGCTTGCCCTCCAGGGAGAACAGCTGCTCGGCGGTGGGGAAGCTGTTGCCGGTCACCGAGAGCACCGGCGTACCGGGGGCGAGGCGGGCGGCGAGGGTGAGGATGCCGTCGCCGGGCACCTCGTCCAGGGTCAGCAGCAGGCCGGCTATCGGCGGGGTGCCCGCGCTGTGCGCGGCGAGGGAGCCGATCACCAGGTCGGCGCGGTCGCCGGGCGTGATGACCAGGCAGCCCGGGGTCAGCGCGGCCAGCAGGTTGGGCAGCATGGCCCCGCCGAAGACGAAGTCCAGCGCGTCGCGGGCGAGCCCGGAGTCGTCGCCGAGGACCACCTGCGCGCCGAGGGTGTGCGCGATCTGGGAGACGGTCGGCGCGGACAGGGCGGGCTCGTCCGGCACCACCCAGCACGGCACCGGCAGCCGGTTCGCCAGCCGTTCGGCGATCTCGTCCAGGTCCTCGCGGGCGACCCGGTTGGTCACCATGGCCAGGACGTCGCAGCCCAGCGTGTCGTAGGCGCGGAAGGCGTTGACGGTCTCGGCGAGCACGGACTCCGCGGTCTGCTTGCGGCCGCCCACGACCGGGACGACCGAGGCACCGAACTCGTTGGCGAGCCGGGCGTTCATCGACAGCTCGTCCGGGAACTGGGTGCCGGCGAAGTCGGTGCCGAGGACGAGGACGACGTCGTAGTCCCGGGCGACCAGGTGGAAGCGGTCGACCAGCGCCGAGACCAGCTCGTCGGTGCCCTGCTCGGCCTGGAGGGCGGACGCCTCCTGGTAGTCCATGCCGTAGACCGTCGACGGGTCCTGCGAGAGCCGGTAGCGGGAGCGCAGCAGCTCGAAGAGGCGGTCCGGCCCGTCGTGCACGAGAGGGCGGAAGACGCCGACCCGGTCGACCTGCCGGGTCAGGAGTTCCATGACCCCCAGCTCGACGACCTGGCGGCCGTCCCCGCGGTCGATACCGGTCACGTACACGCTGCGCGTCACGCGTGCTCTCCGTTTCGTCTGGTGTCGGTCTGGCGGCGGCTGACCCGGGCACAAAAATCGCCCACCGGGGTGAGCGGAACCCTCTTGACAATACCTCTCTCAGTAGCTAAGGCGCCCGTCAGTGCCCCTCGCTCCCCGGGCCGTGGAACAATTGCATCGGCTCACCGGTGTCCACAGCGAGCAGGAGACACAGCACGATGCGTATCGGAGTTCTCACCGCAGGCGGCGACTGCCCCGGCCTGAACGCAGTGATCCGGTCGGTCGTGCACCGAGCGGTCGACAACTACGGCGACGAGGTCATCGGATTCGAGGACGGCTACGCGGGCCTGCTGGACGGCCGCTACCGCACCCTCGACCTGAACGCGGTCAGCGGCATCCTGGCCCGCGGCGGCACCATCCTCGGCTCCTCCCGGCTGGAGCGCGACCGGCTCCGCGAGGCCTGTGAGAACGCCTCGGACATGATCCAGAACTTCGGCATCGACGCGTTGATCCCGATCGGCGGCGAGGGCACGCTGACCGCCGCCCGGATGCTCTCCGACGCCGGTCTGCCGGTGGTCGGCGTGCCGAAGACGATCGACAACGACATCTCCTCCACCGACCGCACCTTCGGCTTCGACACCGCCGTCGGAGTGGCCACCGAGGCCATGGACCGCCTCAAGACCACCGCCGAGTCCCACCAGCGCGTGATGGTCGTCGAGGTCATGGGCCGGCACGCGGGCTGGATCGCCCTGGAGTCCGGCATGGCCGCCGGCGCCCACGGCATCTGCCTGCCCGAGCGCCCCTTCGACCCCGCCGACCTGGTCAAGATGGTCGAGGAGCGGTTCTCCCGCGGCAAGAAGTTCGCCGTCGTCTGCGTCGCCGAGGGCGCCCACCCCGCCGAGGGCTCCATGGACTACGGCAAGGGCGCGATCGACAAGTTCGGCCACGAGCGGTTCCAGGGCATCGGCACCGCGCTGGCGTACGAGCTGGAGCGCCGGCTCGGCAAGGAGGCCAAGCCCGTCATCCTCGGCCACGTCCAGCGCGGTGGCGTGCCGACCGCGTACGACAGGGTGCTCGCCACCCGCTTCGGCTGGCACGCGGTGGAGGCGGCGCACCAGGGCGAGTTCGGTCACATGACCGCGCTGCGTGGCACGGACGTCGTGATGGTGCCGCTCGCGGAGGCCGTCACCGAGCTGAAGACGGTGCCGAAGGACCGGATGGACGAGGCGGAGTCGGTCTTCTGACCGCCGGTCTTCCGGCCGCCGGCCCGGACCGCCGCCCGGCCGCCCGCCGACGTTCACGGGTGCCTCTCGACCGCCGACCAGAAGTGATCCACGATGCGGTCCAGGAAGTCGCGCCCCCCGGCGCCGGCGTCACCGCCGCCCCCGCCCCAGCTGAGGGTGGAGGCCATGTGCCCCTGGTAGTCCTGGTGCAGCACCTGGAGGACGTTCTCCAGGACGCGCCGGTCCAGCGGGGCCAGCTTGGCGACCGGGCGCACATAGCCCTGCCAGCGGGTGCTCACGGCGCTGGTCAGCAGGTCGGCCAGCTTCTCCTCGCGGCCCGTGACGGTCACGAAGTCCGGCAGCGACAGCCCCAGCACGTCGGCCAGCTGGGCGGACTGGCGGTCGGTGCCCCGCCAGTCGTCGGTCTCCTCCATCCGCAGGTAGGCCGCGAGCGCGAGCCCCACGGTCCGCGCCACGTCCTCGGGCGCGAGACCGCGGGCGACCCGGTGCTCGCGCAGGGTCTGCGGCCGGCCGATCAGCTCACCGGGGGAGCACCACAGCACCCCGGCGAGCGCGGTCAGCTCCGGATTCCCCGGGGAGACCGTCCCCCGCTCCCAGGCGATGACGAGGTCGGGAGTGACGTACGGCAGTCCGTAGGAGACCCGTATGTTGTGGGCGACGTGCTCGGGGCCCATGTTGAGGGCGGCACGCAGCCGGCGGGCGGCGAGGGCGTTGAACGGGGGGCCCGACTGGTTCGGGCCGGATGAGGGTCGGCGCACGCGCCACACCGTAGGGGTACGGGGCCGGGCTGACTACGGGCCGTTCAACCAGCGATACGGATTGTAGGAACGTACGGGGGCGCGTGGACCCGGGTGCGCCCCCGCCGCTCACCCCTTGACCGCCCCGCCCAGCGCGAACCCGCCGCCCAGCCGCCGGGAGATCAGCACGTACAGCAGCACGACCGGCGTCGAGTAGACGATCGAGAACGCCGCGAGCTGCCCGTACGCCACCATGCCCCGGTTGCCGAAGAAGTCGTTGATGCTGACCGAGGCGGGCATCTGGTCCGGGGAGAGCAGCAGCATGAAGGGGACGAAGAAGTTCCCCCACATCATCACGAACGAGAACACCGTCACCACCGCCACCCCCGGACCCATCAGCGGCAGCACGATCCGCAGCAGCGACTGGAAGGACGAGGCCCCGTCCGTCCACGCCGCCTCCTCCAGCTCCTTGGGCACGCCGTCCATGAAGTTCTTCATCAGCCAGATGGCGAAGGGCAGCTGGGAGGCGGCGAAGAAGAAGATCGTCCCCTGCATGGTGTCGATCATGTTCACCCGCACGAACAGCGCGTAGACCGGCACCATGATCGCCGTGATCGGCAGGCTGGTCGCGAACAGGATGGTCAGCAGGAAGGGCCGGTTGAGCCGGGACCGGAATCGGGAGAGCGGATACGCCGCGAGCGCCGCGCAGACCACCGTCAGCAGGGTCGCTCCGCCGCACAGGATCAGGCTGTTGAGCAGCGGGGTGAAGGTGATCTCCGGGGTGAGGATCGCGTCGAAGTTGTCCAGGGTCAGCCCGTCGGGGACCTTCACCCGCAGCCCCGCGTCCGGGTCGAGGGCGGACAGCACCACCCAGGCCAGCGGCAGGACGAAGGCCGCCGTCACCACCAGCAGACCGGCGTCGGCGGCCAGCCTGCGCCGTGTGCGGCGCCTGGCGGGCGGGCGTGTCATGAGGGCCATCGGGATCAGACCTCCGTCCGGAGCAGGCGCAGGTACACGACCGAGAACAGCGAGCCGATCAGCAACAGCAGCAGCGCCACCGCCGTGCCGTAGCCGATCAGGCTGTTCTGGAAGGCCTGTTCGTACATGAACAGCGGCAGCGTCTGGCTCTTGCCGCTGGGACCGCCCCGGGTCATCACCCAGATCAGCCCGAAGACCGACAGCGTCTGGAGGGTGTTCAGCATGAGGTTGGTGGCGATGGAGCGCCGGATCATCGGCAGCGTGACGTGCCACATGCGGCGCCAGCCGCCCGCGCCGTCGACCTCGGCGGCCTCGGTGACCTCCTTGGGGATCTCGTTCAGGGCGGCCGAGTAGACCAGCATCGAGAACGCGGTGCCCCGCCACACGTTGGCGAAGGACACCGCCAGGATCGGCAGCGTGAACAGCCAGTTCTGGGAGGGCAGATGGAGCCAGTCCAGGACGGCGTTGAGGGTGCCCTCGCGGCGGAAGAAGGCGTAGAGCAGGAAGCCGGCCACCACCTCCGGCAGCACCCAGGCGGTGACAACGATGCCACCGGTGAGCGTGCGGACCGGCTTCGAGGCCCGCTGCATCAGCGTGGCCAGCGCGAGCCCCAGGGTGTTCTGCCCGATCAGCGAGGACAGCACCGTGAACACCAGGGTCAGCCACACCGCGTTGAGGAACGCCTCGTCCTGGAAGGCCCGCCGGAAGTTCTCGAAGCCGACGAAGGACTCCGTTGCCTGACCGGTGAGCTGGAGGTCGGTGAAGGCGATGACCACGCAGTAGGCGATCGGGCCGGCGAGGAAGAGCAGCAGCAGGACGACTGCGGGGGAGACGGGCAGGGCGCGCAGCAGGGAGCGGCGGGCGGTGACGGACCGCCCGCCCCCGGCCTGGCCCGGGGCGGGCGCACCCGGCGGAGCCTTGGCGGCCTCCGGACCGGCGTGCCGCGGCGTGGCCGCGGTCACCTGCTCACCACCTGGTTGTCGGTGGCCTCCTTGAGCGCCTCGTCGTATCCGCGCGCCGCCTCCTCGACCGACAGGTCACCGGTCGTCACGCCCTCCATCGCCTCCTGGATGGCCACCGACACCTTCGGGTACGCCGGGTAGGCGGGCCGGTAGTGGGTGCTCTCGACCAGGTCGGTGAAGAACTTGATGCCGGGCTGGGCGTCGACGTACGCGGGATCGTTCGCGACGTCCTCGCGGACCGCGATGCCGGAGTTGGCGATGTACCACTTCTGCGCGTTGGCCTTGGTCTGCATGGTCTTGACGAAGTCGAAGGCCAGGTCCGGGTTGGCCGCCTTGGCCGGGATCGACCAGGCCCAGCCGCCGGACATGCTCACCTTGCCGGGCGCCTGGCCGTGCTGAGTCGGCATGGCCGCCAGGCCCAGCTCCTCCGACCACTCGGGCCACTCGTGCCCGCTGCCCTCCAGCCAGTCCTGCGGCAGCCAGGAGCCGTCCAGGGCGATGCCGAGCTTGCCCTGCGGCAGCAGCTCACCGCGGACGGCGGTGCCGAAGTTGGGGTCGAGCGCGTCGGAGACCTCCGGGCCGAGCTTCTCCTTGTACACGCTCTCGACGAAGGAGAGGGAGTCCTCGAACCCCTTCCCCGCCGTGATCCACTTCTTGCTGTCCTTGTCGTACAGCGGGTCCGTGGTCCCGTCGTTCGTGCCGTACAGCAGCATCTCGAAGCCCTGCATGGTGGCCGCTTCACCGGCCGGCTTGCCGGTGTACACGTTGACCGGGGTGACGCCGGGGACCTTCTCCTTGATGGTGCGGGCGGCGTCGAGCACCTCGGCCCACATCTTCGGCTGCCAGTCGGCGGGCAGCCCGGCCTTGGCGAAGACGTCCTTGCTGAACCACAGCCCGCGGGTGTCGGTGCCGTCCGGGACGCCGTACGTCTTGCCGTCCTCGCCCGCGGTCGCCGCCTTGGCCGTGTCGATGAACTGGTCCCAGTCCTTCCACTTCTCCAGGTACGGGTCGAGGGGCTTCAAGTACCCGCTGGTGATGTCGGAGTTGATGAGGAAGGTGTCCTCGTAGACCAGGTCCGGTGCGGTCTTGGGGGAGCGGAGCATCTGCTGGAGCTTGGTGTAGTACTCCGAGTCCGGGGCCTTGATGGGGACGAGTTCGACCTTCTTCCCCGGGTTGGCCTTCTCGAACTGCTTCTTGATGTCGGCGAGATACGTGTCCATCACCTTGATGGAGTTGTCCGTCGACTGCTTGAAGGAGACCTTCACCGTGTCCGGATCACTGCCGGAGCCGCTTCCGCAGGCGGCGAGCGAGGTGGCGGCGAGCGCGGTGAGGGAGAACAGGGCGGTGAACCGGACGGTGGGACGCACGGGCATGACCTCCTACGGGCACACGACACTGTGGCCTGGACGGCTGCGTGGCGAACGTAAGAGGAATGGTCTAGTCAGGTCAATGCTCCTGCGAGTGGGGATTCGGGGGAGCCGGGTGCGCGGTGGCGCGGGACTGTGCGGCTTCGTTGCCGTATGCCTCGACCGCCTCCTGCACAGTCATGGGTTACCGCTGGGAGATGGGGTTCAGGTGCCGGAACAGGACGTCACGGCCGGGCAGTTGCTGCTTGCCGAGTACGAGAGTGTGAAGAGCGAGCAGAGGGCGAGGATCGGGTTCCGGGACAACCTCCTCTACGTGACACTCGCGGTCGTGGCGGCCGTGATCGCCGCGACGGCCCAGGCGAAGCAGCCCTCGATGCTGCTGGCGCTGCCGCCGGTGTGTGTCGTCCTGGGTTGGACCTACCTAGTCAACGACGAGAAGATCTCGGCGATCGGGCTCTACGTCCGGGACGATCTGGGCCCCCGGCTGGCCGCCCTCGCGGCACACGGGGCCGGTTTCACGACGTTCGGGTGGGAGGCGTACCACCGCGGCGACACCCGGCGCCGGTCCCGCAAGGCGATACAGACCGTGATCGACCTGACGGCGTTCTGCGCGGTACCGCTGGCCGCGCTGATCGTCTTCTGGTCCAACGGGGACGCCGGAGGCCTGCTCGTCGGGCTCTCGGCACTGGAGGCGCTCGCGGTGGCGGGGCTCGCCTCGCAGGTGGTGCGGTACGCGAGGGCGGCGTGAGCGTGAGCAGGGGACGACGGCGGCCGGTCCGCTACCGGCCCCGTACCCACCGATAGACCAACTCCGGCCGCCCCACCTGCCCGTACTGCGGACTCCGCCCCGCCCGCCCCGCGTCCACCAGGTGTTCCAGGTAACGCCGGGCCGTGATACGGGAGATGCCCACCACCTCGGCCACCCCGGCCGCCGTCAGGCCCTCGTCGGAGCCGCGCAGGGCGCCCGTGACGCGTTCCAGGGTCGGTCCGCTCAGGCCCTTCGGCAGGGCGGCCGGGCCGGGGGCGCGGAGGGTGGCCAGGGCGCGGTCGACCTCGTCCTGGCCGCTCGCCTCTCCGGCGGTGCCCCGGAACTCCGCGTACCGGACGAGCCGGTCGCGCAGGGTGGCGAAGGTGAACGGCTTCAGGACGTACTGGACGACCCCCAGCGACACGCCCTCCCGCACGACCGTCAGGTCCCGCGCCGACGTCACCGCTATCACGTCGGTGTGATGCCCGGCCGCCCGCAGCGAACGGGCCAGCTGCAACCCGTGCACGTCCGGCAGGTGCAGGTCCAGCAGGAGCAGGTCCACCGGCATACGGTCCAGCAGGCGCCGAGCCTCCGCCCCGGTGTGCGCCTTGCCGACGGCCGTGAACCCGGGGACCCGGCCGACGTACATCACGTGCGCGTCGGCGGCGACCGGGTCGTCCTCGACGACCAGGACCCGGATGGGCTGCTCCCCGGTCATGCGGAGCCTCCGGAGTACGGGGTGCCCGTGACGGGTCCGGAGCCGGGTCCCCGCCCGTCGTACGGGGCTCGCGCGCCGGCCACGGTGACCGGGTTGGTGGTCATACGGCGCCTCCCGAGTCCGGTCTGCCCGCGACGGGTCCGGAGGGCACCGCCGGGCCGGGCCGCCGCGCGGCGTGCGATCCCGCGGGTGGCGTCGTGGGGCCCGGGCCCTGACCGCTGTACGAGGCTCGCGCATCGGCGATGGTGCGCACGTGAACCGGGTGCGTGGTCATGCGGAGCCTCCCGAGTCCGCTCCGCCCGCCACGCCGGCCGGCGTCGCCGTGCCGCTTCCGGCATCGCCCAGTGGCAGCCGTGCCTCGAAGCGGGCGCCGCCGCCCTCGGCCGCCGTGACCGTGAGGGTGCCGCCGTGGCGTCGTACCGCCTGGCGGACCAGAGCCAGGCCCAGGCCCCGGCCGCCCTCACCGGACGGCTTCGTGGAGAAACCCCGCTGGAAGACCAGGTCGGCATGGGCGGGATCGACCCCGGCCCCCGTGTCCGACACCCGCATCACCAGCTCGGAACCGTCCCCCGCCGCCTCGGTGTACGCCGCCACCGTCACCCGCGAGGGCACCGCGCCCTGCGCCGCGTCCACCGCGTTGTCCACCAGGTTGCCCAGGATCGTCACCAGGTCCCTGGCGGGCAGCGACGGCGGCAGCAGACCGTCGTCCAGCCGGCTCTCCCGCGACACCACCAGCTCCACTCCCCGCTCGTTAGCCTGCGCCGTCTTGCCCAGCAGCAGCGCCGCCAGCACCGGCTCGCCGACCGCCGCCACCACCTGGTCGGTGAGCGCCTGCGCCAGCTCCAGCTCGGCCGTCGCGAACTCCACGGCCTCCTCCGCGCGCCCCAGCTCGATCAGCGAGACGACCGTGTGCAGCCGGTTCGCGGCCTCGTGCGCCTGTGAGCGCAGCGCCTGCGTGAACCCGCGCTCGGAGTCCAGCTCGCCCGTCAGCGACTGCAGCTCGGTCACGTCCCGCAGCGTCACCACCGTGCCCCGCCGTTCACCGCCGGAGACCGGCGAGGTATTGACGACCAGCACCCGCTCGGCCGCCAGGTGCACCTCGTCCACCCGGGGCTCCGACGCCAGCAGCGCCCCCGTCAGCTGCGCCGGCAGCCCGAGCTCCGCCACCGAGGCGCCCACCACGTCACCGGTCACGCCCAGCAGCTCCCGTCCACCGTCGTTGATCAGCGCGACCCGGTACTGCCCGTCCAGCATCAGCAGCCCCTCGCGCACCGCGTGCAGCGCGGCCTGATGGTAGTCGTGCATCCGGCTCAGCTCGTCCGCGTTCATGCCGTGCGTGTGCCGGCGCAGCCGCGCGTTGATCACGTACGTGCCGACCGCGCCGAGCAGCAGCGCCCCGGCCGCCACCCCCGTCAGGGCGGTGAGCTGCTCCTGCGCCCGCTTGCTGATCTCCTCGACCTTGATCCCGGCGCTGACCAGTCCGACCACCCGGTCCCCGTCCAGGACCGGGGTGACCGCCCGCACCGAGGGCCCGAGCGTGCCCGTGTAGGTCTCCGTAAAGGTCTCGCCCCGCTGCGCGCGCTCGATGTGCCCCTGGAAGGGGTGGCCGATTTGCGCCGGGTCCGGATGGGTCCAGCGGATGCCGCGCGGATCCATGATCGTCACGAAGTCCACGTCGGTGTCCCGCATGACCCGCACCGCGTACGGCTGGAGCCGCGCCGTCGGATCCGGCGTGCCGATCGCCGCCACCACCGACGGCGAGTCCGCGATGGCCAGCGACACCGCCCTGGCCTGCCGCCCGGCCGCGTCTTCGGCCTGCCCCCGGTCGCTGATCCAGCTGAACAGCGCGTACCCGACCACGACGACCGCTATCAGCACGGCCTGCATGGCGAAGAGCTGCCCGGCCAGGCTTCGGGGTCTCGGGACGTGGAGGTGCATGCCGTCAGTCTCCCTCCTGGCTGGATTGTGAACTCAATGAACGCAAGGGTGACCGCCCTCACACGCCGGGAGATAGTCACCGCATCCCCGATACAAACCCCCGGACGTGAGCCGCACGCCGGTGATGCCGACGACGTCGTCAAGGAGGGCCGCCGTGACCAGCAAAGCCGCTACGGCACCTGCCGCACCCAAAGCCAAGCGCGACCGCACGCACTATCTCTACATCGCGGTGATCATCGCGGTCGCCCTCGGCATCGCGGTGGGTCTGATCGCTCCGGACTTCGCCACCGAGCTGAAGCCCCTGGGCACCGGCTTCGTGAACCTGATCAAGATGATGATCTCGCCGATCATCTTCTGCACGATCGTGCTGGGCATCGGATCGGTGCGCAAGGCCGCCAAGGTCGGCGCGGTCGGCGGGATCGCCCTGGGCTACTTCCTGGTGATGTCGCTGGTGGCGCTCGCCATCGGCCTGATCGTCGGCAACATCCTGGACCCGGGCACGGGCCTCGCCGTGACCGACGCCGTCAAGGAGACCGGCCAGGCGCAGGTCGACGCGGAGGCCAAGGGCACCGTCGACTTCCTGATGGGCGTCATCCCGACCACCATCGTCTCCGCGTTCACCTCCGGCGAGGTCCTGCAGACCCTGCTGATCGCCCTGCTGTGCGGCTTCGCCCTGCAGGCCATGGGCTCCGCCGGACAGCCCGTGCTGCGCGGCATCGAGCACATCCAGCGACTCGTCTTCCGCGTCCTGGCCATGATCATGTGGGCCGCCCCGGTCGGCGCCTTCGGTGCCATCGCGGCCGTCACCGGATCGGCCGGCGTGGACGCGCTGAAGAGCCTGGCCGTGCTGATGCTCGGCTTCTACGTGACCTGCTTCCTCTTCCTCTTCCTGGTACTGGGCGCGATGCTGCGCCTGGTCGCCGGGGTGAACGTCCTCTCGCTCTTCAAGTACCTGGGCCGCGAGTTCCTGCTGATCCTGTCCACCTCCTCCTCGGAGTCGGCGCTGCCGCGCCTGATCGCCAAGATGGAGCACCTGGGCGTCAGCAAGCCGGTGGTCGGCATCACCGTCCCGACCGGCTACTCCTTCAACCTCGACGGCACCATGATCTACATGACCATGGCCTCGCTGTTCATCGCCGACGCCATGGGTACGCCGATGTCCATCGGCGAGCAGATCCCGCTCCTCCTCTTCCTGCTGGTGGCCTCCAAGGGCGCCGCCGGTGTCTCCGGCGCCGGTCTCGCCACGCTGGCCGGCGGCCTGTCCTCGCACAAGCCCGCCCTGGTGGACGGCATCGGCCTGATCGTCGGCATCGACCGCTTCATGAGCGAGGCCCGTGCCCTGACCAACTTCGGCGGCAACGCGGTGGCCACGGTCCTGATCGGCACCTGGACCAAGGAGATCGACAAGGACCGGGTGAAGGAGGTGCTCGCCGGCCGGGCCCCCTTCGACGAGAAGACCCTGCTGGACGACCACCACGGCGCCGACGACGCCGACGACGCACCGGACCTGCCCGAGCAGGGCGGCGAGAAGGAGCTGGCGCGGGCCTGAGTCCGAGGCCCGGCCCGCACGCTCCGGGCGGCTGAGGTGCTCCCCCCGTTGCTCAGCCGCCCGGTCCCTCCCGCAAGCCGCTCGATCCCCCTCCCGCAAGAGGCCCCGCGCCCCCCGGCGCCGGGCCTCTTGCCTTGACGTCCGGGTCAACGCCTACGTTCGTGCCATGCGAATCGGCGAGCTGGCCGCACGGGCCGGGACCACGACGCGGACGCTGCGGTACTACGAATCGCGGGGGCTGCTGCCCGCGCGGCGCACCGGCAACGGGTACCGGACGTACGACGAGGACGACCTGAGGCTGCTGCGGCAGATCAGGACGCTCCAGGACTTCGGGTTCGACCTGGAGGAGACCCGCCCGTTCGTGGAGTGCCTGCGCGCCGGACACCCCGAGGGCGACTCGTGCCCGGCGTCCCTCGTGGTCTACCGGCGCAAGCTGGCGCAGTTGGACGCGCTGATCGAGGAGCTCACGTCCGTGCGGGCGCAGGTGGGCGCGCAGCTGGCGCGGGCCGAGGCGGCGGTTCCGGGGGGTCCGGAGCCCAAGTGCGAACTGGGAGGACACGCATGACGAGCAGCGGGGTGCCCGAGGTGACGGACGCGGAGTTCGGCAGCGAGGTGCTGGGCAGTGAGCTGCCCGTGCTGGTGGAGTTCACCGCGGACTGGTGCCCGCCGTGCCGGCAGATGGCGCCGGTGCTCAGTGCCGTGGCCGAGGAGGAGGGCGGCCGGCTGCGCGTGGTGCAGCTGAACGTGGACCGGAATCCGGCGACGACGAACGCGTACAAGGTGCTGTCGATGCCGACCTTCATGGTGTTCCGCGGGGGTGAGCCGGTGAAGTCGATGGTGGGCTCCCGGCCCAAGCGGCGGCTGCTGGAGGAGCTGGCCGACGTGTTCTGACCGGGCTCTGACCGTGGGCCGCCGACCCGCGCGCGGCACGAGAAATCCCCCGAGCAATTGCGCTCGGGGGATTTCTCTGCGTATATTCGGGGATTCGTGACTTCAAGGAAATGAGGTCATGAAGAAGTTCAGTGTGCACAGTATATCCGGGCGGGAGTGGAATTGTCAAACACCGAATTTCCGGACGATGAATTGCGGCACGAGCAGGAATTCGTCGACGGACTCTACGCGCGCGTGGACGCGCTGCGCGGCGACACCGAGGTCTCGGTCACGGACGCACTCGCGCAGGGCAACACCCCCCAGCAGGCCAGGCTGGAGCGGGACATCCTGGTGGCCGAGCGCTCCGGGCTGCTCGCCGCGCTCAACGCGGTGGACGGCTCCCTCTGCTTCGGCCGGATCGACCTCGCCTCCGGGGACGTCCACCACATCGGCCGTATCGGGCTGCGCACCGACGACGCCGAACGCACCCCGGTCCTCATCGACTGGCGGGCCGACGTCGCCCGCCCCTTCTACCTGGCGACCGGCCACACCCCGATGGGCCTGCGCCGCCGCCGGCACCTCGCCACCGAGGGCCGCCGGGTCGCCGCCCTGCACGACGAGATCCTGGACCTCGGCGACGAGACGCGGACCGGTCACGAGGACCCGTCCGGCGACGCCGTGCTGCTGGCGGCGCTGAACTCCGCGCGCACCGGCCGCATGGGCGACATCGTGCAGACCATCCAGGCCGACCAGGACCGCATCATCCGCGCCCCGCACCGGGGCGTGCTGGTCGTCGAGGGCGGCCCCGGCACCGGCAAGACCGCCGTCGCCCTGCACCGGGCGGCCTACCTGCTCTACGAGCACCGCGAACTGCTCGCCAAGCGCGCCGTCCTCATCGTCGGCCCCAACCCCGCCTTCCTCGGCTACATCGGTGAGGTGCTGCCCTCCCTGGGCGAGACCGGCGTCCTGCTGTCGACGGTCGGCGAGCTGTACCCGGGCGTGCGGGCCACGGCGACGGACACCCCCGAGGCGGCGGCGGTGAAGGGCCGCGCGGACATGGCCGACGTGCTCGCCGAAGTGGTCCGGGACCGGCAGGCGCTGCCCGACCCGGTGATCGCGATCGAGCACGACCGCGAGATCCTGATGCTCGACGACGACCTGGTGAACGTCGCCCGTGAGCGCACCCGCGCCACGCGGCTGCCGCACAACGCGGCCCGCGAGCACTTCGAGGGCCACATCCTCAACACCCTCACCGACATGGTCGCCGAACGCATCGGCACCGACCCCTACGACGGCTCCAACCTCCTCGACCCCAGCGACATCACGCAGATCCGCGACGAACTCGCCGAGAACCCCGAGGTCTGGTCCGCCGTCGACCAGCTGTGGCCGCGCCTGACCCCGCGCCGCCTGGTCGCCGACTTCCTCGCCGCCCCCGAGGCGTTCCTGTCCGCCGAGGACGCGGCCGCCGTGCGCCGCCCGGTCACCCGGCACTGGACCGTCGCCGACGTGCCGCTGCTGGACGAGGCCGCGGAACTGCTCGGCGTGGACGACCGGGTGGCCCGCTCCCGCGCCGAGCGCGAGCGGGCGGAGCAGATCGCCTACGCGCAGGGCGTGCTGGACGTGTCGTACGCGTCCCGGACCTACGAGTTCGAGGACAAGCACGAGGACGACGCCGAGGTCCTGTCCGCGCACGACATCATCGACGCGGAGCGGTTCGCCGAGCGGCAGGAGGAGGACGACCACCGCAGCGCCGCCGAGCGCGCGGCGGCCGACCGCACCTGGGCGTTCGGGCACATCATCGTGGACGAGGCGCAGGAGCTGTCCCCGATGGCGTGGCGGCTGCTGATGCGGCGCTGCCCGACCCGCTCGATGACCCTGGTCGGCGACCCGGCGCAGACCGCGGAGGCGGCCGGAGTCGGTTCCTGGTCGAAGATCCTCGCCCCCTACGTCGAGGACCGCTTCGAGCACACCCGGCTGGGCGTCAACTACCGCACCCCGGCCGAGATCATGGACGTGGCGGCGGCCGTCGTGCGGGCCGAGGACCCGGAGTTCGCGCCGCCGAGTTCGGTACGCTCCACGGGCGTACGCCCCTGGGTCCGCGCCACCGGAGACCTCCCGGCCGCCGTCGCCCAGGCCGTCCGGGAGCTGACCCCCGAGGAGGGGCGCCTCGCCGTCATCGCACCGCGCGAGCTGCACCGGGTCCTGGCCGCCCGGCTGGACGGCGTGACGCCGGGCGCCGAGCCGGACCTGACGCGGACGGTCGTCCTGCTCGACCCGCGCCAGTCCAAGGGCCTGGAGTTCGACTCCGTCCTCGTCGTCGAGCCGGGCCGCTACGGCACCAGCGACCTCTACGTGGCCCTCACCCGCGCCACCCAGCGGCTCGGCGTCCTGCACACCGGGCCGCTGCCGAAGGGGCTGGTGGACGCGGCCGGATAGGCGACCGCGCGGGGGACCCGGCCGCCGCCGTCGGCGGCCGGGGAGCCGCCGTCACGCCGGACGCAACCACACCGTCGCCAGCGGCGGCAGGGTCAGCCGCACGCTCGCCGGCCGTCCGTGCCAGCCCTGCGGCTCCGGCTTCACCGGGTCCGGGTTGCCCACGTCGCCGCCGCCGTAGCGCGCGGCGTCGGTGTTGAGCACCTCGTGCCAGGCGGGGACGTCGTCCGGGACGCCGAGGCGGTAGTCGGCGCGGACGACCGGGGCGAAGTTCGACACGGCGAGCAGCGGGGTGCCGTCGGCGTCCAGCCGCAGGAACGCCAGCACGTTGTCCTCGGCGGCGTCCCCGACCACCCAGGCGAACCCGGACGGATGGGTGTCGAGCCGCCACAGCGCGGGGGTGGTCCGGTAGACGGTGTTCAGGTCCCGCACCAGATCCCGCACGCCCCGGTGGTCCGCCGCCGCCCCGTACTCCGGGTCGAGGAGCCACCAGTCGGGGCCGTGCGCCTCGGACCACTCGGCGCCCTGCGCGAACTCCTGCCCCATGAACAGCAGTTGCTTGCCGGGATGGGCCCACATGAAGGCCAGGTACGCCCGCTCGTTCGCGCGCTGCTGCCACCAGTCGCCGGGCATCTTGGACACCAGCGACCGCTTGCCGTGCACGACCTCGTCGTGGGATATCGGCAGCACGTAGTTCTCGCTGTAGGCGTACACCATGGAGAAGGTCATCTCCCCGTGGTGGTACCTGCGGTGCACCGGCTCGTGGCTCATGTACTGGAGCGAGTCGTGCATCCAGCCCATGTTCCACTTCAGCCCGAACCCGAGCCCGCCGAAGCCGCTCGGCCCCTTGTGGTGGGTGGCCCGGGTGACCCCGTCCCAGGCCGTCGACTCCTCGGCGACGGTCACGACGCCCGGCACCCGCCGGTACACCGTGGCGTTCATCTCCTGGAGGAACGCCACCGCGTCCAGGTTCTCCCGGCCGCCCCGCGCGTTGGGCGTCCACTGCCCGGGCTCGCGCGAGTAGTCCAGGTAGAGCATCGAGGCGACCGCGTCGACCCGCAGCCCGTCGATGTGGAACTCCTCGCACCAGTACACGGCGTTGGCGACGAGGAAGTTGCGCACCTCGCGCCGCCCGAAGTCGAACTCCAGCGTCCCCCAGTCCGGGTGCGCGGCCCGCAGCGGGTCGGAGTGCTCGTACAGCGGGCGCCCGTCGAACTCGGCCAGCGCCCAGTCGTCGCGCGGGAAGTGCGCCGGCACCCAGTCCATCAGGACACCGATGCCGGCCTGGTGCAGCCGGTCCACCAGGTACTTGAAGTCGTCGGGGTCGCCGAGGCGGGCCGTGGGCGCGTAGAAGCCGGTGACCTGGTAGCCCCAGGAGCCGCCGAAGGGGTGCTCGGCGACCGGCATCAGCTCGACGTGCGTGAAGCCGAGGTCGGCCACGTACGCGGGGAGCTGTTCGGCCAGTTCCCGGTACGTCAGTCCCGGCCGCCAGGAGGCCAGGTGGACCTCGTACACCGACATCGGGGCCTCGTGCGCGGGCGCGTCGGCGCGGTGGGCCAGCCACTCCTCGTCGCCCCAGGTGTAGTGCGAGGCGTGGACGACGGACGAGGTGGCCGGCGGGACCTCCGTGGCGCGGGCCAGCGGATCGGCGCGGAAGGTGCGCGAGCCGTCGGCGCGGGTGATCTCGAACTTGTACAGCTCGCCCGCGCCGACGCCGGGCAGGAACAGCTCCCACACCCCGGTGGCGCCCAGCGACCGCATGGGGTGGCCGGTGCCGTCCCAGAAGTTGAAGCCGCCGGCCACCCGGACCCCGCGCGCGTTCGGCGCCCACACCGTGAAGCGGGTGCCCGCGACGCCGTCGTGGGTCATCGGGTGCGCGCCCAGCGCCTGCCACAGCTGCTCGTGCCGGCCCTCGCCGATCAGGTGCAGGTCCAGCTCGCCCAGTGTGGGCAGGAAGCGGTACGGGTCCTCGACCTCCTGCACCGTCTCCTCGTACGCCACGCGCAGCCGGTGCAGGGGGACCTCCCGCAGGGGCAGCAGCCCGGAGAAGAAGCCGTCCCCGTCGTCGTGCAGCTCGACGCGCAGGTCGCCGGAGAGGACGGTCACCTGGCGGGCGTACGGCCGCAGGACCCGGAAGGCGACCCCGCCGGGCACCCGGTGGGCGCCGAGCACGGAGTGGGGGTCGTGGTGCGTGCCGGCCAGCAGCCGTCCCCGGTCGCCGGCGTCCAGGGAGGGGGAGACGGCGATCTCGACGGCGGGAGCGGTGACCTTCCGGGCGGCAGGCTCATGGGCAGGGGGCTTCTTGGCGGTGGCCTCCTTTGCGGTGGCCTTCTTCGTCATGGCCTTCTTGGGCACGGCTTTGCCGGCCACCGCCTTGCTCGCCACCGCCTTCTTCGTGGCGCTCTTCTTCGTCGCGGTCTTCTTCACGCCGGCCTTCGCCGTCCCGGCCCTGTCGGTCGTCTTAGCCGTCTTGGCCGTCTTCTTCGAGGGTGACTTCTTCGCGGCGGCCTGCTTGTCGGTCGTCTTCTTCTCGGCCGCCTGCTTGGCGGCCGTCTTCTTCGGGTCGGGACCGCTGGACGAGGGGCGGGGGGTCACGGGTGGAGCCTCCTGGGCGAGTGGGAGCAACAGCGGGGGCGTCAGGCCGGTTCGGGTGCCGACAGGCGGCGGACCGCGGCCAGCGGCACCGGGAGCCAGTCGGGACGGTGCCGTGCCTCGTACAGGACCTCGTAGACCGCCTTGTCGGTCTCGTAGGCGCGCAGCAGCACCGGATCGGTGCGCGGGTCGCCGCCGCCGGCCTCCGCGTACCCGGTGCAGTAGGCTGCCCGGCAGCCCGCGGCCCATCCCGGTACCGGAGCCTCGGCCGAGTGCGCCGCGTAGTCGAAGGAACGCAGCATCCCGGCGACGTCCCGCACCGTCGGCTGCGGCAGCCGGCGCTCGGCCAGCGGTTTCGCGGGCTCCCCCTCGAAGTCGATCAGCGACCACCGCCCGGTGGGCGAGCGCAGGCACTGGCCGAGGTGCAGATCGCCGTGGACGCGCTGCGCGGTCCAGGTGCGGCCCTCGGCCGCCAGGTCGCCCAGCGCGGTGAAGGTGGTGCGCAGGGCGGGCGCGTACGGCCGCAGCGAGGGCACCGCCCGGGCGGCCTCCTCCAGCCGCGCGATCATGCCGTCGGCGAGCTGCCGCACCTGGGCGTGGCCGAGGGTGACGGTCGGCAGCGCGCGGGCCAGCGCGGTGTGCACCTCGGCGGTGGCCCGGCCGAGCGCCCGCGCCTCGGCGGCGAAGTCCTCGCCCTTGGCCAGTTCGCGCAGCGCCAGCTCCCAGCCGTCGGTCGCGCCCTGCAGGTACGGCTGGAGCACCCCCAGCACCCAGGTCCGGCCGTCCAGGTCGGCCGTCATCCAGCCCGCCGGGGCGGGCACCCGGGCGCTGCCCTCGCGGGCCAGCGCCAGCGGCAGCTCCAGGTCGGGGTTGACGCCGGGCACGATCCGGCGCAGCACCTTGAGAATGAACGTATCTCCAAACACGACCGACGAGTTCGACTGCTCGGCGGTCATCAGCCGCGGCACCAGGCCGGCGCGTATCTCGCGGTCCTCCTCCCGCTCGAAGCGGAGCCCGCCGATACGGGCCCCGGTGCGCATGGCCTCCAGGAGCACCTCGGCGGGCCGGGTGTCGTACAGGGCGTCGTAGGCGGTGCGGCCGGCGGACGGGCCCTCGGTCACGTGTCCGATCAGCGCGGGCGCCAGCCGGGGCGGGAGCGCCTCGCGCGTGCCTATGAGCAGCTGGTAGCAGTCGCCGGGCTCCTCGGGCGCGCCCGCGGCGGGGGAGGACTGCTGGTGGGCGCGGACCAGCACGTGGTGGAGGCCCAGCCGGGAGTCGGCGGGGAGCAGGTCGGTGGCGGCGACCAGCGAGAAGCCGGTGACCGGGCGTCCCTTGCCGGCGAACCAGCGCTGCCGTGGCAGCCAGTCCCGCAGAAGTGGATCAAGAGACGCTAGGAGGCCCGGCGGGCTCGTGACGGTGCGTGTGACGGCTTCCGGCATGGCGTAGCGTCCTTTCCCCGGATCGTCGGGGTGTTACTGATGCGTGCCCCGGGCGGGGCGGTGGAAACCGTCCCGCCCGGGGGCTCGGTCAGACGGCGTCCTTGCGGAGCCGGAACCAGTAGAAGCCGTGGCCCCCGAGGGTCAGCAGGTACGGCAGGTCGCCGACCGCGGGGAAGCGGACTCCGCCGAACAGCTCCACCGGGTGGCGTCCCCCGAAGGCGCTGAGGTCGAGTTCGGTGGGCTGCGCGAACCGCGAGAAGTTGTGGACGCACAGCACCAGGTCGTCCTCGTACTCACGCAGGAAGGCCAGGACGGCCGGGTTGGAAGAGGGCAGTTCCGTGTAGGTGCCGAGTCCGAAGGCCGGGTTCTGCTTGCGGATCTCGATCATGCGCCGGGTCCAGTGCAGCAGCGACGAGGGCGAGGCCATCGACGCCTCGACGTTCGTCACCTGGTAGCCGTGGACCGGGTCCATGATCGTCGGCAGGAACAGCCGTCCCGGGTCGCACGACGAGAAGCCGGCGTTGCGGTCCGGCGTCCACTGCATCGGGGTGCGCACCGCGTCGCGGTCGCCGAGCCAGATGTTGTCGCCCATGCCGATCTCGTCGCCGTAGTAGAGGATCGGCGAGCCGGGCAGGGAGAGCAGCAGCGCGGTGAACAGCTCGATCTGGTCGCGGTCGTTGTCGAGGAGCGGGGCCAGGCGCCGCCGGATGCCGATGTTGGCGCGCATCCGCGGGTCCTTGGCGTACTCCGCGTACATGTAGTCGCGCTCTTCGTCGGTGACCATTTCCAGGGTCAGCTCGTCGTGGTTGCGCAGGAAGATGCCCCACTGGCAGCCGGACGGGATGGCCGGGGTCTTGGCGAGGATCTCGGAGACCGGGTAGCGCGACTCTCTTCTGACCGCCATGAAGATGCGCGGCATGACCGGGAAGTGGAACGCCATGTGGCACTCGTCGCCGCCCGCGGAGTAGTCGCCGAAGTAGTCGACCACGTCCTCGGGCCACTGGTTGGCCTCGGCCAGCACCACCGTGTCCGGGTACTGCGCGTCGATCTCCTTGCGCACCCGCTTCAGGAACTCGTGGGTACGCGGCAGGTTCTCGCAGTTGGTGCCCTCTTCGGCGTACAGGTACGGCACCGCGTCCAGCCGGAACCCGTCGATGCCCAGGTCCAGCCAGAACTTCAGCCCGGAGATCATCTCCTCCTGCACGGCCGGGTTCTCGTAGTTGAGGTCCGGCTGGTGGGAGAAGAACCGGTGCCAGAAGTACTGCTTGCGCACCGGGTCGTAGGTCCAGTTGGACGCCTCGGTGTCCACGAAGATGATGCGGGCGTCCGCGTACTGGGTGTCGTCGTCGGCCCAGACGTAGTAGTCGCCGTAGGGGCCGTCGGGGTTCTTGCGGGACTCCTGGAACCACGGGTGCTGGTCGCTGGTGTGGTTCATGACGAAGTCGATGATGACGCGCATGCCGCGCTGGTGGGCGGCGTCGACGAACTCGACGAAATCGGCGAGGTCGCCGAACTCGGGAAGCACCGCGGTGTAGTCGGAGACGTCGTAACCGCCGTCCCGGAGCGGTGACTTGAAGAAGGGCGGGAGCCAGAGGCAGTCCACGCCCAGCCACTGCAGGTAGTCCAGCTTGGCGGTCAGGCCCTTGAGGTCGCCGACGCCGTCGCCGTTGCTGTCCTGGAAGGAGCGGACGAGGACCTCGTAGAAGACGGCTCGTTTGAACCAGTCCGGGTCGCGGTCCTTGGCCGGGGTGTCCTCGAAGGTGTCCGGCACGGGCTCGTTGACGATCATATGGTGGGTGACCCTCCGATCTGCGGGTGGGACGGTCGCAGAACCGTGCAGACGTGCGCGGGCGAACGGCCCGGCTCCAGGCGCACATAGTTGGCCCTGCCCCAGTGGTAGGTCTCGCCGGTCAGCTCGTCGCGCACCGGCACCGACTCGTGCCAGTCCAGGCCGAGTTGCGGCATGTCCAACGAGACCGTGGCCTCCTGGGTGTGGTGGGGGTCGAGGTTGGCGACCACCAGAACCGTGTTCGACCCCTGCCGCTTCGAGTAGGCGATCACCTCCTCCTTGTCCGTGGGATGGAAGTGCAGATCGCGCAGCTGGTGGAGTGCCGGGTTCGCACGCCGGATGGTGTTGAGCTTGGTGATGAGGGGGGCGATGGTGCGGCCCTCGCGGGCGGCGGCGGCCCAGTCGCGTGGCTTGAGCTGGTACTTCTC